>JBBRDK010000183.1:0-1779 GCA_038203955.1 Thermoanaerobaculia bacterium | reverse complement strand
CCGCGGTGCTGGTGACCGTCGGGATCGCGTGCGCGGTCGTAGCGATTTTCGTCTGGGGAAGCTTGGCGCTGCTTCGCGCGCGCCCGGGCGCCTCCGCCGGAAACGGAGAAATCTCCACGAGTCCCCCGCGGCCCGCGAGCGTGTCGATCCCGCAGATGTCTTCGGAGCCCGCCGCTGGATCCCCTTCCACAAGCGCGGCCCCGGCTCCCGTACCCTCCGCCGTTGCCCGAGTCCCTCCCCCGCCGCCGGTTTTGCAGGCGCGACAGAACACGCCGCCGGTCCGACAACCCGCCGGTCCGGCCCGCAAGGAGAGCACGCGTATCGTGGCGAAAGGAACCTCGCGTTACGCGCGCGCCGCCGACGAGCCCGGTCTCTCGGCCGACACCCGGGCGGCGATCTATCTCTCCGGCGCGTGGGAGCGATACCGTGCGGGCGACGCGTCGGGGGCCCGGCAGCTGCTCTCTTCCGCCTTCGCCCTCCGCAAGGACCTCGATATCGATTCGAGCCAGTACGACGCGGGGTTCCGTCGTCTCGCCATCCGGGTCCGATCGAAAAGAACACCCGCCTCCTAGCTCGGGCATCTTTAGATCAGTCCGTTCGGCAGGAGCGCCGTCCGCCCGTGAAATCAGGATTTCGGGTCAGACCCCATCTGGTTGCCCTGCTGAACCCAGCGCCCCCCGAAAGGACTATTTAGGGCTCTATGACAACCCCGACGTCCAATCGCAAAAGCCTCCTGAGCATCGAGCAGGCTCCGCCCCGCCACTGGGTCGGCAACGGCTTCCCCGTCAGCTCCATGTTCTCGTACGACACCGCCCCTTCTTTGAGCCCGTTCCTGCTTCTCGACTACGCGGCGCCGGCGGACTTCCTTCCCGCCCTCGCTCCCCGGGGCGTGGGCGAGCACCCGCACCGCGGCTTCGAGACCGTGACGGTCGTCTACCAGGGCGAGGTCGAGCATCGTGACTCGACCGGAAACAAGGGCCGGATCGGCCCGGGAGACGTCCAGTGGATGACGGCCGCGGCCGGCATCGTTCACGAGGAGAAACACGGCCGCGAGTTCACCGCGAAGGGCGGCACGATGGAGATGGTCCAGCTGTGGGTGAACCTGCCCGCGAAGCTCAAGATGTCCCCGCCCGGATATCAGGACATCGTGAGTCCCGCGATCCCCGCGGTGACGCTCGCCGCCGACGCCGGGTCCGTCCGGGTGATCGCGGGCCAGTTCGAGGAGGCCAGAGGCCCCGCCCGCACGCAGACCCCGATCGACCTCTGGGACATGCGGCTCCAGGCGAAGAAGACGGCGAATTTCCGCGTCCCCGAGGGGCACGCCGCCGCACTTCTCTTCCTTCGGGGGGGCGGGCTCGTAAACGGGGCCGACGCGGTCGACGAGGGAGACCTCGCGGTGCTGGACCGTCACGGGGAGGCGGTCTCGATCGAGGCCGCCGCCGATTCGACCATCCTCGTCCTGTCGGGAGCGCCGATCGACGAGCCGGTCGTCGGCTACGGGCCGTTCGTCATGAACAGCGAAGCCGAGATCCGAAAGGCGCTTGAGGACTATCGGAGCGGTCGGATGGGCAGCCTGTAACGGAGTCCGCCGGCCCTTCTCTCGCTCACTTTTCCAATCTCACCTTCTTCAACAGCGCGGCGAAGCGCGGTTCCGAGCGGAGAGGATCGAAGGTTCGGTCGTTCTTCAGCCACCCCAGCCACTGCGAGTCGGCCGCATACGCCTTTTCCAGGTAATCCAGCGCGTGTGCGCGATCGCCCAGGCCGAGATAGACGAGCGCC
>JBBRDK010000182.1:0-2050 GCA_038203955.1 Thermoanaerobaculia bacterium | reverse complement strand
GACCTTCAATCCCGGACGCGCGGCCACGAAGGCGCGCGCCTCGGCTGCGGAGGGGAACCGGCCGATCACGAAATCGTTCGCGAGCAGGTCGTAGCTCTGGATCTTCGAGTAGTTCGCGGTCCCGATGAAGCTCCATTTCTGGTTGCCGGCCTGGGCGTCCGACAGGGAGAGATAGATCGACATGCCGAACGGGTAGGCGATGAAGAGGGCCAGGTAGAGCGCGGCGGGCAGCACGAGGGCGTACCCGAGGGGGGCCTCCCGATCGAACAGGCGGGCTCGGCGGTGCGGCGGGTCCCGGGGCGGGGCCGGGCCGGGAGGCGTCGCGGCGCTCAGAGGGTGACCTCCGTCTCGCCATCGAAGAGGTAGGCGCGGTTCATGTCGAACCAGAGGTCGACGAGGTCTTTCGGGCGGACTCCGGCGTGGATCTCCGTTTCCATCTGGAACGTGCCGGCCTCTCCCCGCGCCGTCACGACGACGCGATGGCCGAGCGGTTCCACGACCTCGATGACCGCCGGCACGCGGGCGGGGTTCGCGACCGCCGCCCATGCGACGTCGGAGAGCGGCCGGCCGCTCTGCGCGACGGAAATGTGCTCGGGGCGGATGCCGAAGGACACTCTCCGTCCCGCCCGGGACGACAGCTCCGGGCGGGGAAGCGGAAGGCGGAGACCGCCGGGGAGGGCGACCGCCAGGTTCGGGCCGTCGGCCACGAGCTCTCCCTCGAAGAAGTTCATCGGTGGGCTTCCGATGAACCCCGCGACGAAGCGGCTCGCCGGCTTGTCGTAGACCTCGAGCGGGCTCCCGACCTGGCAGATCACGCCCGCGTTCATGATGACGATGCGGTCGCCCATCGTCATCGCTTCGACCTGGTCGTGAGTGACGTAGACCATCGTCGATTGGATGCTCTGGTGGAGCCGCTTCAGCTCCGTCCGCATGTGCACGCGAAGCTTGGCGTCGAGGTTCGAGAGCGGCTCATCGAACAGAAGCACTCCCGCCTGCCGGCAGAGCGCCGCGCCGACGGCGACCCGCTGGCGCTGGCCGCCGGAGAGCTGGCGCGGCTTGCGGTCGAGGTGCTCCGAGAGGCCGAGGATCTCCGCGACGTCTTTGACGCGCTCGCGAATCTGTTCCTTCGGCATGCCTCGGAGCCGAAGCGAGAAGGACATGTTCCGGGCGACAGTCATGTGGGGATACAGCGCGTAGCTCTGGAAGACCATCGCGATGTCGCGGTCGCGGGGCGGAAGGTGCGTCACGGACCGGCCCGCGATGCGGATGTCACCGCCGGAGATTTCTTCGAGGCCGGCGATCATCCTCAGCGTCGTCGTCTTCCCGCACCCGGACGGCCCGACGAGGATGACGAACTCCTTGTCGCGAATCGTCAGGTCGATGCCGGCGACGGCAAGGACGTCCCCGAACCGCTTCTCGACCCGTTCGAGGACGACCTCGGCCATGGGGCGTTAGGCGTTAGGCGCTAGGCGAGGGGCGAAAGGCGAAGGGCGAAGGGCGAAGCGAGGGCCGGGACAACGGGAGCTCTTCGCCCAGCGCCCAGCCCCCAGCGCCTATCCAGCGCCCCTCGCCCAACCCCCAGCGCCTTTACCCGCTTACCGCCCGCAGTTTCTGTTCCGCGTCTTCCATCGCCGCCCGGGGCGACTTGCCCTTGGACACTTCCGCGAACATCGTCGGGACGATGAACTTCTGGTACATCGTCGTCGCCGTTTTCGTCATCGGGCCCGGGTACCCGATGAACTTCACGTCATTCTGGAAGTCTTGCAGCAGCTCGAGCTTCGGCTCGTGGCCGATGACAGGCATCGGCTTCTTCCAGAACCCCTTCAGCATCGGGTGGTTGTATCCGGTCGAGGCTTCCATGCCTTTCAGACCCGCGGCGTTCATCGCGTACAGGAACTCCCGGCCCAGATCCTGCGACTTGGAGAAGTTGTAGATGCCGTAGGACATGGTGCGCGCGCCGTTGACTCGTCCGGCCGGGCCGAGCGGCGTCTTGACGACCTCGAGGTTCTTGTACACGTCGGGGTTGTCCTTCGCGGCCGTGCGATAGGCG
>JBBRDK010000181.1:0-2464 GCA_038203955.1 Thermoanaerobaculia bacterium | reverse complement strand
GTCCACCATGATGATTCTCGCGGTCTCGGCCATGGCGCTTCCGGCCGTCTTCGCTCAGGCCGAGCACAGCGCGTTCCTTCAGGAGGAGGTCTCGGTGGGTATCGCCGTCCTCCTCCTGACGACGTATGCGGCGTACATCGGGTATTCCTACTTCTCCCGCGCGGGCCGAGCCGCGGCGCGGCAGGCGGAGGCGCCCCCGCTCGCCGCCCACGCACGGCCCTGGGGACTCGGCCGCTCCTTCGGGACTCTCGCGGGCGCCGTCGTGGCCACGGCGGCGGCGAGCGAGCTTCTCGTCGGCGCGGTCGAGCCGGTTTCCCGCTCGCTCGGGCTGTCGTCGTTTTTCGTCGGCCTGATCGTGATCCCGATCATCGGCAACATCGCCGAGTACTACAGCGCCGTCCAGTTCGCCCGCGCGAACCGCATGGAGCTCGCGTTCTCGATCGCGGCGAGCTCTTCGATCCAGGTCGCGGTGTTCGTCGCGCCCTGCCTCGTGCTGGCGAGCCTGTTCCTCCACCCGCTGAATCTGATCTTCCGGCCGATGGAGCTCGTCGCGCTCCTCGCCTCGTCGGCGATCTTCGCCTACATCTCGCTCGACGGCGAAAGCGACTGGCTGGAGGGCGCGCAGCTTCTCGCGCTCTATCTCATCTGCGCCCTGACGTTCTTCTTCGTCCGGGTTTGACGTCGCCCCGTCCGCGAATCTGGGTGGACACCGACGTGGCGCTCGGAAGCCGCTCGGGAGACGTCGACGACGGATTCGCCCTCGCCGCACTCTTTGCGGCGGCGCGAATCGGAAGAATCGACCTCCTGGGCGTCTCGACGGTCACCGGCAATGTCTCCGCCGCAGAGGCGGAAGACTGCGCTCGATCGCTGGCAGAAGCCGCGGACGTCGCCGTGGCAATCGTGCGGGGAGGCGAGGGGTCCGGGTACACGGCCGCGGCAGGAGAGGCAATCGCGGCGCTTCCGCCCGGCGCGCGCCTCGTCGCGATCGGTCCCCTGTCGAACGTCGCCGCCGCTCTCCGCGCAGATTCTCACGTCGCCGATCGCGTCGCCCTTCGGATCGTCGGCGGCAACCTCTCTTCCCGCGGCGTCTTTCCTCCCCTCTGGCCGCATGAGTTCAATCTGGCGAAAGATCGTGGCGCGGCCCGCGAGGTACTCGCGACGCCCTGGCTCGACCTCGTTGTCTACCCGCTCGACGTCGTGCGGCGCCTCCGTTGCGACGGGCGCCGCCTCGATGCGATCTCCTCTTGCGGTTCGGCCGGAGCGCTTCTCGCCCGAGGCTCGCGTCGCTGGCTCACTCGGTCCCGCTGGCGCCACGGGCGTCGGGGTTTCCCGGTCTGGGATCTTTCCCCGGCTCTCGAAGCGGCCGGTTGCCTCTCCGTGCTCCTCGAGGCTCGACGTTTTCCGATGTCCCAGCGCGCGTTCGCGGGGATCCCCGATCCGGTCCGCACGGCCGTCGCCTTCGACCCGGTCCGGGCATGGGCCGTGTTTGACGAGCTCCTCCTGGCGCCGGCGTTGCGACGCTCTCGAGGGAGGTGATAAGAACGGGTCAAATACCTCCAACGCACAAACGTCCCAAAGGTCGGGAGGTTTCGCAAAAAATCGGAGGCGGACCATGACGGGACTCGCATTCTTGGAGCGGCGTCTTCGAATTGGGGTGTTTGCTGTGCTGGCTTTCTTCCTGGCGCACACAGGCTCAGGTGAGACCCCCGGAATTAGCGAGAAGACCAGAGAACGACTGTCCGGCCTGTCCCTGCCTTTCATAGCCAACGCGGGACAGACCGACTCTGCGGTGGCCTACTACGCGCCGACCTTTGCCGGCACGGTGTTCGTCACGCGGGACGGCCGGATCGTGTACTCGTTGCCGGGGGAGGAAGCCTCGGCCTCGGGCAGGCGGTCTGCCGGGAGGACGCCTGGCTGGTTCCTGACGGAGACCGCGGTGGGCGGAAGAGCCCGTCCGAGCGGAGGCGATCGCGCGTCCACTCGAGTCAGTTACTTTCTCGGCAATGACCCGGCGCGCTGGAGGAGCGGACTCGAAACCCTCGAAGATGTATCCCTTGGGGAGGTCTGGCCGGGGATCGTAGTCAAGCTTCGGGCGCGGGGCAGGAGTGTCGAGAAGGTCTTCACGGTGCAGCCGGGTGCCGATCCGTCACGAATCCGGATGAGCGTGAGGGGCGCGCGGCGGCTGCGAGCGGATCGGGCCGGAGCGCTCATCGCGTCCACGGGACCCGGTGACGTGACGTTCACTGCCCCGGTGGCTTATCAGGAACGCGGTGGCATACGCCGCGAGATCCAGGTGGCCTATGACGTTCGTGGCTCTAGCTACGGCTTCCGTTTGGGTGGCTACGATCCTGCGCTGCCGGTGGTGATCGATCCTCTGCTGCAGGCGACGTACTTGGGCGGGAGCGGCGCCGACCTCGCCCTCGCTCTGGCGATCCATCCGACGTCGGGTGAGGTGTACGTGTCC
>JBBRDK010000180.1:0-3100 GCA_038203955.1 Thermoanaerobaculia bacterium | reverse complement strand
AGGCCGTCTTCCATCTCCACTTCCACGTTCTCGGAGGGCGGCAGATGCGCTGGCCGCCCGGATGAAAAAGGAGGACCTCATGGATTCGAGAAAAGTCGCCGATTGCCGCCGGTTTCCGAGCGAGAAGGGGTGCACGGTCACCATCGCGGGGCCGGAAGACGAGGTCGTCGAGGTCGCCGTTCAGCACGCGGTCGCGAGCCACGGCCACCGGGACACGCCGGAGCTCCGCCAGCAGCTGCGCGGGATGCTCGAGGACGAGAAGACGGCCTCCCGAGCCTGACCGGCGGCGGTGCCCGCACCGCGAACCCGCCGGGCGGATTGTCCTACTGGGGGATGCGGGTCGACGGGGCGGCGCTGACGGGAGCGGCCGAGAGCGGGCGCGGCGGCGTGGGAAGCGGAATCGGGGTCCGCCCCTCGCCGATCGGAACCGCGACCGTGTAGATGGCGATCCGCGCCTTCTGGCGGATCTCCCGCATCCATCGCTCGGCCTCCTCGTTGTAAACGCGCTGCTGGGAGCGCCGGCGCATGTCCTCGGCGACCGATTCGAAGGGCTCGACCGGCGCGCCGGCGGCCCGCCGCTCCGCGCTGTAGCGGGTGTCGTACTCCTCGCGCGCGCGCTCGTCGTCCGCGAGGGCGATGGGACGAAAACGCTCCTGAAGGTAGTTCTGCACCACGAGCTGCCGGGCGAGCGAGGCGCGGACGTCTTCGACCGTCATGCCGGCGGCTGCGAACTCGGCGGCCGGGTCGCGGCCCTCGCTCTGGAGCCGCTCGCGGAGCTTCTTCATCGCGGCATCGACCTCCGCCGCATCCGGCACCGCGGGCCCGAATCGAAGCGCCTCCCGATACTGGAGCCGCTGATCGATCAAGGCGTCCAGCACTCGCCCGCGATGCGCTGCCGCGTCCTCGCCGGGCTCCGGGGCGATGGCGGAAACGGCCATCGCCTTGCGCACGTCGCTCTCGGGGATCGCCACGTCGTCGAGCGTCGCAGCGATCCGATCGACGACGTTCCCGGAAGCGCGGCCCGCCGCGAAGAACACGGCCGCCAGCGCAATGGCCCGTCCGAGAGTGCGCATGCCGCGATCATAACGGGTCGAGACCGCATGGTATTTTCCCCGTGTGGGGGGCCAGCCGCGTCGAGGGAGCCTCTGGATCGTGGGCACCCCGATCGGCAATCTCGAGGACCTCTCTCCGCGCGCTCTGGCGACGCTCTCCCGGGCGGACGCGATCTTCTGCGAGGACACGCGGGTGACGGCCAAGATCGCCGCGCGGTTCGGGGTCGGCGCCCCGCGGATCTCGTGCCCCGCCCCGCGCGAGAGCGCCCGAGCGCCCGATCTTCTTCGGAGGCTCCAGGCGGGCGAGACCGTCGCGCTCGTCTCGGACGCCGGGATGCCAGCCGTTTCGGATCCGGGACAGGGCCTGGTCGCCGCGGCCGCCGCGGCCGGATTCCCGGTCTACGTCGTCCCCGGGCCGTCCGCCGTCTCGGCGGCGCTCGCGGTCTCGGGCTTGAAGACGGTGCCGCACACCTTCCTCGGGTTCCTGCCGTCCCGCTCGGGCGAACGGCGGCGCGCCCTCGAGGCGCGCCGGTCCTCCTCCGACACCCTCGTGTGGTTAGAGTCTCCGCACCGGATCGCGGGGTCGCTCGAGGACGCGGCCGCCGTCCTCGGGCCGCGCCGCGCGTGCGTCGCGCGCGAGCTCACCAAGATCCACGAGGAAACCGTGCGCGGCACTCTGACCGAGACCGCCGCCGCGTTCAAGGCTCGCGGCGCGGGACGCGGAGAGATCACCGTCGTCGTGGAAGGAGCCTCCGGGGAGCCGGCGGACGCGGCCGAGGAAGATCTCGATGCCGCGATCCTCGACGCGCTCGCCGCCGGGAAGGACAAGCGCTCGATCGCCCGGGAGCTGTCAGCGCGCTTCGGCCGGCCCGCCCGGGAGGTCTATGCGCGGGCGGTGGAGCTGGCCGGAGGTGGGCAGCCGAAGTAACGGAGGACGAGCCGGGAATCGAGAATCGGGAAACGGGAAACGGGAAACGGGAAACGGGAAACGGGAAACGGGAAACGGGAAACGGGAAACGAAAAGATAACCGGGGCCGCCCCGCCGTTCGCCGTTCGCCGTTCGCCAATTTACGAACTGATAACTGAGAACTGAGAACTGAAAACCCCTTCACCCCTCCCGGCTCTTCGCCGTCGCTTCGTTCATGTCGACGGCCGCGGAATCCAGGACGGCGAGCTCTTCGCTGTCCATGCTCTCCGCGTCGCTCTGGGGGACGATCCGCTCGGACGCGTCGAGCGCCTCTTCCCCCGAGAAGAGGCGCTGCTGGCGCGCGAGCTCCGCGGCGAGCGGCGGATAGATCTCGCGGCGCCCCTGATCGTCGGCGTAGTCCCAGAGCCCGTTCAAGCAGTGGCGGTCGTCCTCCCAGCCCGGGTGGTTCAGGATCGGATAGAGGCAGATGCCCCCGACCGGCGCCCCGAGGCGGATGGCCGCCCGCACTTCCCGGCCGATGTAGTGCAGCCACTCCGGGCGCGCGTCCCCTTCGATTCCCGTCTCGGCCATGAACAGCGGGCGCTGGTACCGCAGCCACACCTCGCGCATCATGTAGCGAAGAGGCAGGTGCTGGGGATGGGAAGGAACCAGCACGGGCCCGTTGTGGATCCACTGGTTCTGGATGTAGTAATTCATCCCGAGGATATCGAGAGCGTCCTCGCTGCCCCCGAGCTCCGGACGGTGGCGGCCGGCGATCATGTCCCAGGCTTGGAACTGCGACTGGCGATAGTTCTCCGCCAATAGCCGGTCCTGCGGGCGAGTCGGATCGGCGATGATATCGATGATCGGCTCGGGAGAGACGAAGCGCGCTCGCGGGACCACCGCGCGGACCTCCGCGGTGGCGGCGAGGACCGCGCGAACGAGCTGCCCCTTCAGCTCGTCGCCGCGATGCCGGGCGAACGGGTTGAAGAAGGCCGCGTCTCCTCCCGCGTAAGAGAGAAAGGAGATCTCGTTGACCGGCGCGACGAACAGCGTCTGGTCCGTCTCTCCCGCCGCCACCTGCGCGAAGGCGCGCGCGAACTTGCGAAACCTCTCGACGAAGCCGGCCGAAAAGACGTCG
>JBBRDK010000179.1:0-3209 GCA_038203955.1 Thermoanaerobaculia bacterium | reverse complement strand
CGACCGGGTTCGGGCGCAGGAGGTCGGCTATTCGCAGCGGGACGTCGCCGCCAATCTGCTCGTCGCGCTCTCCGGCAGCTCCCAGACGTCGCCGACGTTCTGGCTGGATCCCAAGAGCGGCGTCAGCTACACGGTCGCCGTACAGTCCCCCCAGTACCGCATCAGCTCGCTGGCGGATCTCGGGAACATCCCCGTCAGCAGCTCGGCCGGCCGTGCCGCGCAGATCATGGGCAACCTGGCGACGATCACGCGCGGCTCGCAGCTCGGCAGCATTTCCCACTACAACGCCCAGCCGGTGATCGACATTTACGGGGCCGTCGGCCGGACGGACCTCGGCAGCGTGTCGCGACCCGTCAACCGGATCGTCGAGGCGGCGAAGAAGGGCCTCCCCCGCGGCTCCCAGATCGTCGTGCGGGGGCAGGCCGAGACCATGCGGACGTCGTTCAACGGCCTCCTGGCCGGGCTCGTGTTCTCGATCGTCCTCGTCTATCTCCTGATCGTCGTGAACTTCCAGTCCTGGCTCGACCCCTTCATCATCATCTCGGCGCTCCCGGCGGCGATCGCGGGCATTGTGTGGATGCTCTTCGTGTTGCACACCACCATGAGCGTTCCGGCCCTGACGGGCTCGATCATGTGCATGGGCGTCGCGACCGCCAACAGCATCCTCGTCGTGAGCTTCGCGAAAGAGCAGATGGAGGAGGGCCGGAGCGCGCTCGAGGCCGCGCTGAACGCGGGGTTCACGCGGTTTCGCCCGGTGCTGATGACGGCCCTGGCGATGATCATCGGCATGGTGCCCATGGCTCTCGGCTGGGGCGAGGGCGGCGAGCAGAACGCGCCGCTCGGGCGCGCGGTCATCGGCGGCCTGCTGCTCGCCACGATCGCGACCCTGTTTTTCGTGCCGGCGTTCTTCAGCCTCCTGCACGGGCGGAGGGTCGCGCGCGCGCGGACGCCGAGCCCGGAGACCGCGGCCCGTGGCTGACGCGCGCGAGCGTCCCGTCGCGGCTCCCGCGCCCGGCCACGTCACCCTGGACGTCCCCGAGGGCCCGCCGCCACGGGTCTCGCCCCGCCGCGCGCGGGGCGCGATCCTCGCGATCGGAGCGGCGGCGCTGATCGTCGCCGGGTTCGGCATCGCGACCCGCGTCCACTCGCGCAACACTCTCGAAGACGACGCGAAGAAGACCGCGGCTCCGATCGTGTCGGTCTTCGAGCCCGAGCGCGGCGCCCCCGTTCAGGAATTCCTGCTTCCCGGAACGGCGCACGCTTTCACCGACGCCCCCATCTACGCGCGCACGAACGGTTATCTCAAGAAATGGTACGCGGACATCGGAGCGCGCGTACGCAAGGGCCAGCTGCTCGCCGAGATCGACTCCCCGGAGATCGAACAGCAGCTCCAGCAGGCAAAGGCGGACCTCGCATCGGCCGAGGCCAACGAGCAGCTGGCGAAGGTCACCGGAGACCGATACTCGGAGCTCGCGAAGTCGGACTCCGTTTCGAAGCAGGAGGCCGACAACGCCGCCGGCAGCCTGGCCGCGCGGCACGCCGCCACCGAGTCGTCGCGCGCGAACGTCCGCCGTCTCCAGCAGATGGTGGGTTTCGAAAAAATCGAGGCCCCTTTCGACGGAGTCATCACGGCGCGAAACGCCAACATCGGGCAGCTCGTGGACGCCGGCAGCGGCGGGACCGGACGCGAGCTCTTCCACATCGCGACGCTCGACCGCCTGCGCGTCTTCGTTGGGGTGCCGCAGACCGGATCGGCGGCGGCCACGCCGGGCCTGCCGGTCGAGGTCGACCTCGCGGAGCGTCCGGGCGTGCGCCTTCCGGGAAAGATCGGCCGCAACTCCAACGCGATCGACCCTTCGACGCGCACGATGCTGGTCGAGATCGACCTCGAGAACCGCGACGGAGCCATTCTCCCGGGCGCCTCCGTGCAGGTGCATTTGAAGCTCGCCGGCGGCGCGCCCACCCTCCTTCTTCCGGTGAGCGCTCTGATGTTCCGTTCCGAAGGCCCGCGCGTCGCGACGGTCGTTCAGGGGAACCGCGCAGCCCTCATTCCGGTCACGATCGGCCGCGACTACGGGAACCGGGTGGAGGTCACCTCGGGACTGGCGCCCGGGGCGCTCGTGATCGACAGCCCGCCCGATTCCCTGATCGACGGCACCGTCGTCCAGGCCAGCCGCGCAGCGCCTGATAGCCGGAAGGCGGTAGGCGGTAAGCGGTAGGCGGTAGGCAGTAGAAAAGTATCTTTCCTCGAGCTGTCGATTCCGGCCTGGCCGTTCGACTGACTGTCAAAGGGGGAAAACCACCATGCGCTACATGCTGCTGATCTACGACAAAGAGGCCGATTGGGCGGGGCTCTCCGAGGAGGAGCGCGGGAAGCTGTTTCACGAATACATGACTTTTACCGAAGACATCCGCAAGAGCGGGCACATGGTCTCGGGCGACGCGCTCCAGCCGGTCTCGACAGCGACGACGGTGCGCGTGCGCAACGGCAAGCCTCTGACGACGGACGGCCCGTTCGCCGAGACCCGCGAGCAGCTCGGCGGTTTCTACATCGTCGAGGCGAAGGACCTCGATGAGGCCGCCGGGATCGCGGCCCGGATCCCGGGCTCCCGGATGGGCGCGGTCGAGATTCGGCCTGTGATGAATGTGGGGGCCTGAACGGGGCGGTAGGCGGGAGGCGGTAGGCGGTAGGCGGGAGGCGCTGGACGGGGAGGCGACGGGCGACGAGAAGACCATTTCAGTTGCTCCTTCTCCTCGCCCAACGCCCAACGCCCTGCGCCCCGCGCCGCTGGTTCCGATGCCTGACTCCCCTCTCTCCATCGAGCGCATCTACCGCGAGGAGTCCGGACGCATCCTCGCCACCTTGATCCGCCTTGTCGGCGACTTCGACCTGGCGGAAGAGGTGATGCACGACGCGTTCGCGGCGGCCCTCGAGCAGTGGCCCGGCCACGCACTCCCTGGAAATCCCCGCGCGTGGCTGGTCTCGACCGCGCGGCACAAGGCGATCGATCGTCTGAGACGCGACATCCGATTCCGCGAGAAACAGGAGGAGCTGGCTCGCTGGGCCTCGGCCACCGAGAGCGCCTCACCGGACCCCGGCGGCTCAAACGACCATCGCGTCGGCGACGATCGGCTGCGCCTGATCTTCACCTGCTGTCATCCCGCGCTCGCTCTCGAGTCCCAGGTCGCCCTGACCCTGCGCACGCTGG
>JBBRDK010000178.1:0-3759 GCA_038203955.1 Thermoanaerobaculia bacterium | reverse complement strand
GCACACGCTCTTCTCGGGCCGCGTGAGCCAGAGCCTGCTCTCCAATCTCGAACTCATGCTCTTCGGAGCGCTCATCATCCTCTTCCTCGCCGTCGAGCCCTACGGCCTCGCCCGTCTCTGGCAGATCGGAAAGGAGAAGCTTCGCCTCTGGCCATTCCCCCATTGATTTCGACGACCAAAAACGGAGAACTGAGAACTGAGAACTCATTCAAGGAGGCTTCCCGCATGATCAGATCCACAGGAAATGCCCGCCGCGCGGCTCGGATCGGACTCGCCACCCTGGTGCTCGCGCTCGCCCTCCCCCTCTCCGCGCAGGGACAGCAGGAGCAGTTCATCCCCATGCCGAGCTATCGCGTCGGCCCCTACGCGGCCGGAGGGAGCGGCACGTACGGAGGGTTCATCGACTACCTCGACATGTTGAACCGCCGCGACGGCGGCATCAACGGGGTCAAGCTCACCTGGGAGGAGTGCGAAACCGAGTACAAGAACGACCGCGGGGTGGAATGCTATGAGCGGCTGAAGGCCAAGGGCCCGACCGGCGCCTCCATGTTCAACTTCGTCTCGACCGGCATCACCTACGCGGTCATCGAGCGCGCGACGACCGACAAGATTCCCATCGTCTCGATCGGCTACGGCCGGGCCGACGCCTCCGACGGCCGGGTCTTCCCCTACATCTTTCCTCTCGTCACCAACTACTGGAGCCAGAACACGGCAAAGATCAAGTTCATCGGGATGAAGTCCGGCGGCATGGACAAGCTGAAGGGCAAGAAGATCGTGAACCTGTACCACGGCTCCGCCTACGGCAAGGAGACGATCCCGATCCTGGACCTGCAGGCGAAGAAGTACGGCTTCATCGTCACCCACATCGAAGTCCCGGCGCCGGGCAACGAACAGGAATCGCAATGGCTGCAGATCCGCCAGGCGAAACCCGACTGGGTGATCCTGCGCGGATGGGGCGTCATGAACCCGGTCGCGTTGAAGACGGCGGCGAAAGTCGGCTTTCCGCGCGACCACATCGTCGGCGTCTGGTGGAGCGGCGCCGAAGAGGACGTCATCCCCGCCGGCGACGCGGCGAAGGGATTCATCGCCGCCGCGTTTCACCCTTCCGGCACGAACTTTCCGGTCATCAAGGACATCCAGAAGCACGTGTACTCCGCGGGGCGCAAGGGCAATCTCGAGGACGCGTCGCGGTTCGGGAGCATTTACTACAACCGCGGCGTGATCCACGGGATCTTGAACAGCGAGGCGATCCGCACCGCGCAGGCGAAATTCGGGAAGAAGCCGCTGACGGGAGAGCAGGTCCGCTGGGGACTCGAGAATCTGAACATCGACGACAAACGCCTGAAGGAGCTCGGCGCCACAGGCCTCCTTCAGCCGATCAAACTGTCCTGCATGGATCATGAAGGCGGCGGCGCCGTGAAGTTCCAGCAGTGGGACGGCAAGAAGTGGAACCTGATCAGCGACTGGATCAAGTCCGATCAGTCCCTCGTCCGGCCGCAGATCGAAGAATCGGCGGCGGCATACGCGAAGGAGAAGGGGATCACTCCGCGTGACTGCTCCAGAGAGTGAGGGCGGGGGCGAAAGCCCCTTCCTCGCCATCCACAACATCGAGGTCATCTACGACCACGTGATCCTCGTCCTGAAGGGCGTGTCGCTCGAGGCGCGTCGCGGGACGATCGTCGCCCTCCTCGGCGCGAACGGCGCCGGCAAGACGACGACCCTGAAGGCGATCTCGAACCTTCTCGCGTCCGAGCGGGGCGCGGTCACGAAGGGAAAGATCGAGTTTCGCGGGGAGCGGATCGACGATCGAACGCCCCGCGACGTCGTTCGCCGCGGGATCGTGCAGGTCATGGAAGGGCGGCACTGTTTCGAGCACCTGACCGTCGAGGAAAACCTCTTGACCGGGGCGTTCTCGCGGCGCGCCTCGCGGGCCGAGATCCGGGAAGACCTCGATCGCATCTACGGTCATTTCCCCCAGATCGCGGCCCGGAGGCGCAGCGTCTCCGGATACACGTCCGGAGGCGAGCAGCAGATGACGGCAATCGGCCGCGCGCTGATGGCGCGGCCGCAGATGATCCTCCTCGACGAACCGTCCCTGGGCCTCGCTCCCTCCCTGGTCGCAGAGATCTTCGAGATCGTGCAGTCGCTGCACGCCGAAGGCGTCACGTTCCTCCTGGCGGAACAGAACACGGCGGTGGCGCTCCGATACGCCGACTTCGGTTACATACTCGAGAACGGCCGGGTGGTCATGGACGGAACGGCGGAGGAGCTCTCCGGGAACGAGGACGTGAAGGAGTTCTATCTGGGCATCGCGGGAGACGGCCGGCAGAACTTTCGAGAGGCCAAGCATTACCGCCGGCGGAAGCGGTGGCTCGCCTGACGGAGGAGAAAGAAGGCCGGGAGTACACCATGGCGCACTACGACAAGCTCGAGACCCGCGATCCCCCGGAACGCGAGCGAGCCCTGTTGGCGCAGCTGCCCGACTTCCTCGACCACGCCCGGGAACGTTCTCCCGCGCTCGCGCGGCGGTTGAACGGGATTCCGAGCGCGGAAATCACCGGCCGGGAGGCGCTCGCGCGCATCCCCGTTCTGCGGAAATCCGAGCTCGCGGAGCTCCAGCGCGCGGACCCTCCGTTCGGCGGCCTCGCCGGGGTGCCGCTCGGACAGTGCGGACACGTGTTCTCCTCCCCCGGGCCCCTCTACGAGCCCGGCGCCCGGCGCGCGGACTACGGGGCCTTCGCCCGGCCGCTCTTCGCCGCGGGATTTCGCCCGGGCGACCTCGTCTACAACACGTTCTCCTACCACTTCACGCCCGCCGGCCTGATGGTCGACTCCGCCGCGCAGGAGCTCGGCTGCGCCGTCTTCCCCGCCGGCGTCGGCCAGACCGAGCTCCAGGTCGCGGCGATCGCGCACCTCCGGCCGCAGGGCTATGCGGGCACCCCGTCCTTTCTGAAGATCCTGCTGGACAAGGCGGCGGAAACCGGAGTGGACGTCGCATCCATGACCCGGGGCCTCGTGAGCGCCGAGGCTCTCCCCTCCTCCCTGCGCGAGCAGTTTTCCGCGCAGGGCATCCGCGTCCTGCAGTGCTACACGACCGCAGAGCTCGGCGTCATCGCGTACGAGTCGGAGGCGATGGAGGGCCTGATCGTCAACGAGCGGTTGATCGTCGAGATCGTCCGCCCCGGAACCGGCGAGCCCCTGCCCGACGGCGAGGTCGGAGAGATCGTGGTGACGAATCTCGCCTCGCCGGAGTACCCGCTGGTCCGGTTCGGCACAGGCGATCTCTCCGCGGTTCTTCCGGGCGCGAGCCCCTGCGGCCGGACGAACGTCAGGATCCGGGGATGGCTCGGACGCGCCGACCAGAGCGCCAAGGTGCGCGGCATGTTCGTGCACCCGGGGCTGGTCGCGCGGGTCGTCCGCCGGCATCCGGAGATCCTTCGTGCGCGCCTCGTCGTGCGGCGCGAGTCCGACGCGGACGAGATGACGCTGCGCTGCGAAACGGAGTCTGCGGGCGGCCTCGTGCTCGCCGAGGCGATCGCCGCCTCCATCCGGGACGTCTGCCAGGTCCGCGGGGAAGTCGAGCTCGTCGCCCCGGGCTCGCTGCCCAACGATGGGAAGGTGATCGACGACACGCGGCCGGTCGGTTAGGGAACCCGGACCGTGATCATCGATTCGCACGTCCACCTGCTGCCGGAGCGCCTCGCCGCGAAGATCCGGAAATTTTTCGAAGAGCGGGGGTCCCCGCCGCTTCTCTATCCG
>JBBRDK010000177.1:0-3859 GCA_038203955.1 Thermoanaerobaculia bacterium | reverse complement strand
AAGCGTTCCGCCGGGCGGCTCGAGCGGATCTACCCCGAGCTGGTCCACCACTTCTCGCAGGCCGACGTCCCGGACAAGACGGTTGAATACGGACTGAAGCTCGCGCAGAAATCGCTCGACACGTTCAGCCCCGAAGAGACGATCCGCGTGGCGAAGATCGCGCTCGATTATCTCGAAGACGAGGAGTGGACGGGCGACCCGGCCCTCGAAGGGCACGCGCGCCTGCTGCTCGGGCAGGGGCAGCGCATGGCGGGCAACGTGGACGCCGCGCTGCGGGAGGCGGAGGCCGCCGCGAAGGCGTTTGCCGACCGGAAGGATTCCACGGCGGCCGTCGTCGCGATGCTGTTCGCCGCGGAGACCGCGTGGCATGCGCGGCGGACCGACGACGCCCGCCGCTGGGTCGAGCGCGGGCTCGAGGCGGCCCGCCCGGCCGGCGACAGCCAGCCTGTGGGCAAGTTGCTGGCCCTCGCGGCCGCGGTCTCGCACATGCGCGGCGAGTATCAGCAGGCGGCGGCCTACCAGGCGGAGCTCGAGACCCTCGCCCCGCGGGAGAAGTCCGCGGAGGAGGAAGTCGCCCGGGGCGGCACGCTCGTCGTGGCGCTGTCGAACCCTGTCGCGACACTCGAGCCGGGCGTCTATGCGACCACGGAGGAGCACGAAGTCCTCTCGAACGTGTTCGACACCCTCGTCACGACGGACACCCAGGGAAACCTCGCGCCCCTGCTCTGCGACCGATGGTCCCTCGAGGACGAAGCCCGGACGGTCCGCCTCCACCTGCGCCCCGGTATCGTGTTCTCCGACGGCAGTCCGCTGACGGCGTCCGCCGCCAAGGCCTCGCTCGAACGATCCATCCGGCTTTCCCGCGACGCAAGCCCCGCGGCGTTCGCCGCGATCCGCGGCGTCGCGGAATTCCTGGACGGAACGGCGCCGGACAGCGGCGTCGAAGGGATCGCGACTCCGTCCGACCTTCAGATCGAGATCGGCTTGAAGGACTCGCTGCCGATCTTTCCGTCGCTGTTGACCGACGGGCGGACGTCCATCGCGTCCGTGCCGGTCGACGGAGGCGGAGGCGGAAGTGGAAGCTCCCCGAAGCTACTGGGCACGGGGCCATTCCAGACGGTTCTTTTCTCTCCGGAGCACATCGTCCTCGAGCGCAACCCGCGGTACTGGAGGGAGCCGCCGCGCCTCGACAGGATCGAGTTCAAGGCGAATCTGTCGGCCGCCGCAATCGCCGAGGGCCTCCGTTCTGGCGGGTTGGATCTCGCGCGCGACTTGCTCCCGAAGGACCTCGAGGCCGTCCTTCGCGAGCCGAGATTCCGAGCCGGTCTCGTGGAGACGCCGAAGAAGAACACTTACTTCGCGCTCTTCAACTCCTCGACGCCGGCCGGCTCGAACGCCGCCCTCCGCACCGCTCTCGCGAGCGCCTCCCGGGCGCAGGACATCGTCTGGGGAGCGCTCGGCCGGTTCGCCCTTCCCGCCACGGGCCTCCTCCCGCCGGGAATCCTCGGCCACGACCCGGGACGCCGGCATCCCCACATTCCGAGAGAGAAGGCCGTCGAGATGATCCGGTCCGCCGGGCTGTCTCTGCCGTGGAAGCTGAAGGCCGCCGTGCACCCGATCCTTCAGAACCAATATGCCGGCCTGACGCGCGCTCTCTTCCAGATCTGGGCCGAGCTCGGCGTCGAAGTGGAAGTCGGCACGAAGACGATGCCCGAGTTCATCGAGGCCTGGCACGAAGCGCGGGGCTTCGATCTCTGGCTCGGCCGCTGGATCGCCGACTACGACGATCCCGACAACTTCACGTTCACCCTTCTGAATTCGCGCAACGGACGGCTGCGCAGCTACTTTTCTTCGCCGGAAGCCGACGCGATCCTCGAGGAAGCGCGCGCGGAAGCCCGCCCGGCCCCGCGGGAAAGCCTCTATCGGAAGTTCGAGCACCTGCTGATCGATTCGGCGGCGCTGGTGCCTCTCTTCCACGACGTGGATTACCGCATCGGAGGGCCGGCGGTGCGCGGCCTCCAGCTCCACAGCACGGCTCCCTACGTCAACTACGCCGATGTCGGCAAGGCCGAAGCGCCGGCGGAGCAGCCGTCCGCGGGCCGGCAGGCCGGAGGCGGAATCCTGCAGGTGCCGATCGCCGGGATCGTCCGGAGTCTCGATCCCTCCCTGTCGGGCACCCTGGAGCAGGGGGAGGTCTTCCCGCAGATCTTCGAGTCCCTGACGTTCGCGGTCGACGGCACGCGGATCGTCCCGTGGCTGGCGTCCAGCTTTTCGATCGAAAACGACGGCACGCGCTTTCGCTTCAAGCTCCGGCCGGGCGTGCGGTTCCACGACGGGCGCCGACTGACGGCCCGGGACGTCCGGTACTCCTTCGAGCGTCTCCTCGCCAACCCGCAGAGCGACTCCCGGTGGCAGCTCTCGCCGATCCGCGGAGCGCGCAAGTTGCTGGAGGGGACGGCCACCGATCTGGAAGGTTTCCACATCGTCTCGCCGATGGAGCTCTACATCGACCTCGAGCAGCCGGTGTCGTTCTTTCCGGCGCTGGTCTCCTACATCGGCGCCGCGATCGTTCCCGAAGGGACCGCGACGGTCGGTTCGAGCTGGCGCGACGGCGCCGTGGGAACGGGGCCGTTCCGGGTCGTGACCTTCGAGCCGGGGCGCCGGCTCGAGCTCGAGCGCAACGCGCACTACTGGCGCGACGGTTATCCTCGAAGCGAGGGCATAGTCTTCCGGTTCGGCGCTTCGCCCGAAGAGGTCCGCGAGGACTTCGAGGCGGGGCGGCTGTCCGTCGCGGCCGACCTGCTGCCGGCGGATGTCGAGCGTCTTCGGCACGACCCGAGGTTTACGTCCGGCTACCGCGAGGGGCCGAAGCTTCAGACGTATTTCGTCGTCTTCAATGCCCACCGCGGGCCGATGCGCGACGCGGAGCTGCGGCGTACCTTGATCGAAGCCGTGGACGTCCCCGGTCTCGTGCGGCGAACTCTCGGGCGGCTCGCGATCCCCGCGCATGGCTTGATCCCGCCCGGCCTGCTCGGCCATTCCGCGTACCGAAAAGATTCGTCGGGGTCCTCGTCCAGTGCCTCCTCGGACACCTCGATCCAGGCGACGGTCTCGCGCGAGACGGTCGAGCTCACCGTGGCGCTGCATCCGATTTTTTCCGGTGAGCTTTCCGCGCTCGCCCGGGAGGCTTCGGAGAGGTTCCGCGAGATGGGGTTTGTCCTGAAGCCCGTCACCAGGACGATGGCAGAGTACCTGGACGTCAGTCGCCGGGCAGACGCGGACCTCTCCATCGGACGCTGGGGCGCGGACTATCCCGACGCGGACACCTTCGCCTACGGAGTCCTCCACTCGACGGCGGGAATCCTAGGCCGGTACATCGCAAACGCGGAGATCGACCGGCTCATCGACCAGGCCCGGGCCGAGACCGACCCGCGCGCGCGTCACTCGCTCTACCGCAAGGTCGAAGAGATTGTGGCGCGCGAAAGCCTGCTGCTCCCTCTTTTCCACGACCAGGTCTACGCCTTCGTGCGGCCCGAGGTCGAGGGCTTCGACCGCGTTGGACAGGCGAGCCCGACGATCAACTACGAGGAGCTCTGGATCCGGCGGTAGGGGAGGTCGGGTGGTCGCAGAATCATCATTCGTGAAGACATCTTGCGTCGCATCCAGCACCCCTCTTTGAGCCGAACGTCCCGCCGGTGAACCAGGCTCCCGGCCGCCGTACGCATCGGACCAGTGCCGCTGTCTCAGCTGCTCGGCGGGTCCGACCTTCGAGGCCGAGATCGGGGATACGCTGGTGTGACTTTGGACCACTACCTGCTCTACTGGAAGACGTTCTGGGAAGAAAACGGTGGTCGCAGGC
>JBBRDK010000176.1:0-3925 GCA_038203955.1 Thermoanaerobaculia bacterium | reverse complement strand
CTCGCCCGCGTCTACCAGCTCCAGGATCCGCGGCAGACCTGCTCGTACGGGATCAGCCTCACGGAGTGCTATGCGCTCGAGGCGGCCGCCGAGCGCGGGCGGCTCACGGTCAATGAAATCGCCGCCGCGCTGTCGCTCGACAAGAGCACGGCGAGCCGCGCCGTGGCGTCCCTGAAGCGCAAGGGCTTCGTCGCCCGCCGGAGCCACCCGCGGGACGGACGCGCCCTGGAAGTGTCGGCGACGGCCGCGGGCCTGCGGCTCTATCGGCGGATCCGGGAATCCGCGCGCGCGTGTCATCGGGCGCTCCTGGAAGAGTTTCCGCCCGAGGTGCGCCGCGCGGCCGCGGCCCTGCTGCAGCGGATCGCCGCGGCAGACCGGGCCTGCGCTTCCGCCGGCAGCCAGTCGCCGCAGTGAGTGTTTCGCTCGGCGAGGGCGCCTTCTGATGAGTTATTGGTTGCGTGTTGCAACAATAGGAGTCAACGCATGCTGATCCGGAACAAGGCGCCGTGGGAAATCCCGGAAAGCGACACGACGCCGGAGCGGACGTTTCAGAATCGGCGGCAGCTGATCCGAAGTCTCGGGGCAGGCGCGGGACTCCTCGTCGCGCGCGGCGCCGGCGCCCTCGGCAAGCCAGTCCGCCCCGCCGGCGGTGCCCCCATGGCCCGGATTCCGACGGCGGACCTCTATCCGGCGCGCCGAAACCCGGCGCACGCGCTCGAAGAGAGGCTGACTCCCGAGACGGTCGCCGGGAAGCACAACGTGTTCGACGAGTTCGCGCTCGAACGGGACCGCGTGTGGAAGACGGCGGCGGCGTTTACCTCGCGGCCCTGGCGCATTCACGTCGGAGGCGCGGTCGAAAAGCCCCTCACATTCGACGCCGACGAGCTCATCCGGAAGATGGGGATCGAGGAACGGCTCTATCGATTCCGCTGCGTCGAGACGTGGGCGATGGCCGTTCCCTGGTCCGGATTTCCGCTGCGGCGGCTCATCGAGCTCGTCCGCCCCCTGGCCGCGGCGCGCTACGTGCGGATGGTCTCCGCCGCGCGCCCGCTCGAAATGCCCAACTGGTACGGCAGCCGACGAGTCTTCCCCTACTACGAGGCCCTCTCCCTCGAGGAGGCCATGCACGATCTCGCGTTTGTCGCGACGGGGATCTACGGACATCCTCTGCCGAACCAGCACGGCGCGCCGCTGCGGCTCGTCGTGCCGTGGAAATACGGATTGAAGGGCATCAAGTCGATCGTCGCCTTCCAGCTGACGCGTGAGCGCCCGGGGACCTTCTGGAACGAGCTCGCACCGCACCACTACTCCTTTTCCTCCAACGTCGACCCGAAGGAGGAGGGACAGGCGCAGGAGACGGTCCTCGATACGGGGAAAGTCCGCTTGACGAAGCCCTACAACGGGTATGAGGAAGCGGTCGCGGCTCTCTATGCTTGAGGCTCTCGCCGTCGCGGCTCTCGCGACACTCCTTGCCGGGCCGGCCGGAGCGCCGGTCAACCGTGCGGAGCAGGTCGTCAGGCGCGAGGCGGCCCGGCCTCCGCGTTCGACGGGCGCGGCCGCGGCCCGCGCGATCTCGCCGTCCGCCCTCGCCGTCACCCTTCCGGACGGCAGCCGGGCGAGGTTCTGGCCGGCTCGCAGGCTCGCGGCTCCCCCGCCGCCCGAGGAGGGATCGTCGCCCTTTCTACGGGAGCGCGTGAGCTACCGGATCGCACCCGGCAGCTCGTCGGAGTGATCGAGTTTTCCGGGGCGTGGACCGATTCCAAAGACCAGGCGATTTCCGCCGGCGCCTACGCGCTCGTCTACGCGGTCCAGCCCGCGATCAAGGAGCACCGGGGCGTTTCCGAGCTTCGCGATGTTCTGGTCCTCGTCGCCGCGCGCGAATTCGCCGCCTCGGCCGGTATCGACGGCCTCGTGGAGGCGAGCCGCCGCGTGTCAGGCTCGGGCCACCCCGCGGTTCTCGCGCTCCTGCCGCCGCCACCGGCCGCAGGCGCTCCCGGCGTCGTTCGGGAGGACGCCGGGAGGCTCATCCTGGAGGTCCAGACCGGGGGAATCCCGCTGGCGTTGATTCTCGTCAGGGCGGCGAATTCTCCGCGGACAGGCGGGTTTGACCGCCAGCTCCCCTTAACGGATAATCAGGGAAGAAACGCCGGCCGGGCCGCGTTGTCCAGTGTCTGGAAACGGAAGGAGATCCGATGTCCTCGACTCTCGAAAAGCCGCTGACCCCGATGACCGCGCCCGGGGACGCGACCAAGCCACTTCTCTCGCTGAGCGACGCGGCCGTAGCCAAGGTCAAGTTCTTCGCCGAGTCCATGCCGGATTCGCAGAACAAGCCCCTTCGCGTCTTCGTCCAGGGCGGCGGGTGCTCCGGATTTCAGTACGGGTTCACCTTCGACGAGAAGAAGGAAGACGACGCCGTGCTCGAGCAGGGCGGCATCACGGTGGTGGTCGATCCGCAGAGCGCGATCTACCTGAAGGATGCGACCGTCAACTACGTGGAAGATTTTCGCGGAGCGGGCTTCTCCGTCGAGAACCCGAACGCGACCGGCGGTTGCGGCTGCGGCAAGTCGTTCAACGCGTAACTCCTCGTTCGGTCAACTGCAAGCCCCGCGCGAGCGGGGCTTTTTTGTGCCCGACGAACGTCGGACGGCACTGGAAGCGTGAGTCGCGGACCGAGAGGCGCCGGCGAACCTGGGACGCTTTGACACGCCGGAAGCGGAGCGAACGGTCTGATAGCCGCGCGCGGGAACTTCCCCGGCCCGCCGCCGTATCCCGGAGCATGATCCGTCGCTCGCTCTGCGGGATGCTCCTCTGCCTCCTCGCCGCCTTCGCTCTCCGCGCCCAGTCGCCGGCGGAGGCCGCCGAGAGGGCGAAGGCGATCGTGGATCCGGTCGCTACGAAGTTCCCCGGCCTCGCGGCCGCGGTCGCCGTCGGCGGCCGCATCGTCTGGTCGGCGGGGTGGGGCTTCGCGGACGTCGAACGCAGGACACCCGCGACCGCGGACACGCCCTTTCGCGTGTACAGCACCGCCAAGCCGATGACGGCCGCGGCCATCGCCCGCCTCGCCGCAGAGGGGAAGATCGATCTCGACGCGCCCATCCAGAAATATGTGCCCGCCTACCCGCTGAAACCGGGTCCTCCGCTGACCGTCCGCCTCCTGGTCTCGCACCTCGGCGGCGTCCGGCACTACGCCTCCCGGGAAGCGGTCTCGAAAAAGGGCTGCTCGACTCCCCTCGAGGCGCTCGGCGTGTTCGCGTCGGATCCGCTGCTCTCTCCGCCGGGCTCGAGGGAGTCGTACTCGAGCTACGGATACGTCCTGCTCTCGGCCGCGATCGAGAACGTCACCGGCAAGACGTTCGAGGCCGCGATGCGCGAGCTCGTCTTCGCGCCCGCCGGGATGACCCGCACCGCCATGGACGCCCAGGACCGCCCGCCGCCAGGCCGCGCCGTCTCTTACGACGGCCAGGACGGCGTCTGGAAGGAGTTCGCGGATGCGAACGTCACGTGCAAGTTCGGAGCGGGCGGGCTCCTCTCGACGGCGGCGGACCTGGCGCGGTTCGGTTCCGCGTTCCTCGCCGGCCGGATCGTCCCCGCCGCGAGGGTTGCCTCGATGCTCGAACCGGCGCGCGCGGCCTCCGGGGAGCCGGGAAACTTCCGTTCGGATGGGGGATCGCGAAGACGGAGTCCGGCTCGCCCTTCCTGATGATGTCCGGCGGCAACGTGGGCGGACGGGCCGGCATCGCCCTCGATCCCGCGAAGAAGGCGGCGGCGGCGATCGCCGGCAATTTCGAAGGCCCCCGGGTCACGACGGAAGCGAGGAAGCTGCTCGAAGTCTTCGCGCCTTGAGCGCCGCCGTCACTTCCGGGTCCACGTCCACTCGACCGCCATCGCCTTGCCGCCACGCGCTCCCTCGATGCGGGCGTGCATC
>JBBRDK010000175.1:0-3966 GCA_038203955.1 Thermoanaerobaculia bacterium | reverse complement strand
CGAGGCGGCGCACGTCCTGTTGACTCGAAAGCGCGGCACCTGCCGGTTGAAGAAGTGGGGTCTCAAGCTGGCCAAGAAGAAGGGCCACGGGAAAGCCCGGGTCGCGGTCGCTCGCAAGATCGCGGTTCTGCTTCACCACCTCTGGATCACGGGAGAGACGTACAAAGCCGCGGCCTGAAGACCGCATCCGAGGAGGAAGAAAAGCCAGATCTGCGACGAGCCGAGAAAGGGGCTTCGGAGCAGCCGGATCGCGAGTCAGTCCTGGGGCTTGACCCCGCTTCATCAGATTGCGACCGGTTCTTCCGAAAACATCCTGTGGCGCTGACGCGACCACGAAGAGAAGCCTGAATCCACCCCTTCCTCGACTCGTCGCGGAAACAGAGCCAGAAAACACAGCGTAAGTTCACGAGGAGGCTTGACAAGTCACGGCCGCTTTAGAGAAGACTGACCCCATTCCGTCCCGCGTGCTGCTGGCGGGTCCAAGGATGGCGGCGCTCGCCGCGGAGCTCGAGGCCGGCGGCTTCGCCGGCAGCGTGACGCACTTCGAGGACGTCCCGGATCTCGCGGCGGCCCTCGCGGACCATGCCGGCGCCGGCGACGCCGTCCTCGTCAAGGGGTCGCGCGGGATGCGGATGGAGCGGGTGTGGCAGGCGCTCGCGACCCGGGAAAGACGAGAGTAGGGCCGCCCGGGGACAGCCCTACTCTCGCGGTGAAGTTGCTCCTATGGCAATTGCAGGACCCAGGCGCTGCGCCCATGGGTCGCGGCGTAGAGCAGACGCGCGCTCGGAATGATCGTCAGGCCGGGGACTTCGACCATCGGAAGACCAGCGCCAGCGACAGTCCACGTCGTGGTGGCGTTCGGGAGCTTCATCACGCCGAAGTCGGAGGCCGCATAGAGATCGAGGGTGACATCGTCGCGGACCACGGCCGTAATTGGAAAGTCGGGCAGGTTGTAGCTGCGATCGACCCACGTCGCCGCCGATCCGGTCCAGGTCACTTCGAACACGTGCCCCGGTGTCGCAGGCGTGTTGACGTTGTAGCCGTTGTACGAGATCCACGCGTGACGCGCGTTTGTTGGATCGACGTGGATAGCGCTGATGGCACGGCCGGGATCGTTCGACACGAGGGTGTCGAGCCTCGTCCAGACGACGGACGCGGCCGTATCGTTTGCATTCTCGGTGATGAACACGCGGCCCGTGCTCGTCGCTGCCCAGATCGTGCCGACGTCTTGCGGAGCCCGCGCGATCCAGGCCACCGCGCCGCCGCGGCGGTCAGGGCCGTACACAGGCGCGGCGTAGTCAGCCAGGTCGGTCGCACCCGGCGGGCCGATGCGAACGAAGTCACCGCAGCCGGGCTGGACGGAGGAAGTCGTGAACTCGGGGCAGTTGGCCTCGAGGTAGGCCTGATCGCCGCCCCAATCCTGCGTCCGCCAGACGGAGAACGACCCCTGGAAGATCGAGCCCGCCATCGCCGGGTGCGGGTCGGCGATGATCGGCGGGTAGAAGAACGCCCCCTCGGGGCTGGAGAGAATCGGCGCCGAGATAATCACCCACTTCGTCGGGTCGCCTCCACGGAAGTTCGCATCGTTCGCCTGGCCCGTGAACGTGTTGAAGCGCAGTTTATCGTTCGCGACGTTGAAGCCGGACTGGCCGCCATCGCCGTAGATTTCCTGAGGCCAGACGTTGCTGGAACCGTTGTATTGAAAGGTCCCGTTGTCCTGCGTGCCGCCCTGGAGAAGGTTCTGCGGACGCTGGGCGCTCGCCGACAGACTCTGGAATTGCAGAGTCGACAAGCCATTGTTCATGTTGACGAGCTGGTTCGGCACCCTCTTGAGAAGGCTCTTGCACAATACGGTGTCCGAAGCACTCAGCCCGCGCTGGTCGCACTTGGCGGAGATGTCCGCAAACTTACCGTCCGAACGGACGACGCCGCCGTCCGAGCCGGTGATGAACTGCAGCGGCTTGCCGGGAAGCGTCACGATGGCGTGCTGGTCGGGATGGATTCCCTCGGCGCGGTTCGGATCGCCGTCCTGGGTCAGGTCGCTGAAGGCCGTTCCGGCATCGGTCGACAATAGCCAGGCGCGCCCGTTCGATTGCGCGTGCAGCTGCTCGTAGGAGAAGGAGCCACCGAGATAGACAACATCCGGCGAGCCGGCCGCCGTGTATACCACATTGTCGTACCAGCACTGTGCCGTGCAGTAGCCGATGTTCTGCGCCGTCGTCATGTCGGCGAACGCGGCCGCACCCGAGGCATCGTCGGTGCGATAAAAACGAGCCCTGTTCGCACCCGCGTCGCTTTGGTTGCCGACTCCCACGTACATGCGCGTGGTGCCACCGGGCAGAGTCGTCACTGCGAATTCGGCCCGGTCGGTGCTGAGCCCCGCGTTGAGCGGCGTCTTGATCTGCGTCCAGGTCGCGCCGTTGTTGATCGAGCGCCAGATTCCCCGCGAGAACTCATTGACATAGATCACCCCAGCGTGCGTGGGGTCGACCTGGACGGTCGTCGAACCGCGAGCCGTGGCCACCGCGACGATTGGCCGGATGAGCGTGAAGGTGGCTCCATTTTGCCGCCAGAGGCCGCGGGTGGGAAGCGGATGCAAGGCGTTCCCGCTCGACAACGCGCCGCTCGTGACCGAGCTGATGCCGCGCACCGCGCTGGCAATCGGCACGAGCAGGTTGCCGGCATTGTCGAAGGCCATCTGCCCGATCGCCCGCTGGAAGAAAATATCGCTGCCGGGCACGAGGGCCCAAGTCTGGCCGCCATCCGTCGTCTTGTAGATGCCCACGCCCGCTTCCGAGTCGCCGGAGACGTTTGGTTCGCCCGTGCCGGCATACAGCGTGTTCCCGGATGGATCGCTGGGATCGATGAGCAGCGAGCCGATCGCATTTATCCCGAAACTCCCGGAGGTGAACTGCCAGTTGGACCCCGTGAGCGCCTTGTCGGTACGCCAGACGCCACCGCCCGCGGCAGCGACGTACAACGTGCATTTGGCCTGGGTGCACGTCGGCGAGATCGCCATCGCCGTGACGCGGCCGCTCGCGACGTACTGGGCCCCGTCGAAGAGGAACGGATTGAGCACGGCCGGATAAGTGGCCTTGCTCGGGCCGATCAACTGCCAGGACCCGTCCGAATGCGCGCTGGCATTGAGCGCCGCCCAGCCGCTCCTGGCCGCCAGGGTGGCCTCTCCCGGTACCTCAGCTTCGGGGTACGCCCGCAGCAGGTAGGCCTCGACTTCGGCCGAAGTGTCCGGCAGACGGGTTTCGGCGGAGCCGATGGCCGCCTCCGCGTTCCTTCCCGCTTTGATCGCGTCAGGGCTTCCCTTCTTGAAGACGATCGCGTCCGCTCGAGCCTGTAATAGGCGAGATGCCCGAGACTTCCTCGCTGAAACCAGGCCGATGGCTGCCGCCGCGAGTGCGAGTGCGACAACGCCCGCGACGGCGAAACGGATAAATCTCCTTTTCCTCATGAAACTCCTCCTTGAGCGATAGATCGTTCCACCTTCAGCGAGCGCCGCGACGCGGCGATGCTCCTCCAAAAAAAACGAAATCAACGCCGAGCGAAAAACCCTTGCTTTAAACGAGCGGGCAACTACCCGCAACCTATTCTCACCGTCGGATGCTGTCAAGAGTTTAGGGAGAGGTTTCAGCCCTTCGGTTTGCCGGGGGGTGCTAATGGGGTCAGTCTTCCTATGTCTGATGTCAAGCCGTTAGGGCGAGGAGCTTCAGCATCCTATTCGTGGTCTTGGCCACAGGTCGTTTATTCGGGTCCGGTGCGGTGCCGCAGCATGCGGTGCCGCAGCATGAACTTGCGACCGTGCGAGGGTCACGACTGACCACGCGGTCGCCGCGTCCGGGGAGAGTCTCGATCGCCCGCCGGGAGCTCAGTTCTCCTTCGTCTTTATTGTCTGCCTGAAGTTGATGCGATAGGGCTGACCGCTGTGAGCGATGGCGAGAAGGCGATGACAGA
>JBBRDK010000174.1:0-4034 GCA_038203955.1 Thermoanaerobaculia bacterium | reverse complement strand
AACACCCTTCGCGGCGGTCGAAGCGAGCCAGCGGCGTCTTTTCGAGGAGAGCCGCGGCGGCGACGTCTCGAAGCGCTACGGCGTTGCCGCCCCCGGTTAAGATTCGGCGCGGTGACCCGGTGACTCTCCTCTCCGAATTCCGTGCGCCCGCGCCGTCGGGGCGACCCGCTCGTACGGCGTGAGAATCCCGAGGAAGTTCAGCGGGTCCGCGGCGGACACCGCCGACGGCGGGATCTCGATCGCGAGGTCGAGGTTCCGGAACGTTCCGGCGTAGGTGTAGGTGGACGCGCCGGAGCTGACCGGGCTCGAGCAGCGGAAGCTGCGGCTCTGGCGCCGGATGATCATCGGGTGCCTGGCGGGGCGGGAGTGGCGCTCGCCGCGGAGATCGCCCTTCTCGCCTGGCCCGGCGCCAGCCGCGGCCTCCGCCTGACCACGGGCGGAATCTTCCTGGAGCTCTCTATCTCGGCCGCGTTGCTCGGCGCGATGGGTCGCTGTCCCGCGTGCACGCCGGGTTCGACGCCTCGCCGCAGCGTCTGCTGCCGGAGCGCTGCCGGCAGTGTGGCGCGGGGCTCGCTCCTCCCTAGCGCGAGCTCGCTTTCGGAACCGGCCGCCGGACGATCTCGAGAAGCCGCTCCGGAGCCACGGGCTTCAGGAGATGCTGGTCGAACCCCGCGATCCGGGATCGCTCGCGATCCTCGGCCTGCCCGTATCCCGACACCGCGATGATCAACGCCCGCTCGCAACCCGGGACGGACCGAAGCGCGCGGGCGACCTCGTAACCATCCATGCCGGGCAGCCCGATGTCGAGCAGGACCACCTCCGGCGAAAAGGTCGCCGCCGATTCCAGAGCGCCCGGACCGTCGCCCGCGATCTGCACGTCGTGCCCCTCGTCTTCGAGCAGAAGCCCGAGTGCTTCGCGAGCGTCGGCGTTGTCGTCCACGACGAGAATGCGCCGCCCCGAGCCGGAAACGCGCGCGGCTCGCGCGTCCGGAGTCTTCCTCTCTCCGGGAGCGGCTTCGGACTCGGCCGGCGCCGCTGCCCGGGGAAGTCGCACCACGAACTCGCTGCCGCGGCCGGCGCCTGCGCTCGTGGCTCCGAGCGTGCCGCCGTGGAGCTCGGCGAGCCGCCGCGCGAGCGTGAGCCCCAGACCGAGTCCTCCCTGGGGCCGGTCGAGCGACGGCGGACCCTGCGCGAAGAGCTCGAAAATCCCCTCGAGATGTTCGGGAGCGATGCCCGTACCCTCGTCCCGGACCGAAAGCGCGACCCGTCCGTCCTCCTCCGTCGCGTTGACCGCGATCCGGCCCCCTTCCGGCGTGAACTTGGCCGCGTTGTGCAGCAGGTTGGCGACGACCTGCGCCAGCCGCGTTGGATCGGCCTCGACGAAGAGCGGCTCGTGCGGCAGGTCGACGGACAGCTGCTGCCGCCGCTGCACGACCAGGTGGCGCCACGTGTCGATCGCGCTGTCCACGACGTCCTTCACGGCCACCGGGCGCCGGTCCAGGCGCACCGTGCCGCGAGTGATTCGCGAGACGTCGAGGAGATCGTCCACCAGCCGCGTCAGGTGCTCGGACTGACGGCGGATGATGTCGCGCGCCGTCGCTGCCAGTCGGGGATCGTCGTGCCCGAGGAGGTCGACCGCATGAAGGATCGGAGCGAGCGGATTGCGCAGCTCGTGCGAGAGCATCGCGAGAAACTCGTCCTTGCGCCGGTCTGCCTCCCGCATCTCTCCGGTCTGCTGGCGCAGCTCTTCCTCCAGGCGCTTCTGGCGGCTCACGTCGATTCCCACCCCGACCATGCGGATCGGTTTGCCGCCCTCGTCCTCAACGACCTGGCCGCGGGCGTCCGTCCACCGCTCGACGCCGTCGGCGCCCACGACGCGGAACTCCTCTTCGTAAGGGAGCCGCGCGTCGACCGACTTCCGGATCGCGGACTCGACCCGATCGCGGTCTTCCGGATGGATCATGGCGCGGAAGGCTTCGTACGTCCCGGCGAATCCTCCCTGCGGCAGGCCGTGGAGCGGCTCGAGCTCGCCCGACCACCGGACTTCGCCGGTCGGGAGGTCCCAGTCCCAGACACCCATGCGCGCGGCGTTCAGCGCGAGGAGGAGACGGCGCTCCGAGAGCTGCGCGCTCTCCCGCGCCTGCCGGTGCTGCGAGGCGATCGCGCCGAAGAGAAGCCCCGTCATGGCGACCACGCCCATGAACACCTGGAGTGGAATGAGTCCCCCCTCCGGCCCCGAGCCGGCGAACGGACCGAGGCCGCTGTGGGTTCCCCAGACGGCGACGGCGTACGTCGCTGCGGTCACGGTCGCGGTGGCGGGAGGGCCGAAGCGAAGCCCGGCCCAGATGAGAAACGGAAAGGCGAGGTACTCGAGGGCCAGCGTGGGCGTGCGATCGTTGAAGGCGAGCGCGGCCACGATCATCAGGCTCGCGAAAAGAGCCACGGCCTCCACGAGCCATCCCCGGCGGCGCGTGAACGCCCACCGGTGCGTCCACGTGAGAAGGAGGGGCGCCAGGATCAGAGCGCCGAGCGCGTCGCCGACCCACCACACCCGCCAGAGTGCGGGAAGACTGCCCGGAGGCTGAACCAGTCCCGCGCCGAGGCAGAGGACGCCGATCGACGCGCTCACGACCGGGCTCGCCAGCGCGGCGCCGAGGAGAGCGAGGGCGTCGCGCGGCCGGGCGAGGCGATCATCGAAGCCGAGGCGGCGGAGGATGGCGGTGCCCGCGATCGCTTCGAGCGTGTTGCCGATCGCGATTCCGGCGGCGACCCACAGCGGCTCCTCGGCCGTCGCGTTCGCCACGAGCGCTCCCAGGAAAACGCCCACCGCCGCGCGCCGTCCGTAACGGAGGAGCGCCACGAGGGCGAGGCCCGTCGGGGGCCAGACCGCGCTGACTTGCGGCGCCTGGAGCGCCAGGGCGAGGCCGAGCCGCGCGGCGAGGACGTAGAAGGCGGCAACTCCGAGCACCACGAGAAGGTCGGAGACCGGGATCTCCCGTGGAGAACGGCGCGGGGAGGCCACGACTGCGATTAGTCTAATTCCTGCGATGGCGTTCTCGGATCACTTCTCGGGCGTCGCGTCGGAGTACGCCCTGTTCCGGCCGCTCTATACCGAGCCGCTCTTCGACTGGCTCGCCGGGCTCGCGCCGCGTCGCGACCTCGCGTGGGACTGCGCGACCGGCTCGGGGCAGGCGGCAGTCGCCCTGGCGTCGCGATTCGAGCGCGTGATCGCCACGGACGCGAGCGCCGGACAGGTCGCGGCGGCAATCCCGCATCCGCGCGTCGAGTACCGGGTCGCGACGGCGGAGGCGAGCGGCCTCAATCCCGCGTCGGTCGACCTCGTGACGGTCGCACAGGCGCTCCACTGGTTCGACCGGCCCGCGTTCTACGCCGAGGCGCGGCGGGTCGTGCGTCCCGGCGGAGTCGTGGCGGCGTGGACGTACGGGCACCCTTCGATCGACGAGACGCGCGCCGACCTCCTCCTCCAGCGCTTCTACTCGGAAACGGTCGGGCCGTACTGGCCGAAGGAACGCGCCCTGGTCGACGCGGGATATCGCACCATCGACTTCCCGTTCGCCGGGGCCCCGCCGCCACCCGTCTTCGAAATGGAGACGTCGTGGCCACTCGCGGCGCTCGTCGGATACGTTGCGACGTGGTCCGCGGTGACGCGGTTCCGGGCGGCGAAGGGTGAGGATTCCGTGGCGGCGTTCGCGGAGGCGCTCCAGCCGCTCTGGGGAGACCCGCAGCGGCCGCGCCGCATCGCGTGGCCCCTGGCGCTACGGGCCGGCTATATTACTCATTGATATAGTTGGGTCATGCGCATTTCGATCGACCGATACGTCCTGGAAACCCTGATGCCCGACCTGGTGGGTCGCGACCGGCGGCCCGTCGCGTTCGCCCTTTATCTCTACCTGTGGACGCGGACCGCCGGCGGGGGAGCGAAGAGCGTCCGGGTGAGCCACCAGGCGGTTGCCGACGAGCTCGGCGTCTCGAAGAGCGCGGTCCAGGCCGCGGTCAAGCACCTCGTTCGGCGG
>JBBRDK010000173.1:0-4108 GCA_038203955.1 Thermoanaerobaculia bacterium | reverse complement strand
TCGCGTCGGTGAGTTCGAGAGGAGGCAAGCCGGAGCATCTCGTTCTGTTGCCGACCGGCGCCGGCGAAAGCCGGGTCATGAACGAACGGCTCGAGAACTTCAGAGGCGCCGCCTCGCTTCCCGACGGGAGGAAGTTTGTTTTCGCGGCGCAGGAAAAAGGTCATGGGCCCCGCATCCATATCCAGAGCCTGGAAGGGGGCGACCCGCTGCCCGTGAGCCCCGAGGGTGTGTTCATCCGGCCTTCGACGAACGCCCTCACACCGGACGGAAAGTTCGTACTGGGTATCAGCGGCTCGAAGGCATCGCTTTATCCCCTCGAGGGAGGGCCGGCCCGTCCCGTCGCCGGCCTCGAAGTGGGTGACGTTCCGGTTCAGTGGAGCGAGGACGGGCGGTCACTCTACGTGCACCACGTTTCTGGACTTCCGCACAAGGTCTGGCTGCTCGATCCGGAGAGCGGAAAGAAACAGCCGTGGCTGGAGATCAAACCCGGCGAATCCCTGGGAGGCGGCGTGGGAGTCGAAGTTCTTCTGACCCGGGACGGCAAGTCTTATGTCTACGGAATGCAGCGGGTCTTTTCCGAGCTGTACGTCGTCGAAGGGCTGCGTTAGCCGCCGGGACGACACGACGGGACCGATAGAATCGCCGCGCAATCCATGACGATACTGGCCGGCTCGCGCCTCGGCCCTTACGAAATCCTCGCGCCCATCGGGGCGGGCGGGATGGGAGAGGTGTGGCGCGCGCGAGATCCGCGATTGGGGCGCGACGTGGCGATCAAGGTCCTGCCGGCGTCCTTCTCCGCCGACGCGGATCGCCTGCGGCGGTTCGAGCAGGAGGCGCGCGCGGCGGGGATCCTGAACCACCCCAACATCACCGCGGTCTTCGACATCGGCGAGAGCGAAGAAAGCGGCGCGCCCTACGTCGTCCAGGAGCTGCTCGAAGGCGAGACGCTGCGGCAGGCGCTCGCCGGAGGCAAACTCTCACCCCGCAGAGCGATCGACTACGCCGTCCAGATCGCGCACGGGCTGGCCGCCGCGCACGAGAAGGGCATCGTCCATCGGGATCTGAAGCCCGAGAACGTCTTCGTGACAAATGACGGGCGGTTGAAGATCCTCGATTTCGGACTGGCCAAGCTGACGCACGCGGAGGAGAGCGCGGCGGGCGCCACGAATCTCCCCACCGCCACCGCCGGAACCGAGCCGGGCCTGGTGCTGGGCACTCTCGGCTACATGTCGCCCGAGCAGGTGCGCGGCCGGCCGGCCGACGCACGCAGCGACCTCTTCTCCTTCGGCGCGATCCTCTACGAGATGCTCGCGGGCCAACGGGCGTTCCGCGGCGACTCCGCCGCCGACACGATGTCGGCGATCCTGCGGGAAGACCCGCCGGACATCTCCGAAACGAACCAGAACGTCCCCCCGGGCGTCGAGCGCATCGTCCGCCACTGCCTCGAGAAGACCCCGGAGCAGCGGTTCCAGACTGCCCGGGATCTCGCGTTCGACCTCGAAGCGCTCTCCGGCGTCTCGGCACCTCGCCGGGTCGGCGAGCTTCCACGAAGGTCCTTCGGGACAGCTCGGCGCGCTCTCAGTTTGGCGGTCTTTGCTCTCCTCGCCACGGCCGGAGCGGCGTACTGGCTGGGCCGCCGATCGGGGACCGCGCCAATTGCGGCGTTCCGGCAGCTCACCTTCCGGCGCGGCACCGTTCGCGGAGCGCGATACGCTTCAGACGGCCAGACGATCGTCTACGCGGCAGCCTGGGACGGAAAGCCGCTCGGCATCTTCTCCGTGCGCTCGGGCAGCCCTGATCCCAGCGCGGTCAACATTCCAGGCGGCGCCGACCTTCTCGCGATCAGTCCTTCCGGGGAGCTGGCGTTGCAGCTCGGAAAGCGAGCGGTCGAGCCTTACGTTTCCACGGGCACTCTCGCGGTCGCGCCGGCCGGGGGCGGTGAGGCACCACGGGAGCGGATGCAGGGAGTGCAGTGGGCGGACTGGTCGCCGGACGGCAAGCGGCTCGCCGTCGTGCGGGATGCCGGAGGGCGGAACCGCCTCGAGTCTCCGATCGGACACGCGCTGTACGAGTCGGCCGGCTGGATCGGCAATCCGCGCTTCTCGCCCTCCGGGGACGCGATCGCTTTCCTGGACCACTGGGGGCGTCTGGGCGACCTCGGGTCCGTGATGATCGTGGACATGGCGGGACACGCGCGGAAACTCTCTGAGGGCTGGGGCAGCGTCCAGGGCCTCGCCTGGTGGCCCGACGGAAAGGAGATCTGGTTCACGGGAGCGAGGCTCGGCGGGAAGCGTTCTCTCTATGCGGTGACGCCCTCGGGAACATTGCGCCTCGTCTATCGCCAGACCGGATCGCTCATGCTCGCCGACGTGTCTTCCAGGAAGGAAGTGTTGATCCTCGACGAGGACCTTCGCGTGGGCATCGTCAGCAAGGCGCCCGGCGAGGCGGTCGAGCGGGACCTCTCCTGGCTGGATTTTTCCGCGCTTCGCGATATCTCGCCCGACGGGCGGCTCATCCTGTTCGACGAAGCCTCCGAAGGCGGCGGCGACGAAGGAAGCATCTTCGTGAGAAAGACCGACGGATCGCCGCCGGTTCGCCTCGGCTCGGGATTCTCGACGTCGCTGACCCCCGATGGACGATCGGTCCTCGCGGGTTCCGGGAACGACCCTCAGGTGTTGAGGCAGATGCCGGTGGGTGCCGGCGAGCCCCGCGTCATCGCGACCGAACGGTTCCTCATCGCGTGGGCGCACTGGTTCCCCGACGGAAAGCGGATCCTGATAGCCGGAGGCGAGGAGGGTCACGGGGCCCGTCTCTACGTCCGCGACGCCCACGGCGGTTCGGCGCGGCCGGTGAGCGGCGAAGGCGTCCACCTGATTCCCTACGCAAACGTCGTCGCCCCCGACGGGCAGTCCGTCGCGGCGATCGGGAACGATGGCACGGTCTCCCTCTTTCCGACGCAAGGGGGAGAGCCGCGTCGGATTCGAGGTCTTGCCGCGGACGAGCTGCCGACCGGCTGGGACGCGACGGGCCGATTTCTCTTCGTCTATCGGCCGGGAGAGCTGCCCGCGCGCGTGTTCCGCCTCGACGTCGCGTCCGGCGTGCGAGATCCCTGGAGAGAGCTGCTGCCGGCCGATCCGACGGGCGTCACCTTCATCCGGCCGCCGCACTTCGCGGGCGACGGAGGATCCTACGCCTATAGCTACGCGCGAAGCCTTTCGCGGATCTTCGTGGCGAAGGATCTCCGATGAGAGGTCTCTTCCGATGGGGCGAGATCCCGGCAAGAGTCAACCCCTGAGCCTCTCGCCAGGTACCCGCCTCGGCCCCTACGAGATCCTCGCGCCGATTGGCGCCGGCGGAATGGGGGAGGTGTATCGGGCGCTGGACTCGAAACTCCAGCGCGATGTGGCGATCAAGGTCCTGCCGCAGTCGCTGGCCGCAGATCCCGATGCTCTGGCGAGGTTCGAAGGCGAGGCCCTGGCGGTCGCGGCACTGTCGCATCCAAACATTCTTGCGATCTTCGACTTCGGGACGCACGAGGGGACGGCCTACGCCGTCATGGAGCTTCTCGAGGGCGAGACGCTTCGGGGCAAGCTCGACAGCGGTCCGATCTCCCGGAGGCAGGCCGTCGACTATGCCCTTCAGGTCGCGAAGGGCCTTTCCGCGGCCCACGAAAGGGGGATAGTCCACCGCGACCTGAAGCCCGAGAACGTGTTCGTGTCGACAGACGATCACGTCAAGATCCTCGACTTCGGCCTGGCGAAACGAGTCGAGCCCGTATCACCGGACGAGACGACAAACGCGACGAGCGGCCCGACCGCTCCCGGCGACACGCAGCCCGGAACCCTGATTGGGACGGTCGGCTATATGTCGCCCGAGCAGGTGCGGGGACTTCCGCTGGACCATCGATCGGACGTCTTTTCTTTCGGCGCGATCCTCTACGAGCTGCTCTCGGGCAAGAGAGCGTTCAAGCGGGACACGGTGAGCGACACGATGGCGGCCATCCTGCGCGATGAGCCTCCCGAGCTGTCGGGATCGGGACGGAACGTCTCATACGCCCTCGACCAGATCGTCCGGCATTGTCTGGAAAAAGAGCGGGGCAGCCGATTCC
>JBBRDK010000172.1:0-4420 GCA_038203955.1 Thermoanaerobaculia bacterium | reverse complement strand
CGGCGGCGGCGCGCGCGGCCCCCTCCGCGGCGGACGACGCGTCGACGAGCACGAGGATCTTCTCCGATCCGCTTTCGGTCACAGTTTCATGGCCCCCTTGTGGAAGAGCTCCCAGAGGAGAAGGCCCGCGCCCAGCAGGGGCAGGGGGACGAACGCGAGGCGAATCCAGGGGCCATGGAATTTCTCCGTCGCGGCCGCTCCGATCTGCGCGCCGACCGCTGCCCCGGTGTGCATGACGAGAGCGATCAGGATGTCGACGTTGCCCTTGATCGCGTGGGAGACCGTCCCGTAGCCGGCGGAGATGATGATCTCGAACAGATCGGTGCCGATCGCGACGTGGGTGGGGACGCCGAGCACGTAGACGAGCGACGGCATCCGGATGTATCCCGCTCCGCCGCCGAGCAGGCCGGAGAAGAAGCCGCCGGCCAGCCCCACGGCGAGGATCGGCCAGAGGGAGATCTTTGCGATCCCCGACGCCGGCAGCGAGACGTAAGGCGGAAGCCGGAGAGCCTGAACCTTCTTGACCACGGCGGTGAAATGGATGCGGTCCCGTTTGATCGTCTTGATGCGTCCCGTGGCGATGAGACGCCGCATCCTCAGAGCGCCGATGCTCTCCCAGGCCATGAAGAGCGACAGGATGATGAGAATCGTCGAGAAGACGCCCCCAAGAACGAGGTCGGTCAGGTTGAGGCGTTTCAAGACCTGCACGAGCTGGGCGCCGAGCTCCACTCCGACGAGCGTCCCCCCGACCATGATCAGGCCGAGCTTCAGGTCGACGTTGCCGAGCGCGCGATGCTTCTTCGCCGCGACGACGGACTTGCCCATGATGTGCGCCAGGTCTGTGCCGACCACGAAATTCATCGGAAGGCCGAGGCTGTAGAGCGCCGGGCCGGCGAGGAACGATCCGCCCACCCCGAAGAACCCGCCGAGGATCCCGACCACGAGGCCGATGCCGATCAGCCACGGGGACGAGATCGTGACGCCCGATATGGGGAAGTGCATCCGCTACGTCTCCAGGGCCTCGTCCCGGCGCGCGCGGCGGAAGCGCCCGACGAGGAGGGAGGTGAGGAACTCGAGGAGAACGCCCTGCCCGAGCATCAGCAGGACGGAGAGCGCGCCGTACAGGACGCGGTGGTGCTGTTCCGCGCCCAGCAGCAGGGGTCGGAGAGCCCGAAGGACGATCAGAAGGTAGGCCGCGACCATCGCCGAATAGACGGCGATCTCGATCAACAGCACGCCCCAGGAACTGGCGGGCTGGTCCGCCGGTTCCTTCCCTTCAGGAGTTCGCCGCGGCATTGTCAATCCCCTCTGCAAAAAGATCACCATCCTACTTCGCCGCGTTCAGTTGCCGTATTCTCACGAGATGGACGAGCCCGGATACCTGTCGCTCCTCGCCTCGGGCGAGCTCGAAAGCCGCGTGGAGGCTCTCTATGCGCTGCTGCGCCGCTGCACCGTCTGTCCGCGCGACTGCGGCAACGACCGGCTCGCGGGCGTTCTGGCGTCGTGCGCGTCCGGACCGAACCCCGTCGTCTCCTCACACACCCCGCACTTTGGCGAGGAGCCGTGCCTCTCGGGAACGCGCGGCGCCGGCAACGTTTTCTTCGGCAACTGCAACCTGAGGTGCGTCTACTGTCAGAACTGGCAGATCAGCCAGAGTTTCGCCGCCCAGCGAGTCAACGAAGTCTCCGTCGAGCGGCTGGCGGAGATGCTGATTGAGCTGCAGGAGCGCGGCTGCCACAACATCGGGTTCGTCTCCCCCACGCACTACGCGCCCCAGATGGCGAAGGCCGTCCTCCTCGCCGCGGGGCAGGGGTTGACGCTCCCGATCGTCTACAACACCAACGCGTACGACTCGGTCGAGGTGCTGAAGCTTCTGGAAGGCATCGTCGACGTCTATCTTCCCGATTTGAAGTACGCGGATGCGGAGGCGGGCGCTCTGTACTCCAAGGTCCCGGAGTATCCGCGCCACTCGCGCGAGGCGCTGGCGGAGATGTACCGGCAGAAGGGCTCCAGGCTTGTGATGGGGGACGACGGGCTGCTGAAATCCGGCCTGCTCGTCCGCCTGCTCGTCCTGCCCAACGGGGCGGCGGGAGTCGCCGACTCCCTCGCGTGGATCGCCGAGGCGCTGTCGCCGCGGGTCGCCGTTTCTCTGATGGCGCAGTACTACCCGATCCACCGGGCCGCTTCGGGCGAGAAGTACGCCGCCCTGTCCCGTTCGATCACGGCGGGGGAGTGGGAGGAGGCGCTGGCCGCGCTCGAGGCGAACGGCCTCGAAAACGGATACCAGCAGGAGCTCGAGACCGCGAACCGGTATTACCGACCCGATTTCACCGATCGGGAGCAGCCGTTCCGCGACATCCGCGATTTCGAGTAGTTCTCAGTTCTCAGTTCTCAGTCTTCAGTTCTGAGTTCCGAGTACGTCCCTGAAACGGGCGGCCGTCCCCGTCTGTCGACCTGACCCTCGCGATCCGCCCCGGACGTAGCCTTCGATCGCCGCCGCGGCCTTGTCGGCGGGCTTGCGCTTGCTCGGGAGAGGACTCGTGCCACCGGCGACGCGCCCGAGGGCTTCATCCGGCAGCTCGGCCCTGGACTCCGGAGTCTCTTCCGGCTTTCCGCGTCGATCGCCTTTGTTGCGCTCTTCGCTCATGGTTTTCTCTCCAGATATCTCTCCGAGCAAAGCGCGGCTGCGGAGGCGGCCTCGGCTAGAAGAGGGGCTTCTGCTTTTGACCGTCCGGGGGCTCCGCGGCCTCGGTGACTCCCGCGAGGGCAGGGTAGGTGTCGCGCAGCGACGGGGGCGCGGCGAGGAGCTCTCCCGTCAGGCGGTGCTGAAGCTGGATGGCGTTGGCGACGGCCTGGCCCCGGAAGTGGTTGTTGAGGATGGCGGTGACGCCGGAGACGCGCCCGGGTCCGGGAGGGCGGAGTGCATCGGCGGCCCGGGTGGCCGAGGAGGAAAGACGCTCCGCGGCCTTGCCGATCTGCTCTTCGCTGTAGAGATAGTTGTACCGCTCCTCGTTGGACGTGTTCGGGCCGAACCATTTCGCCGCGTTGCGGCCGTGGAAGCGGTAGTAGGCGCGTCCCGGGGCGACGTGATCGGTCGCTCGGAGGTTGTCGCCGATCCACGGCTGGTCGATGTTCACGAAGAGCGCGTCGTGCTTCGCGAGGATCTCGCGGGCGTCCTCGGAGTTCCACGACGCGTGCCGGAACTCCGCGGCGAGGGGCAGCGCGTCGAAGCGGCCGAGCACCGTGTCGAGCGCGCGGCGATTCTCGGGAGAGTTTCGGAACGAGACGGGGAACTGGACGAGAACATCCGCGAGCCGGCCTTCCTCCGCCAGGGGCGCCATCGCGCTCAGGAATTCCTTCTCCTGGGGAGAGCCGGCGGTGCGCTCGTGGGTGAAGCCCCGGAAGAGCTTCGCGGTGAACGCGAACCTCGGGTTGTGCGCGACCCGCCGCGCCCAGCCGCGCGTCGCGGCGACCGAGGGAATCCTGTAGAAGGACGAGTTGATCTCGTTCGTGTCGAAGAGCGACGACATGAGCCCGAGGGGATCGAACCCGGAGGGCGGGCGGAGCGGGTAGACGATGCCCTTCCAGTCCTCGTAGGACCAGCCCGCCGTGCCGATCCGGACCGGCACGGCCGGGCGGACCCCGGCCACGTCTATTTCCTGCGAGGCGTCGCCGTCGGGAGCGGCCGCGGAACGCCCGCCGGAGCCGCCGTCGGGACCGGGACGGGGGGCGGGACGACGGCGGCGGCGGCGATTCTCGACATGGCTCCGGCAAAGTCGAAGTGGTCCGGGTCTCCCGCGAGCCAGAACTGCCCGCCTCCCGCGGGCACGTCGCTTACTGAGATCTGCACCTGCCAGATTCCGTCCTCCCAGTCCGCGCCGATCGGGGCGGAAAAGGGGACGGGGACCGAGGCCGCGCGGGCGGGAACGTTCACCGTTCCGTTCCAGAGCGCGATGCGCCGGCTCTTCGGGGACAGGGCCGCCGCTCGGAGGGCCAGCGTCGCCGGTTTCTCCGCGGGCGTGACGTCGAGCACGGCCTCGACACGAAGCCGCGGACTTGTGCCCCGCCGGATCGGGAGGCCGTCCGGCGCCGTCTTCTTTCCAGACGCGTCCGACGCGAAGATCGCGAAATCGCCGAGGATCGGCCGCGGAATCTCATTGTGATTCTTGCCCTCCAGCCGAAAGCGGAAACCGACGTTGACCGCGGAGTCAATCGGGGCGCCGCTGCGTGTGGCCGGCTTGAACTGCCAGGCCTTGAGCGCCGCGAGCGACGCGTCCACGAAGCCCGGGTTCGTCGCCGCGATGGCGTGCGCGTCCTGCACACGGCCCTCGCGATCGATCCGGCCGATGACCAGCACGTTGCCCTGCTTCTGGATCTTGAGGAGACCCTCGGGGTACACGGGCTTCTGCTCGCGGCGCAG
>JBBRDK010000171.1:0-4571 GCA_038203955.1 Thermoanaerobaculia bacterium | reverse complement strand
GCTGCCCGTGCCGCCGCCGGCGGGCCCGGGCAGAGCGGGCCCGCCGGGAGCGCCGGCCCCGGGCGCCGGCGGGCGCAAACGCCGTTCGCGCCGGCGGCGCCGCGGGCGCGGGGGCGCGGGCGGAAACGCGGGTCCCGCGGGTCCGGCTCCCGGCGGCGGCCCGGCCGCGCCTCCCGCGGGGCCCAAACCGTGAACTTCGACCTGACCGAGGACCAGAAGCGGATCCGCGACGTCGTCGCAGAGTTCGCCGCGACCGAGATCGCTCCGGGCGTCGCCGAGCGCGAGCGGAAGGAAGAGTTTCCGCGCGCGATCATCGACTCTCTGGCGGGACTCGGCATTCTCGGGATGATGGTGCCCGAAGAGTACGGCGGCTCCGGGACGGATGCGCTCTCATACATCCTCGCGATCGAGGAGCTCGCGCGCGTCTGCGCGTCGGTCGCCGTGATCGTGTCGGTGACGAATTCGGTCTTCTGTTTTCCGGTGTGGAGATACGGCTCCGACGAACAGAAGAGGACGATTCTTTCGGAGGTCGCCTCGGGAAAAACCCTGGGAGCGTACGCCCTGACGGAGCCCCAGTCCGGGTCGGACGCCGCCAACCAGAAAACCCGGGCGGTCCGCGACGGAAACGACTACCTCTTGAACGGATCCAAGGCATGGATCACGAACGCCGGAGAAGCGGGTTGGTACCTCGTCATGGCGATGACGGATCCCTCCGCCGGCACCCGGGGCATCACCGGCTTCCTCGTTTCCGCCGCCGACAAGGGTCTTCGCATCGGGCCGCCCGAGGACAAGATGGGCCTCCGATCGTCGAAGACCGCGGCGATCTACCTCGAAGACCTGCGGCTTCCCGAGTCCCGCCGCCTCGGATCCGAGGGAGACGGGTTCCGCATCGCGATGACGACGCTCGACCATTCCAGGATCGGCATCGCCGCGCAGGGGGTGGGGATCGCGCGGGCGTGTTACGACGCCTCGACGGAGTACGCGAAGACGCGGGAGACGTTCGGCCGGAAGCTCGCGGAGCACGAGATCATCGCGTTCCAGATCGCCGACATGAAAGTTCAGATCGACGCCGCCCAGCTCCTGACCTACCGGGCCGCACTGCTGTCCGAGAAGCCCGGCGTGCGGTTTTCCAAGGAGGCGTCGATGGCGAAGGTCTTCGCCACGGAAGCCGCCAACACGATCGCCGCGCGCGCGGTGCAGATCTTCGGAGGCTACGGGTACTCGCGCGAATACCCCGTCGAGCGCTTCTATCGCGACGCGCGTGTCACGACGATCTACGAGGGCACGAGCGAGATCCAGCGGATCGTGATCTCAAAAAACGTCCTCGCGGAAGCATGACGGACGAGCCCGTTTTCCCCCCCGTTCCGGCTCCCGCCGCCGCGGAGGAAACGGCCGCCCCCTCCATGGCCGCGCCCGTGCCCGTGCCGGAATCCGCTCCGACCGTCTTTCCCGAGATCCCGCGCGACTCGCCCAATCCGAACGCATCCCCGATCGCGGGTCCCGCGGCCGCTCCGGCTCCCGAAGGAGTGCCGTTCCTTGAGCCAGGCCCCGGCCGGGCCCCGGACGCCCAATTTGCCGCGTCTCCCGCGCTCCAGCCGCCTTTTCCTTCCGCCCTTCCCCCGTCCGCGCCGGGGCCGGCGGCTCCGGCACCGGCGGCGGCGCTCATTGAGACACCGGCGCGCCCGTCGGACGTACCGGTCGCGGGACAGCCGCGCCGGCGCGACGACCGCCCGCGAGCGCCGCGAGGGCCGCGTCCCGATCTGATCGCGTCGAGCGAGCCCGTGTATCGCGAGTCCGCGGGCTATCGGATGCGGCTCGAGCCAGCGGACCTGACGCGGTTGCGGGAGCTCCCCGGGTCGAAGGGAAAGTCCGACCGCGAGCTCGGCGAGACCTTCTTCGACGGTCAGACGGACCGTTTCACCGCGTCGCTCGCGGAAGACGTTCCGGCGCCCGCCGACGTGCGCGTGGTGGTGGATCCGTACTCGCGGCAGGCGTTTCTCGCCGTCGAGAAAAAGATCCGGTCGATCTTGAGTTTCTAACGTCGCCTGCGCTCACTACGGAACGTGCCGCCGCCGCCGCGGCGGCATCGGCGAGCGGCTCGCCTGAGGGCTCGACCGCTCGCCTCGTCCCTTCGTTCGCTCCGGCTCCCGCACCGAGAGGCTCCTCCCTTCCGTCGCTTCCGCTCGCTGCGCTCGCTCACGCTCCCGCAGCGTGAGCCTCCTCCCTCCCTTCGGTCGGGAGACTTCTCACGCTGCGAGCGTATTCATCATTTCGACACGAGCGTCTGCTCCCTCTCCCCGCGCGCCGGGGGAGAGGGCGGGGTGAGGGGCAGGACTTGGATAGAAGGCGATGCCGAGAACCAGAGCGTGCTTACGGCGTCCCGCGCTTGCGTGGCTGAGAGCCGAAAGCCGACAGCTCTCTCAAATCTCCGCGATGAAGATCACGTCCGGCCCCCTCGACAGATGCGCCCGGCGTTGATGGGTGTCCAGGCGGACGGCGAATTCGCCGGGATGCGCGCCGGCGGCTGTGAGCGCGTCGGACCATGTTTCTGCGTGGGCGCGGAGAAAGTCCTCCGCGACCGCCGGCTCTTCGCGGCCCTCGAAGTCGGGAAGGGCCTTCAGTGTGGAAACGTCCTCCGGCTCCATCCGGAACCGGAATCCTTCGTACTCGGCGGCATAGGAGCGTCTGGTTTGTGGCACGGGGGGAATATTAGGACAAGTCCATTGTTGGTCCGCCAGAATGCACGGACATAGCCGATTCCGCTGGCCGCGCGTGCTGGCGCTGGCAGTGTCTCTGGCCGGCTTTCTTCCGGCGGCGGCGCAGGCTGAAAAGCTTCGGAACCACTTCGATTCGGACGCGGTCATGCATGAGCCGGCCTTCTTCGATTTCGTGACCCTCGGCGCTCCGGGGGAAACGTCCTGGAAGGTGATCGCGGATTTCAACCCGCCCTCGGCCCCGAACGTCATCCTCCAGGTGGTCGCGTCGCGTGCCCCCGACTCGATCGGCACGGCGCTGCGGCGCACCGTGTCGCTGGGCGACGGCACGCTCTCCCTGGGAATCAAGAAATCCTCCGGCACCGGCGGGATCGTCTTCCGGGTCGCGGACCAGAAGAACTACCTGGCCGTCCTGGTCGACCCGGTGACGGGCCTGGCGCGGCTGCTCCAGTCCCGTGCGGGCAGAACGACGGAGCTCGCCCGGGCCACCTCGGAGACACCGAGGGAGTGGGGCGTCCTGACCGTCGAGCTGTCCGGACCGCGAGTCTCCGCCGCGTGGGAAGGCAAGCCCCTTTTCGAAGCGCAGGACGCGGCGCCCGCCACCGGCCGGGCCGGCATCGCGACCGCCGGGCCCGGGATCATGACCTTCGACGAGTTCGTGATCGAGGGGAAATAGTTCTCAGTTTTCAGTTCTGAGTTTTCAGTTTCAGTCGAACGGACAACCGACAACCGGCAACAACCGACAACCGATAACTGACAAACTCGTTACGGCCTCGCGGCGAACTTCGTCCGGCCGTTCTCTACTTTCAGGATCACCGGCAGCTTCATCGGATTTCTGTCCGCGTCCATGGTGATCGTGCCGGTCACGCCCGGGAAGTCCTTCGTCGCCGCCAGGGCATCGCGCAGACGCTTGCCCTCGGTCGAGCCGGCGCGGCGGATCGCGTCGACGATCAGGCGCGCCGCGTCGTAGGACGTCGCCGCGATCGAGTCCGGCTCCGAGCCGTAGCTCTTCTTATAGACCTCCACGAAGGCGCGCACGGCCGGCGCGGGATCGTCCACCGAGTAGTGGTTGGAGAAGTACGCGCCTTCGACGGCCGCGCCGCCAATCTCCGCCAGCTTCGGCGAATCCCAGCCGTCGGCGCCGAGGAGCACGGCCTTCATCCCGAGCCCCCGGGACTGCCGGGCGATCAGCCCCGCGTCCGTATAGTACCCGGGGACGAACAGCACGTCCGGCTTCGCCGCTTCGATCGATGTGAGCTGCGCGCTGAAGTCGCTGTCGCCCTCGGCGTACTTGACCTCCGAAAGGATCCGCCCGCCCTGTCCCGTAAACGACGTCCGGAACGCCTCCGCGAGCCCCACGCTGTAGTCGCTCTTCGAGTCGATCAGGATCGACGCCGTCTGGGCCTTCAAGTTCTGGCGGGCGAACAGGGCAAGCGCCTTTCCCTGGCTGGGGTCGATGAAGCAGACTCGGAAGATGTAATCGCCCTTCTTCGTGACCTCGACGTTGGTGGACGAGGGGGAGACCATCGGGATCTGGTACGACTGCGCGATCGGCGCCGCCGCGAGGGAGCGGGACGAGGCGTTTTCGCCGATCAGGGCGACGACGTGGTTGCGCGTGATGAGCTTCGAGACGGCCGAAGCGGCCTCCGAGGGCTCGTTGCGGTCGTCTTCCGAGAGCAGCTCGAGCTTCTTGCCGAGCACGCCGCCCTTCGCGTTGATCTCGTCGATCGCGAGCTTCGCCCCGTTTTTCCCGGAGAGCGCGAAGGTCGCCTGCGGTCCCGTCAACGCGCCGAAGAAGCCGATCTTGATTCCCTGCGTGCCGGTGGATTGCTCTCCGCCGCAGGCGACCGCAAACGC
>JBBRDK010000170.1:0-4616 GCA_038203955.1 Thermoanaerobaculia bacterium | reverse complement strand
CTATCAGGTTCTCAACGGCACCGTCGCGCTGACACCGTTCTTTACGGCGGTGGTTCCGAGCCACGACTACACATTCTTCGCCCACGCCGCGGCCGGCAAGGACCTGCATCAATATTTGCTCGGCTTCAGCCTCGGCGGCCGACTCGATCGCCTCCTGCCGGGCAGTTACGCGCAGGTCTCGTACGACTACGCCTTCGTCGAGCGTGTCCTGGGGATCAATGTCAACCGGAGTGACTTCGGTTTTGAAGCCGGTTATTACTTGATGCCGGCGCTCTCCCTGCGTCTTCTCGGTGTCGGCTATTACACGCACGGGGGACTGAAATTCCACACGCCGCCCGATCTCTTTAGCCTGCCCAATGGGGATGTTCTCTTCATCCATCACGATCTGATCGGAAAGTCCTCCCAGGTCAACGTTGGCGGTGGCTTGACCTATTTACTCACCGGGTCGACGGAGCTCTCTGCCTCGTACATCCGGTCGGTGTACGGTCGGGACGGCCACAAGATCGACAACGGGATCAGCTTCGGTGTGAGCTACAGCTTTTCGCCGCAGCAGCTCGTGCGGCGCCTCTTCCCCCCAAAGCGTGCAAGGACTTCGGCCGAGAAGCCGTGAGCAATTTCACGAGCGCAGCGGCCGTTGTCGCGGGAACCCTTTTGATGCTGGCCGCCCGGCCCATCGGTGGGTTGGAGATCGGCGCCGTCGCGCCGGAATTTGGAATGACGACGTTGCAAGGGCGGCGATTCTCGCTCGCCGAAGCCGAAAAGACCCACAGCGGCGTAGTCATCCTGTTTGTCTCGACGATCTGTCCATACTCCAACTACTACAACGACCTGATCCGCGACCTGGCCGGGGAGTTTTCGAAACGAGGCGTTCTCTTCGTGGGTGTCAATTCCGGAACGCTCGAGACGATCGACGAGGTCCGGAGCCATGCGCGCGCGCACGGGCACGGCTTCGACATCATCAAGGATCCCGACAGCCGAATCGCGGAGCTCCTCGACGCGCGCCGCACTCCCGAGGTGTTTCTTTTCGACCAGCGCGGAACCCTGCGTTACCACGGCCGAATCGCCTCGAAGATCTCCTCGCCGGACTTGAAGAACGCCCTCGAGTCTTTTCTCGCGGGCCGCCCTATCCGCCCCGCCGAGACGAAGGCCTTCGGCTGCGCGATCCCGCGGGGTTAACGGCGACGCGCGCGCCTGCGGGCTGCAGCGCCAAATAGCGCGTCGCGGTCTCGGGGTCTGGGAGTTCTCCGGTCAAACCGAGCCTGTGCAGCGACTCGTGGATGAGGTCGCGGCATAGCCCGGATTAGGGCGCGACTGCGGTCGCGAGACGTGAACGGCGCGGGTACCGCGCTCCGTCAAGCGAGGGCTCTCCCTTCGCGGACGGGGTCGCCCTCCAGAAGCCCCGCTTCCGGGGTCTTTTTATGCGAAGCGGGCGAACGCGGGATCGATTCGCGAAAAGATGGCGGCCTTCCATTGCCGGTACCAGGAAGCGAGATGGATGCCCTCGTGGCCGCCGAGCCACTCGAACCAGTACCGGTAGTTTCCTCCGAGGTGCTCGCCGGACAGCGATTCGAGGCAGGACACGACGTCGTGCCGGCCGTCCCGCGACGCGAAAAAAAGCGCGTCGACCAGCGCGGGGATCATCGCCGGATCGGCCGACCGGATGATCCCGACGCGCGCGGTACCCCGAGTGCCTTCGTCGGCCGATAGAAGCCGGACGAGAAGGTCTCTCGCGCGCGCCTCGTCGATCGGGCCGGGGGATCCGGCGGTGGCGCGGGCGCCGAGGAGACCCAACAGGGGCGCGATCACGAACGCGAGCTGTCTCGCTGGAAGCCGCCGTCCGGCGGAACGCCTCTTCCAGCACCTTCGAAGCGTTTCGGGGCGAGCCAGCCCTCCGTGAATCGGTAGCAGGCGGTGTATCGTCGGCATGGCATCACCGCAGGGTAGGGACGATGACGGGGAAATCTCACGAAATGGTCCGTCGTTGCGAGTCCGGCCAGCGTTCCGGCACGGGCTCATCCGCGGCAGCGTTGACTCCACAGACCGAAGAGACGGTCCCGGCCCGATCATGATCCGAGCTGGTCGTTGCGGAGTGGCCGGCCCGCCGGGGTTGCGAGCTCATTCGGATCTTCACGACCTCCATGCGGGTGCACCGCGTCGCTAGAAGATTCTATGTCGTTGAAGGTAGCCGGTTTCCGCCGCGCGGCCGAGGAGGGACGAAGAAAAGGGGCCGCCACGGCTGACCGGCGGGCGTACATATTGCTTATCGGAAGAGAGTCCAACCCGACTTTGATTTGTCACGCGAATCGTCCTAAAGGTGAGGAGACCTGATGAAGAACAAGCTCAGCGTTGTCGTTTCACTTTTTCTAGCCGCGGCGGTCGTTTCCGCGCTCGAAGTTCCCCTGAATACGGTCCAGTTCCCGGAGAAGAAGTCCGTCGACGTTCCGTTCTTCGCGACGCGACAGGCCCCCGCGGGCGCCACTCTCGAAGGGGAAGTCGAGGCGCGGGGCCCCCAGGCGAAAGTCGAGCTCGAGTTCCGGGGCCTGCAGCCGGCCGTCCTGTTCGGCGGTCAGGTCAACAGCTACGTCGTGTGGGCCGTCGCCCGCGACGGCAGCGCCCAGAATCTGGGTGAGCTCTGGAGCCGCGACGAGAACGGCAAAGCCCGGTTCCAGACGGGGCTGAAGGAGTTCGCGATTCTCGTGACGGCCGAGCCGATCCCCGGATCGCTGCGGCCATCGGACCTCGTCGTTTTCATCTCTCAGCCGGTGAAATCGAAATACGCGAAAAACTCCCAGTTCGCGTATTCCGCTTTCCGGCCCGCCGTCCGGCGTGACGTCGAATCGATCGGCTCGCTCCGATATCGCGAGCGGGAGCCTCTCGAGCTCTACCAGGCGCGTCGGATCTACCAGACCGCCGAGCTCGCGGGGATCGCCGACTACGACGCGCGCTCGATGTCGGAGGCGAGGACGACACTCGCGCAGGCGGCCAACTCGGCCAACTCGGGCGGGAGCGGCCGCGTGGTCGCCGACTATTCGCGGCGGACGGTCAGCCTGGTGAGCACCGCGGCCCGCGCGATGTGGAAGGCGGTCGCCGAGAGGGAAGAGGCGGAGATCGCCGCGGGTCGGCGCGCCCAGCTCGACGCCCTCGGGCGGCAGGTCGCGCGCGCGGAGCAGACGGCCGCGGAGGCCGAGAGCGCGCGCCGCCGCGCCGAGATGGAGCGGGAGCAGACGGCTGCCCAGGCCGAAATCGCGCGCCGGCGCGCGGAGCTCGAGCGGGACTCGGCGGCGCGCGCGCAGTCGGAATCCGAAGCGACCGCGGAGCGCCTCGCGCGCGAGAAGCAGGCCGCGGAGCAGAACGCGATGGCTTCCGACGAGGCGCGCCGTCAGGCCGAGGACGCATCGCGGCGCTCCGAGGACCTGCGCCGGCGGGCGGAGGAGGAGAGAGGCGCGGCGGAGCGGGCGCAGGCCGCGGCGGCTCAGCAGTCTGCCGCCCTCGAAGAGCAGAAGAACGCGGCGGAGCGCGCCCGGGCCCAAGCGGCGGAGCAGGCGGCCGCCCTGGAGCAGCAGAGGACCCAGCTCACGGCCGAAAAGGAGACGCTGGCCGCGGATCGGGACCGGGTCCAGAAAGACCGCGACGCCCTGCAGCAGCGTCTTTCCGGCGCCCTGGCGGGGGTCGCCACGACCCGGACGACGGCCCGCGGAATCGTCGTCAGCCTGCCGGGGATTCTCTTCGAGACGGGGCGCTCGACGTTGAAGCCGTCCGCGCAGGTGGGCCTGGCGAAGATGGCCGGCGTGCTGTCCGTCTTTCCCGACATGAACCTTCGCGTCGAGGGTTATACGGACTCGACGGGCACCGAGGCGGTCAACCAGAAACTCTCCCGAAACCGCGCCACTTCGGTCTCGACGTTTCTCCAGAAGCAGGGGATCGGCCCTTCGCGGATCGTCGCCGAGGGATACGGATCGCAGTTCCCGGTTGCTTCGAACAAGACCCCGGCCGGCCGCGCCCGCAACCGGCGCGTCGAGGTCATTCTCGCCGAAGGGGTGGTGGCGGAACCGGTCTCGTAGGGCGGCCCTTTCCCTCTCCCCGGACCTCGGGGAAGGGTCGGAGGAAGCACTGGAGCGGCGGCAAAAGCGCCGCCGCTCCGGATCTCTCTATCTGCGGCGGCCGCGATACCAGTATCCGCCTCCGCCGAGGACGACCAGCACGATGACGATGATGAGCAGCGTCGTGTTATCCAAGGTCGCTCCTTCTCTGTTTGCGGCGCGGCCATCACGGCCGCCCGCTCCAAATTTCCCTCGCCTCGAGTCCTGTTGTTCGGCCGCCGTCGAAGAACGGTCGGTGTTGATGCGCAGCTTATCTCTCCTGCGTTTCGGGTGCCCTCCGGTTTCACGCGCACTCGATTCCCTATCGACGAGCGCGGCGTTTTGTCCCGCTGCGCGTGGAGTTTTTCTTTCCCGGCACGCTCAGGAAGAACCATATAAGCTCGGCGTGTGGCGTCAGAAAAAAACTCGGGATTCACCGTCCTCGAGGCGGAGTGGAAATACGAGCGCTCCCGCGAGTCTGACGGAGTGCCGAAGCAGAGAAACGGAATTCCCACCGACGCGCACTCGATGGTTCTT
>JBBRDK010000169.1:0-4626 GCA_038203955.1 Thermoanaerobaculia bacterium | reverse complement strand
CAGGACCTGCCAGCTCAGGTACGTCGGGACGGCGAAGGATGCGAGCGTCAGGACGGCCGTCGTTACGATCTGCTTCCAGTCGCGGGCGAGCCAGATCCCCATGGCGATGATGAGGACGAACGCCACGCTCAGCGTCGGGCGAATCAGCTGCGCCGACATCCAGAAGACGGCCGCCGCGGCCGCGTAGCCCGGGCTGTGATCCCGGATCGCGCGGTAGGTCGCCCACAGCGCGAAGAGGAAGAAGCAGCCGTGGGCGAAATCCGTCAGGACCATCACCGAGAGCCCGAGGCCGTTGGGAAAGAACGCCACGGCGAAGCCCGCCAGGCGCGACGCGCGCCGGTCACCGAAGAGTTCCCACGTCAGCCGCACGAGCGAGTACGCGAGGAAGGCGGCGAGCAGCGGCCCGGCGGCGAGGACGGCCGTCGGCTTGCCGGTGACCGCGAGGAACGCGAGGATCATCAGCGGATATCCGGGAGTGCGGTACGGCTCCCACAGATAGGGGGCATGGGTCTCGCGCGAAAACGAGCCGTGCTCGAGGATGTTCCTCGCCGGCGCGATGTAGGTCTCGGAGTCGTTGGCCATGTACAGCTCCATGCCGGACCGCGCGGAGAGCGCGAGGACGACGAGGAGAAAGGCGAGGTACGTCCCGAAGGCCAGCAGGGCGAAGCGGGCGGCCATCTTCCGGATGTCGCGCTCGGAGGCGATCGCGACGCCGCCGCCGCCGCGCAGGGGAGGTCCGCCCACGCCGACTCGCCGCGTCCTCACCGCGTCTGCGGTCCTTTGGCGGCTCGCGTGGACATCGCTGACACTGGCCGCATTCTAAGGCAGCCGGTCGGTTGCGCCGGGATGCGTGGTCGGTCCGCGGATCGCATATCCTCCCGGAAACACTCGAAGGAGGCCTCATGCGATCGCTACCGAAATCGCGGCTGCACGTCCTGTCCGCCCTCCTCGTCCTCGCCGCTCTGGCGGCCGGCTGCACCGGGAAGCTCACGGCGGAGAACTACACGAAAGTCGCCAACGGGATGACATCGGCCCAGGTGGAAGCGATCCTCGGGCCGGGGACCGAGCAGGCGAGCTCCGGCGTCGCGGTGCCGGCAATGCCCGCGGGCGTGCCGCCGGCTGGCGCGGCGACGGGAATCGGAGCGCCGGGCACGACCGTCACGACGAAGGTGCTCGTGTGGCGCAAGGGCAGCAAGATGATCACGGCGACGTTCATGAACGATCAGCTCGTGGCGAAGACGCAGGTGGGGTTGGATTAAGGGCGGGAAGTCTCGCACCTCTGCTGTCCCTCTCCCCCTTCGCCTTCGCATGTTCCCTCTCCCCGGGCTCGGGGAGAGGGGCAGGGTGAGGGGCATCTCCTTCTCGCGCGAACCCTGTCAGGCTCGATGTGCCACCCCTCACCCCAGCCCTCTCCCCCGGCGCGCGGGGAGAGGGAGCAGAGACAGCGCTCGGGGGCGGCGGCGATAAGGGTGACTACAGGTATCGATCCCGCAGGATCCCGACGTGATGGTCGAGATGGCCCGCCGCGATGTAGGCGAGTGCCCGCACCGTGAACGGATTGTCGCTCGCGATCCCACGGCGCATCCATGCTTCGGGCGCGAGGTTGCGGAAGAAGGAAACTGTGGAGAGGCGCACCGCGCGCAGCTCGTCCTTGTGGTCCGCCCACGAGATCTCATTTGCGCCGGCCTGGTTGGCGGCCGAGTCCTGATCGAAGCTCGGGAGCGGGGTCTCGTTTCCCCGGGCGAACCAGAACGCGCGGTAGAGGAAGACTCGCTCCGTGTCGTTCACGTGGTTGAGAAGCTGCCGGATGCTCCATTTTTCGGGGGCGTACCGGTGGACGGACTTCTCCTCCGGAATCGACGAGAGGAGCTGCAGCGTTTCGTCGAGCTGCGAATCGAGGCGCCCGACGATGTCGCAGGCGGGGATGCGGTCGATGTATCGGAAGTAGTAGGGCGCCGCCTCGTCGCGGCCGGGTGCTTCGTGCATCGCGCGATTCTATCGCCGCGGTCGAATCCGGCTTCGTCCCTCTCACGGGACGGAACGTCCACGCCGATGTCCCGTCGGCCGACGCGTCTGGACATCGCGGGCGGAAACGCTACGCTCAGTCGCGATGAAGACGGATTCGCCGCATCGCTCCAGACCTCTGGGGGCATTTCTCCTGCCGCTTCTTCTCGCGCTGGCGGCCGCCGCCGTCGCCGCCGGAGACGAGCCTCCGATCGCCGGGTCGCCCGAGGATCGCGGGCGGCGCCTCGTCGCAGCGGCGGTGGACGCGCTCGGCGGACCGGCCCGGCTCTCCGCTCTCGACGATTGGATGGTCGAAGGCGCGGGACGCGAGAATCTGTCGGCCGAGCTGCAGGGCTTATCCCCAGAGCGGCCGACGTGGCGCGCGCACGAGGAGAAGGTCGCCGTCCGAAGGTCCGCAGGCGCCGTCGCCTGGGAGCGGCGCACGCCGCGCAACGATCGGAGCGTCCGCTGGCGGCGATTCATCTACACGGCGGACGCCACGGGAGTCGCGGACTGGACCGCCCGGCGCGGCCGCATGGGCGCGGCCGGAAGCGGATCGCCGGCGCCGGAGCGCGAGGCGCTCATGCGGCGGATTCCGCACGTTCTCCTGCGCGACGTCGGGCGGCGCGCGGTGCGCGTGGCCGCCGCCGGGGAGCTCACGTTCGACGGCGCCCCGCACGACCTCGTGGACGTGGAGCTGCCCGACGGGGTCAAGCTCGCGCTCGCATTCGGAAGGAACCCCGCCGTCCTCTCGCGGGTCGTTTACCGCGCCGTCTTCCCCGGCCTCGGTGAGCTCCCCGTCTCCTGGACGTGGCGCGGCTGGCGGAAGAGCGCAAGCGCGGGTCTTGCTCCCTCCGGCCACAAGATCGACGTCGGCGCCGCGCGGTTCCAGGAAGTCGCGTACTCGCGATATGAGTCGGGCGCGACGGACGCGGCGGCGATGATGTAGGTCCCGCCGGAGCTCTTGAATTTCTCGCCGGCGGGGGCCGCGCCGGCGGCGGCATCGGCGCCGCCTCCGGCTCCCGGAGGTCCGCCCGAAGGCGAAGTCGCGGCGGGCGTCCACGTGGTGTCTCCGCGGGGATTTTTGGTGATGTTCGTCGAGCTTCCGGCTTTCGTCGTCGTCTTCGACGCGCCGGCGGCCGGGATCGGGCTCGAGTCGATCCCGGCGTCCGGCCAGGGCACGACCGGCCTCGTCACGACGGAGTTTCGCGCGCTGGTCGAGAGGACCTGCCCGGGGAAGCCGATCCGGTACGTGGTCGTCAGCCACCACCACGGCGACCATCTGGGCGGAGCGGCGGCGTTTGCGGAGCGGGACGTGACTTTCCTCGCGTCCCCGGGGGACGCGGAGACCGTGCGCCGCGCGGCGAACGGAACGCGGGGCGCGCCCAAAGTCGAGGTCGTGCGCTCGCGGCGCGCGATCTCGGACGGCGGGCGGCGTCTCGAGGTGATCCAGGTCGGAGGGAACCCTCACACCGACGAGAACCTGCTGCTCTGGCTACCGGAGGAAAGAATCCTCCTCGAAGGCGATCTCTTCTATTACGAGGAGAGGGCGCGGTTCCCGCCGTCCGGGCGCGACACGATGAACCGTTTCTTCGCGGGATGGCTGGCGAAAAACCGGCTGTCGCCCCGGGCGATCTACGGTGTGCACTATCGCGGGGCGGCGGGCGCGGAGGCGATCGAGCGGGCGCGTCAGGCGGCCGCGGAGCCGGCGCCGCCGGGCCGCTGATTCAGCCGCCGGGCCGCTGATTCAGAGGCGCACCTCCCACGTCTCGGCGACGAGGTCGTGGCCGAAGCTGTGGTGCGACTCCTTTCCGGTGAGCCGGAAGCCCGCCTTTTCGTAGAGGTGGCGCGCGGCGGACAGGTTGCTCTGCGTCCAGAGCACCAGCCGCTCGTATCCGCACGCGCGCGCGAAGGCGACGCAGTCCGAGATGAGGCGCGCGCCGATGCCGAGGCCGCGGGCGTCGGGCTCGACGTAGAGGAGGCGCAACTTCGCGACGGTGTCCGCCTTTCTGACGAGGAACACGGATCCGAGAATCTTTCCATCCCGCTCGGCGATCCAGCAGCGCTCGCGTTTCGGGTCGAGCTTCTCGATGAACTCGGCGACGATCTTCGCGACCAGCGCCTCGAACGTCTCGTCCCAGCCGTATTCCTGTGCGTAGAGGACGCCGTGGCGGTGGACGATCCAACCCATGTCCCCGGGCCGGTGGCGCCGGAGACGCCAGCGGGGCGCGGGAGCCTTCCCGGGGCTCAGGAGCTCCTCGATGGACGTCATGGCGGAGACGAGATCGCGGCGGCGGGGAGACGGGAGTGTCCGGAGCATCGACGAGACGTCCTCGTCGGAGCGCGCCTCCAGGGGAGCGAAGGTGCGGCGGCCTTTCGGCGTCAGCGAAAGGAGGCTTTCCCGGCCGTCGGCCTCGGACCGGCGCCGCCTGAGGAGACCGGACCGCTCGAACCGCGCGAGAACGCGGGACAGGTACCCGCGGTCCATGCCGAGCTCGTCGCGCAGGTCCTTCGCGGTCGGCTGATCGCGGTGGGCGATCTCGTAGAGGACCCGGACTTCCGCGAGCGAGAAGGGGCTCGCGAGCAGGCCCTCCTGGAGGATTCCGATCCGGCGTGTGTAGA
>JBBRDK010000168.1:0-4629 GCA_038203955.1 Thermoanaerobaculia bacterium | reverse complement strand
GAAAGTGCTGAACGGGTGCGGAGTGAATTCCCACTCCTGGGTCTTCGCGGGAGGACTCACGGACGTCAACGTCGTGATGACGGTGACCGACAGTCTGACCGGCGCCGTCAAGTCGTACGCCAATCCGCAGGGCACGGCGTTCCAGCCGATTCAGGACACGAGCGCGTTTGCAAGCTGCGGCGCGCCGGCCGCGGCATCGGAGGCCGACATGGCCGCCGCGCGGGCCGCTGCCTGGGCGAATCTTCTTCCCGCGGCGATGCGAACGACGTCCGATGCGCGCATCGCCGCGAACTGCACGGCCAACGCCACGACGATGTGTCTGAACAACGGGCGCTATCAGGTCCGGGCGCAGTGGGTCACGCGCGACGGCGCGGCCGGCGCCGGACAGGTGATCAACCTCACGGGAGACACCGGCGCCTTCTGGTTCTTCAGCCCGAGCAACGTCGAAATGGTGCTCAAGGTGCTGAACGGGTGCGGGCTCAACGCGCGCTACTGGGTCTTCGCCGGGGGACTGACGGACGTCAACGTGATCCTGACGGTGACCGACACGCAGACCAGCACGGTCAGGACGTACGTGAACCCTCAGGGCACCCCGTTCCAGCCGATCCAGGACACGGGAGCCTTCGCCACCTGCCCGTAATCGGCTGCCTTTCCCTTCCCTCTCCCCCGCGCCCCGGGGAGAGGGCCGGGGTGAGGCGTTGACCCTGCGGGATCGGACAGCGGGGAAAACGCTCAGTCAGGCGATCCCCCACCGGAAAGCGCCGCTCAAAAAGGTGGTAATCGAAGGAAAGGCGGGCGGCCGCTGCTACAACGAGCAGACGGACGGAACGGACTCCGACTGGGGCGCCGTGCTCGTCTGGGATCCCCCGCGCCGGCTCGTGCTGGCGTGGAAGATCAACGCGTCGTGGGAGTACGAGAGCGACCTCGAGAGATCGAGCGAGGTCGAGGTGCGTTTCACGCCGGAAGAGGACGGGACGACGCGGGTGGACCTCGAGCATCGATATTTCGGCCGCCTCGGTCCGGGCGGAGAGGCGATGCGCGAGATGGTCGGATCCCCGCAGGGATGGGGCGACACCCTGCGGCAATTCGCGGAGCGGGCAGGCGCCGGCAAGCCCCTGGCGGATTGAATTCCGGCCCTCTGCGGGATGCGGGCGGCCGGAGGGAATTAGACTCTGGCGCGTCAAAGGAGACTGAGCCATGCGCATCCCGCGGATTGCCGCTTCGGGTATCGCCGCCGTTCTGCTGGTCGCTCTCGCCGCGGCAGGACAGACCTCCGAGCCGCGCAAGATCACCGTGACCGCGAAGAAATTCGAGTTTCAGCCGAGCCGGATCGAGCTCAAGGTCGGAGAGCCGGTCGAGATCACGTTCGAGAGCGAAGACACGAAGCACGGCTTCGCTTGCAAAGACCTCAAGCTCGAGAAGATCGAGTTCTCCAGGGACAGTCCCGGCAAGGTGGCGTTCACCCCGGACAAAGCGGGAACGTTCGCGTTCAAGTGCGCCAAGTTCTGCGGACTCGGGCACTCGAAGATGAAGGGAGAGTTCGTCGTCGCTCCGTAACGCCGGTGCTCTCCCGCGGCCTCGGGGGGCCGTCGCTAACCCCGGGGACGAACGATTGCTTTCACGACCGAGAGCTTCTCCATGTCCGCGAGGGCGCTGCCCGCATCCGACAGCGCGTACTCGCGGGTGATGAGCTCTCTCCAGCGGAAGCGGTCCTTGTGTCGGGCCATCATCGCGAGCGCGCGGTGGAGGTGCGTGAACTCGTAACCCCAGCATCCGAGGATCGTCGCGTGGCGGCGGTTGATGTGGCGATGCGGATTCACCAGGGTCTCGCCGCCGTCCGTGTATTGACCCACGACCACGTAGCGGCCCGCGTCGCGAAGCATCTCGAGCCCCTCGGGCACCGCTTTCGGGTTGCCCGATGCCTCGATGACGACGTCTGCCCCGCGGCCGCCGGTCCGCTCCCGGACCCACCGGGCTCGTTCCGCCGGGTCGGGAACCGCCGCCAGGTCGAGAACACCTGCAGCGCCGAGCCGCGTCGCGGCTTCGAGGCGCGCCGAAGGCGCTCCGATGACGTACACCGCGAGCGCGCCCGCGAGCTGCGCGAAGATCGCCGCGTTCAGCCCGACGGGGCCGCTCCCCTGCACGACCACGGTGTCGCCGAGCGCGATCCCGGCGCGCTCGACCGCGTGAAACCCCGTCGGCAGGCCGCAGCCGCCTCCCATGAAGTCTTCTGGCGCGACGTCCTCGGGAAGGGGAACGACGCGCACGCCGGGGAGGATCTCGATCCGCTCCGCCCATCCGCCCAGGAGCCCGTCGGCGGCGGACGTCGTGATGCCATAAACCTTCCGGTGCGGGCATCGGGTCGCGGCCCGGGCGACGAGACAGTGCCAGCACGCGCCGCACGTGCCGAAGACGTCGAAGAAGGTCACGACGGCGCCTGTCTCGATGGGACGCTGATCGACGTCGAAGATGGGCCCGCCTGTCTCGAGGACCCGGCCGCAGTTGACGTGCCCCGGAATGATGGGAAACGGAACGCCCGAGAATCGCCCGTGGTGAAGATGGACGTCCGTGCCGCAGACCTCGCTCGCGATCATCTCCAGGACCGCCCCGCCGGTCTGCGGCCTCGGTGCGGGAAAACGCCGCTGCTCGAGCGGGCGGCCTGGACCGGTCATCACCACCGCGGAAACGGTTTCATGCATGGATCGACGGTTTTGCCTTCGCTTCGCTCGCCGGATGGCGGGTTCGGTTCGAATCATAAGGCGCGACCTGCGGAGTAGGATTTCGCAACCACTTCGACGCGTCTGACGAGCAGAGCACCCCCGGTCCAGGCCCGACTCGATCAGGGAGAACCAAGGGATGAAATCCCCGAGCCCCGACACCGACCGCCGGCCGGCTCGAATCCGTGGACATCCTGCGCGGATTCGTGATCGGAGTCTTCGCGGCGAACCTCCTCATCTTCTCGGGATTCGCCTACATGACCGAATCTCAACGAGCCCGGATGCTTGCGCTGCCCCTCGACCGCATTCTCTTCCGACTCGAGCTGGTCCTCATCGAGAACAAGTTCCTGGGCTTGTTCGCGATCCTGTTCGGTGTGAGCTTCTGGCTTTTCCTGGACCGCGCGAATGCCCGCGGCGTCGCCGCCCGGCTCGGGCTCGCCCTCTTCTACCGGCGTCTGGCCTGGCTGTTCCTGATCGGATGCGTGCACGGCTGGCTCTTCTGGTGCTTCGACGTCCTCCGTTTCTACGCGCTGTGGGGCCTGTTTCTCCCGCTCTTTCTCAGGGTCTCTCAGAGAACGCTCTTGAGCGCCGCACTCTTCTGCGCCGTCCTGGTGCCCGCTCTCGTCATCGGCCTGCGATCGCAGCTGCTGCCTCCGGCTCCCGGAGATCCGGCCCTGGATCAGCTCGCGCTGCGCGCCTTCTCATCAGGCACCTCCATGGATGTTCTCCGCGTGAACTGGCGCTACGACTGGAGGCTCACGCTGTCGGTGAGCCAGATCGGTTATCAGGTGGCCATCTTCGGCCGGCTTCTTCTCGGGCTCTGGGCCGCTCGCGCCGGGATCGTGAGCGGGCTGGCGAAACATCGCCCGCTCTTCCGGACTCTCCTGGTCGTGGGATCGATCGTCGGGATCGCGGCCAACGTCGCCGACGCCGCCCATGTCCTCGACGCGGGGACGGGCGCGGGTTTCCTGCGGCCGTTCACCGGACGGCTCGCCGCCGAGCTCGGATACCTCGGTCTTTCCGTCGCGTACGCGTCGGCGCTCGCGCTCGTCCTTCAGAAGGGCCGCGCCATCGCGCGGCTCCAGCCGCTCGCGGCGGTCGGGCGAACGGCTCTCTCCTGCTATCTCCTCCAGACCGCCATCGGGCTCTTCCTCTTCTATGGATTTACGGGAGGGCCCCGATGGATGGGACGCCTCGGCCCGGCAGGGCTCGCGGTGGTATGGATCGTCGGATACGGGGTCCAGATGGCGCTCGCCTCCGCGCGGCTGCGGCGTTATCGATTCGGTCCGGCCGAGTGGCTGTGGCGGTCCCTGACCTATCAGAGGGTCCAGCCATTCAGGATTGCGGCTCGATGAGGCCCTCGATTCAGGGTGATCGCGGAACAGGCACAAAAAAGAGGCCCCTCGCGGGGCCTCGTGGAAACGAGAATGCCTGAGCGTTCCTCAGGCGCGATTACGCGCGCGCGTACGTAGACGCGGTCTCGAAGATCTCCACCTCGGGAGTTCCGACGATGAACTCATTCAGTTTCGCCAGGACAGACGGATAAGTAGCCGTCATATAAGTCTCGGCATTCTTCTGATTGTCCCAGAGGCTGATGAAGTGAGCTCCCTTGGGGTTGACGAGCGTCACCTCTTCCAGGAAGCCGTTCTGCTTGCGCAGGACCGGAAGAACTTCACTCTCAAAAAGGCGGTTGAGCTCTTTCTCTTTGCCCGTTTTCACCTGAAACTCGACATTACGTGCGTACTGCATGGTGCGTTCTCCTGAAACCCTTGAGCGGATGATCTTCATCGGGGTACCCGAAACGGAGGGACGACGTCGACAAGGTACCGGCGCCGGCTTGGACCTCTGAAGGACGTTCAGACTATCAGGAAGAAGAGCGCTGTGCCGGTTCCGGCTCATTGTTTCGATGATC
>JBBRDK010000167.1:0-4647 GCA_038203955.1 Thermoanaerobaculia bacterium | reverse complement strand
TCGTTTCGACGACGGCGTCGAACTCGAGAAAACGCAGAGCGGTCACCGTCCGGGAAATGATCTCGGCGTCCGTGTTGCAGATTCGCAGGATCCCGCGGCCGTAGGAGCCCTCGGCGTCGAAGATCCCGGCCAGAAATCCCTTGTGCCAGTCAGGGCTTGGCGCCAACGGCCATTCGACGATCTCCCGGACTCGGGAGACGTTCGCCCGCGCGTGTGTCCGGATCCCGGAAAGAGCCTTACGAGCTCCCACTGCCGCCTGAAAAAGAAACTCCCTGGTGGCGACCTCGAACTCCTGGAGATAGCGGCCGGTCCGCGCGAGCGCTTCGGAGTCCACCATCGCGAGCCGGAAATGGTGCTGCGTGTCCGTTTGCCGCCTGCGTCCGTCATACGAATACGAGCCGAGAAGCGCGTCACCTCGGATGACGCCGCAGAGGTATCCCGTGCGGTAGTCCACAGTCTCGTCGGGGCCCGCCGCAAAATGGCCGGTGCCCAGCAGGTGGTTCTGCACCGTGAGATGGGGGCGGTGCCCGGCGCCTCGCTTGCGGCCGACAACGTGTTTCCAACCCCGGTTGGTCAGGAATCGGTGGTCGCTACTCGAAACGAGGCGGGTCCCGTCCTCGAGCTCGGTCGCGTACGCGGGCGCGATCCGGCTCCAGTGGGCGAGAACGGATGTCCGGGTGTACCGGCGGTACTCACCGTCCCGCACGGTCCCGAAGACTTCGTCCCCTTCGCGGAGTCGTGCGAGCGGTTTCGTCGTGGAATCCGCCATGAGGATCGGTGTGTCCCCGTCGAGGCAGTACGCGCACGCGTGGAAGCATCCCCGGTATGGGTTGATGGAGAACCGGAACCCCAGGTCCGGGCTGTCGTTTTCCGCGATGATCGACTTCGCCCGCTCTTCGAACACCTCGAGCCGCGCGGCCGGCGGCTCGCCGAGCCACTCCGCGTGCGTCGATTCCCAGGGATTGGGAGGGTTGGAGACCGGGGTCACCATTGAGGCGTAAATCTAGCGTAACTCGTTGAGTTTGGGAAGCCGGGATAAGGGCGAGGCGGGGGAAGCGAAAGCGCTCGGCGCCGGGCCGGGGAGCGTCAGGGCGCCGACGCGCGGACTCGGTTATTTTTTTCGATTCCCGATTCCCGATTCCCGATTCCCGATTCCCGATTCCCGATTCCCGATTCCCGATTCCCCGATCTAGTTGACCGCGGAGTACCGCGCCCGTCTCGCTCCCGTTGGTCGCTCGGCTCCCGATTCCCGGCTCCGTTCCCCACCGCCTTGCCCCTACCGCTTCCCCCCTCCCGCCCCCCTCAGTCCCACGGCCTCGCGCACCCGCCGCATGGTCTCCCGGGCGATGGTACCCGCCCGCTCCGCGCCGCGGCGCAGGGCCGCTTCGACCCGCTCCGGATCCTTCTCGAGCTCCTTGCGCTTCGCGCGCGCGGCTCGGAAGTGGCCGTCGATCTTCTCGATCAGGAGCTTTTTCGCGTCGCCGTATCCCAGGCCGCCTGCCCGGTACCGTGCCGCGAGCCCTTCGGCTTCCGATGGCGTCGCGAGGAGGGTGTACAGCGCGAAGACGTTGTCCTTCTCCGGATCCTTCGGCGCCTCGACCGGCGTGCTGTCGGTGACGATCTTCATCACGGCGCTCTTCAGTGCGGGGCCCTCAGCGAAGATGTCGATCGTGTTTCCGTAGGACTTGCTCATCTTCTTGCCGTCGGTCCCGGGGACGACGACGGCCCGTTCGATCCTCGCCTCGGGGAGCGGGAAGACCTTCTTCCAGGTCTGGTTGAAATATCCGGCCATGTCGCGCGTCATCTCGATGTGCTGAATCTGGTCCTGCCCGACGGGGACGACGTTCGACCGGTAGATCAGGATGTCGGCCGCCATCAGGACCGGGTAATTGAAAAGCCCGACCGTCGCCGTCATGCCGCGCGCGAGCTTGTCCTTGTACGAGTGAGCGCGCTCGAGAAGCCCCATTCCGGTGACGGTCGAGAGAATCCACGCCAGCTCCGTCACCTCCGGAACGTCGGACTGCCGAAAGAATGCCGCCTTCTCGGGATCCAGTCCGAGCGCGAGGTAGTCGAGCGCCACGGACCGGACATTCTCCCGGAGCGCGCTCCGGTCCTGGATGGTGGTCAGCGCGTGAAAGTCGGCGATGAAGAAGAAGCACTCGCCTTCCTCCTGCAACGCGATGTGCTGCTGGATCGCGCCGAAATAGTTGCCGAGGTGGAGCTTCCCGGAGGGCTGGACGCCCGAGAGGATGCGCGGGCGCTTTGAGTGTGGCTCGTCCATCAGTGCGGCATTGTATGGGCGCGGGGAGTTGAGAGTTGAGAGTTGAGACTGAGGTTCCTTCGCCGCCGCCGGAAAAACTTGAGGAAAGCGAATTGGGCGAAGGGCGAAGGGCGAAGGGCGAACGCGAGCGGCGAGAGCGGCGGAGGAGAGCGTGCTATTTTTTTGATTCCCGGTTTAGTTGACCGCGGAGTACCGCGGCCGTCTCGCTCCCGTTGGTCGCTCGGCTCACCGCCCGAAAGGAGACTCCATGACGAAGACGCTCTCGGCTGCTCTGCTCGCGGCGGCGCTTTCCTGCGGCTCATCCGTGGTCCTCGCTCAGACGCCCGCGCCCGCCCCGCGCGCGACGCCGGCGGCCGCGGAACACCACGGGGGGGCCGCGGAAGATCCCTTCCGGCTGCAGCCGCTTTCGGGCGGCGTCTACGCGCTCTACGGCCGCGGCGGAAACGTCGGCTTCTTCGTCGGTCCCGACGCGGTGCTCGTCGTCGACTCCCAGTTCAAGGAGCTCGCTCCGGGCATCGTCCGTCAGATTCAGAAGGTGTCGGACAAGCCGATCCGCTTTCTCCTGAACACGCACCACCACGGCGACCACGTCGGCGGAAACGAGGTCTTCCGCCAGTTTGCCATGATCGTCGCGCACGACAACGTGCGGACCCGGATGCTCGCGAGCCCGGTGGACATCGCGCGCGACTACCCCGCGCTCATCGAGCAGGCGCGCGCGTCCGGCAACGAGCGCGCGGCGAAGTCCCTGTCCGACCAGCTCGTGTGGGCGAAGACCGTGAAGGTCGAGGACATCGCGGCTCCCGTAATGACGTTCGACTCGTCTCTGAAGATCCACATGGGAGGCGAGACGATTCACGTCTGGCATCTGCCCCCCGCCCACACCGACGGAGACAGCGTCGTCTGGTTCGAGAAGGCGAAGGTGCTTCACATGGGCGACGACTTCTTCAACCAGGTGATTCCCTTCATCGACGTCAAGAGCGGCGGCTCGGTGACGGGGTACCTCGCCGCGATCGACAGGGCGACCTCGAAGATCCCGCCGGAGGCCCGGATCATCCCCGGGCATGGCGAGGTGACCGACGTCAAGGGGCTGCAGGGCTTCCGCGCGTATATCTCGGACCTCCTCGATGCGGCGCGCAAGGCGAAGGCCGCGGGCAAGTCGAAGGAAGCGTTCACGAAGGAAGTGAGTCTTCCCGCCTACCAGGGATGGAGCGGCTACAAGGATCGCTTCGCGGCGAACGCGGCCTCCGCGTGGGACGAGGCGAAATAGCGGGCGCGAGGCGCCCGCTCGGGAAACGGGAGCCGAGCGACCAACGGGAGCGAGACGGCCCGCGGTACTCCGCGGTCAACCAGATCGGGAAACGGGAATCGAACGGAGGCCGGGGTCCGAGGCCAGGCTCTTTCGATTGGCTGAGAGCTGAGAGCTGACAGCCTCCCGCGGTTCGCCTTTCGACCGGTTCCGCCTCATAATGATTCAGATTGAGTCAAGGAGCATTCTGGCGCGGCCGTCTGGCCAGCGAAGCCATCGGCGTACTTCTCCTCCTGACCGGGGCCCTGGTGGCCCTGTCGCTTCTTTCGCACGACGTAGCGGATCCCAGCCTCTTCTCGCATTCCGTCGGTAATCCGGTCGCCGCCGGCCCCGCCAACTGGATCGGGACTTTTGGCGCGTCGCTCTCCGCGGCTCTGTATGCCGCCGCCGGATTCGCCGCCTGGGCGGTCCCCGTCCTGTTTCTCTTCTGGGGCTGGCGCCGTTTCTGGCAGCGTCCCTTCTCGAATCCGGCGACGAAGGCCGCCGGGTTCGCGATCCTGGCGCTGGCCGTCCCGGCCCTGCTGTCGCTTTCTCTCGGACGCCGCACGCTCTCTGGCGAGGAGATGGACGCGGGAGGGGTCATCGGCCGCGCGGCCTCGGAAGCGGCGCGGTCGCGCCTGGGCACGACCGGAGCGGCGCTCCTCTGCTCGGCGCTCGTGCTCCTTGCGATCCCGCTCGCCACCCAGGTGTCTCTCGCCGAGGTGTTTCTCGGCCTGCGCATTCGATTCGCGGGACTCTGGAGCCGGGGGACCGTCCGCTGGGCGCGCCGCCGCGACCACCGGACCAAGGAGCGGCTGCGCCGGACCGTCGTCGCCAAGCATCTCGAGAAAGCGCGGCAATCGCCGGTCTCTCTCGACGAGGTGCCGTTCGCCCGCGACGACTTCCCGCCGGTCTTGGTCGAGCTCCCCGGGCCGGGCAAGTTCTCCCTGACGAAGACGACGGTCGTTCCGCGGAAGACGTCCGCGCCGGCGTCCGGACCCTCTGCGGGACCGGCGCGCAGGAAGCCGGACACCCAGCAGAATCTGCCGCTGGTCGTCGAGGGATACACCTACCCGCCCTC
>JBBRDK010000166.1:0-4774 GCA_038203955.1 Thermoanaerobaculia bacterium | reverse complement strand
GAAGGCCTCCGCCGGAGAGACTGGCGCCCGGCGGCGGCGCCCGGCCCGCGCCCGTACGCGGAGCTTCGCGCGGCGTCCGCCTTTTCGTTTCTCGACGGCGCCTCGCTTCCCGAAGATCTCGTGGAGCACGCCGCCCGGCGCGGGCTTCCCGCCGTGGCGCTCATCGACACCAACGGGGTCTATGGCGCTCCCCGTTTCTACAAGGCGGCGAAGGCCGCGGGGATCCGCGCTCTGGTCGGCGCGGAGATCGTGCTCGACCGGCCGCGTCCTGCCGCGCAGTCCCCGACCGCCCGCCGGCAAACGCCGCCTCCGGGTCCTGGCGAGCCCGCGCGCCTGACCGTCTTGGTCGAGAGCCGCGAGGGATACCGCAACCTCTGCCGGCTGCTGACCTCCGGCGCGCTCGGAAAGGCGAAAGGGGAGGCGTTCGTCTCAGCCGACGCGGTGCGCGAGCACGCGGCGGGACTGCACGCGCTCTCGGGAGGGGACGAGGGACCGGTCGCGCGTGCCCTGGCGGCGGGAGGGCTGGACGCCGCGCGGGCGGAGCTCACGCGCTGGAGGTCGATCTTCCCCGGCCGGCTGCACGTCGAGATCCAGCGGCACGGCCTCCGGGAAGAGGAGCACCGCAATCACGCGCTCGCGTCGCTCTCCGGCACGCTCGGGCTCCCGCTCGTCGCGACGAACGGCGTGCGGTACGCGCGGCGGTCCGACAAGGACCTGCACGACGTCTTCACCTGCATCCGGAACCATACCCATCTCGACCGCGCCGGACGTCTCCTCGCGGCCCAGAGAGGGCGGTACCTGAAAGACGCCCGCGATATGGCGGCGCTCTTCGCCGACGTCCCGGAGGCGCTCGACCACGCGTGGGAGCTCGCGGGCTCTCTCGACTTCACCCTGGCCGATCTCGGGTATCGCTTCCCCGAGTACCCGCTGCCTCCCGGGGAAACGCCCCAGTCCTTTCTCCGGCAGGTCGCCTGGAACGGCGCCCGCGCCCGGTTCCGGCCGCTCACCGCGCGAGCGCAGGCGCAGATCGAGAAAGAGCTCGCAATGATCGAGAAGCTCGACCTCGCCGGATATTTCCTGATCGTCTGGGACATCGTCCAGTTCTGCCTGCGGGAGAAGATTCTCGTGCAGGGCCGCGGGTCGGCCGCGAACAGCGCCGTCTGCTACGCGCTCTCGATCACGGCGGTGGATCCCGTGAAGATGGAGCTGCTCTTCGAGCGGTTCCTCTCGGAAGAGCGCGGCGAGTGGCCCGACATCGATCTCGACCTTCCGTCCGGCGACCAGCGCGAACGGGTGATCCAGCACGTCTACGAGAAGTACGGCCCGCACGGCGCGGGAATGACGGCCAACGTCATCACCTACCGGGACCGGTCCGCCGCGCGCGAGGTGGGAAAGGCGCTCGGCTACTCGGCGGAGCAGGTCGACCGGCTCTCCAAGCAGCTCTCGAGCTGGAACTTCGGAGAGATCCGCAGCCCGCTGGAGGAGCTGTCGGGCGAAATTGCCGCGGCCGGCCTCGACCTGGAGGACGTCCGAACGCGGCACTTCCTCCGGCTCTTCCTGCAGATCCAGAACCTGCCGCGCCACCTCGGGCAGCACTCGGGGGGGATGGTCGTCGCCGCGGGACGCCTGGACGAGGTGGTGCCGCTCGAGCCCGCGTCCATGCCGGGCCGCGTCGTGGTTCAGTGGGACAAGGACGACTGCGCGGATCTCGGCATCGTCAAGGTGGACCTCCTGGGGCTCGGAATGCTCGCGGCTCTCGAGGAAGCGATCCCGATGATCCGGACGCACGAGAGGGTGGAGCTCGACCTCGCGCACCTTCCCGCGGACGATCCCGAGGTCTACAGGATGATGAACGAGGCAGACACCGTCGGCGTCTTCCAGGTGGAAAGCCGCGCCCAGATGGCGTCGCTTCCCAAGAACGCGCCCCGCAAGTTTTACGACCTGGTCGTCCAGGTGGCGATCATCCGCCCCGGCCCGATCGTCGGCGGGATGGTCCATCCGTTCTTCGACCGCCGGCAGGGCAAGGCGCCCGTCGAATACCCGCACCCGTGCCTGGAGCCGATCCTGAAGCGCACGCTCGGCGTGCCGCTCTTCCAGGAGCAGCTGCTTCGCATCGCGATGGTCGCGGCCGGGTTCACGGGAGGCGAGGCGGAGGAGCTGCGCCGCGCGATGGGATTCAAGCGCTCGATGGAGAAGATGGAGTCGCTCGAGGCGCGGCTGCGCTCGGGAATGGCCGCGCGCGGGATCGACGGCCCCGCCCAGGACCAGATCGTCAAGTCGATCACCTCGTTCGCCCTTTACGGGTTTCCGGAGTCGCACGCGGCGAGCTTCGCGCTCATCGCCTATGCGAGCGCGTATCTGAAAGCCCGGCACCCCGCCGCCTTCTACGCTTCCCTCTTGAACGCGTGGCCGATGGGCTTCTACCACCCGGCGACCCTCGTCAAGGACGCGCAGCGGCACGGGACGCCCGTCTTTCCGATCGACGTCGCGCACTCGGGGTGGAAGTGCCGCTGGGAGGCGGAGGGCGTGCGGATCGGATTTCGGTTCGTGCAGGGGCTCCGCGAGGCGACCGGGCTGCGCATCCAGGCGCAGCAGCTCGCGGCGCCGTTTGCGGGCGTCGAGGACCTCGCGAAGCGTTGCGCGCTGCGGCCGGACGAGCTCGAGCGGCTCGCGCAGGCCGGCGCGCTCGCGTCCTTCGGCCGGAGCCGCCGCGCCGCGCTCTGGCAGGTCGCCAAGGTCGTCAAGCCCTCGGGAGCGCTCTTCGAGGACCTGCCCGCGGACGATCCGTCGCCGCTTCCGGAGATGACGCCGGAGGAGGAGACCGCCGCCGACTACCGGACCACCCAGATAACCACGGGGCCGCACTTGGTCGAGCACTGGCGCGCGAAGCTCTCCTCGCAGGGCATCCTGTCCGCCGCCGAGCTGAAGGCGCTCCCCGACGGCCGGCGCGTCAAGACGGCCGGCGCCGTGATCGTGCGCCAGCGCCCCGGCACCGCCAAGGGATTCGTTTTCCTGACGCTCGAGGACGAGACAGGAATGTGCCAGGCGATCGTCCGCCCGGACCTCTTCAAGGAGCAGCGCTCGGTCATCGTGGGGTCCGGAACGTTGATCGTCGAGGGCAAGCTGCAGAACGACGGGACTCTCTCGGTGCGGGCCGAGAGGTTCTGGCCGCTGAGAGAGGTCGAGACCGTGCCCAGTCATGACTTTCGGTGACCATCCCGCAGAAATGAGAGGTGAGAGGGGAACGACGCTCAACATTCGACGCTGAACGCTCGCCTCACGAACCGAGCGCGATCGCGAAGAGAACGGCGGCGGCCGCACCGAGCGCGAGCGACCCGCCCCAGACCAGACGGTTCCTCGTCAGCGCGGCCACCGCGCCCAGGGCGATCGAGACCTGGAAGAGGGCGACCGCGTTGGCGAAGCGGTGGTGGAGATGGAGCAGGTGGTCGGCCTCGGCGGACTTCGCGTCGCGCTCCTTCTCCTTCTCCTTCGCCTTCTTCGAGATCTCCTCCTGCTCCGCCTTGTACCGCTTCTCGTTGGCGGCGTACTCGGGCGGCGCGTCCTTCGCGATCGCGAGCCAGGAGGTCCGCGAGGCCTCGGCGACGGCCCCCTTGATGCCCTTGGCCTGGTAGTAGGCCCACTGGTCCGACGCCTCCGCCTGGAGCCGCGTCGCCTCCGTCTTCAGGACGAGGGCCTGGTTGACGGTGGCACCGGCTCGGAGGGCGGCGATTGCCGCGAGAGCCGCAAAGAGCGCCGTCGAGAGAGCGATCGAGCGGAGAAGACCCCCTCCCTCTTTCTCGACCTCTTCGTGGATCGCTTCGGTGAGACGCTCGGTCTCGATCTCGGGGCCTTCCGGCATGGCGTCTCCTTCGTTACAAACGGTATCCGACGGAAAGTACGGCTCCTTGTAGCGTCGCGAGCGAACGGGTCCTCTTGACGACGCCTCCTCTCCTCCAACAACCCCCCGGAGCGGCGGGAGCATAGACCAACCGCGCCGGCGCGTTGGAGTGCCGGTCTCAGCGCAGCTTGGCGAGCGCCTGCCGGGCGCCCGCGATGCCCGGGTCGAGCTCCAGCGCGGCCGCGTACTCGCTGCGAGCCGCCGCGCGCGTCCCGCGGCGTTCCTCGATCTCCGCGATGCGCATGTGCGCCTCCGCCAGCGACGGCTCATCGCCGCGGGGGGCGTGCTCGAGATAATGCCGGAGACTCGCTTCTCCCCGGTCGAGGTCCCGCCCGGAGAGCGCGGCGATTCGGCCGATCTCGTAGAGCGGCTCCGCGTCCCCGGGCCTCTGGCGCAAGAGACGATCCATCGCTTCGAGCGCCGACGGCCAGTCCTTCCGGCCGATCGCGCCGCGCTCCATCCAGTAATAGGTCTCCGGCCGGCCGGGGAAATCGCGCATCGCCGCCTCGTACTGTGCCTCGGCGAGGTCGCGCCGCTTGCGGTGCTCCTCGAGCCGCGCCTTCGCCAGGTATCCGTGGAGCGGGTCGCGCCGGCGCAGCTCGTCGGTCTGCTGACGCGCTTTCTCGAAGCTCCCCCCCATGAAACTCGGCGCCTGGAGATAGAACTCGACCAGTCCGATCCGCGCGTCCATGTTGTCCGGGTCGAGCTCGACGGCGCGCTCGAAGGCTCTTTTGATCTTACCCGCGAGCTTCGCCCGCACGACGACGTTGCCGTGGATCGCCTGTTCCCCGTACGCGCGCCCCAGCCAGTAGGCGGTCGACGATGAGGACGAGTCGAGGAGCGACGCTTTCTCGAGCCATTCGACCGCGCGACCGA
>JBBRDK010000165.1:0-4825 GCA_038203955.1 Thermoanaerobaculia bacterium | reverse complement strand
GCGGGTCGCCGGGAACAAGATCCGCGCGCGGTCCGAGAAGTTCTTCGACCATTTCAGCCAGGCGAGGCTCTTCTTCAACAGCCAGTCGGAGCCGGAGAAGGACCACATCGTCGAGGCGCTCCGGTTCGAGCTCGGGAAGGTCAAGCGCAAGCCCATCCGCGAGCGGATGGTGGGAATGCTCGGCCTGGTGGATCGGGGGCTCGCGGGGCGCGTCGCGGACGGCCTCGGCATGACGGAGATCCCGCCGGTGGATCCGCCGATCAACCACAGCTTCTCGGCCGACGCGGCACCGGGAAGCCGGGAGCCGAAGATCGAGGACGGCGACGGAGCGGTGTCTCCGGCCCTGAGCATGGCGAACACGGTCAAGGACTCGATCCGGACCCGGAAGGTCGCGATTCTGGCCGCCGACGGCGTGGACGATCTCTCGCTCTCTTCGATGATGCAGGCGCTCGACGCGCAGGGCGCGCAGGCGAAGATCGTCGCGCCGAGGCTCGGATACTTAAAGGGCGCGGACGGATCCGACTTCTTCGTCGAGTTCAGCCTGCTGACGGCCTCCTCCGTGCTCTTCGACGCGGTGTACGTGCCGGGCGGCGCGGCGAGCGTCCAGGCCCTCTCCGCCGAGCGCGACGCGATGGAATTCGTTTCGGAGGCGTTCCGTCACTGCAAGACGATCGGGGCGACGGGGGAAGGGATCGGCCTGCTCGGCGCCGTTCCCGGCCTCGAGGGAGTCAATGGCGGCGGCGGAAGCGGAAACGGCAATGGAGACGTCGAAGGGGTGCTTACGGCGCCCGACGGCCGGCCGGACTTTCTGAAGAGCTTCACCGCGGCGCTTAAGATGCACCGCCACTGGACGCGGACGGGGAAGAACAAAACCGTCCCGCCGGCGGACGGCGAAGAAACGCGAGGGCGGCAGGCGCCGATGTAAGAGGCCGGGTGGTCGCGCCTCTCCCTCCCTCTCCCCGCGCTCGGAGAGAGGGTTGGGTGAGGCAGTCGGAGGAAATTCAATGGGAAGGGGAGAAGGGGGCTACCCCCTTCACCCTTCCCTCTCCCCGCGCCCGGGGAGAGGGGTCTGCAGTTCGGCTCGGCTCCGGCTGCTCGCCCGATCTAGACGCTCCGCCGCCGGGCTTTCTCCGGACCGTCGCTGCCGCGGGGCATCGGCTTGGACTTACCCGCGGGCCGGCCCGGGGTCGGTCGATCCCTGCTCGTGTCCTTGCCCTTGCGCTCCTGCATCACCTGCGCTTCTTCCATCGCGCTCTTGACGTCGCGCTCTTCCTCGGGCGGCGGAAGGACCGCGGGAAGGCCGAGCGAGTCGAGCCAGAGCTCCCGCGCCCATCCCTGCGTGTGGTACAGGTGCTCGTCCTCCTCGTCCTCCACGGCGTCGTACGCTTCCGTCAGGACCTGCTTCGCCGAAGCGGGCGCCTTCTTGGCGACCTCGCCGATCAACTCCCAGTTCATGTGATCCTTGGTCTCCGCGTCGACGACGCACTCGGCGGCGACGAGCTGCGCGGCGGCGAGCGACCCGCCGCTCAAGGCCTTCTCCATCGCGGCGACCAGGCTCTTGCCCTTCTCCCGAACGATCCGCCGGCCGGCGGTCTGCTTCTCGGGATCCATTCCGAGCTTGTCGCAGACGTTCATCAGGACGAGCACGTGCTCCTGAGTCTGCGTTCCGTACTTCTGCCACTCCTTCTTGAGATCGGGGTTCTGCGCGCACGCGATGGCGGTGCGGTACACCTGGACTCCTCCGAGCTCCGTCTCGAGGGCCTGATAAATCAGCTCTTCGATCTGGGATTTATTCATTCGATCTCCTTGAAATTGCGTGTTTGTGGATTCGGACAACGTGCAACTTCCGTTCCGGCGAGGGGGAACCGGTCTACTCGACCCGGAACGTTTTGGTCGACGCCGCCCCCCCGCTGTCGACGGAGACGTCGAGCTTGTAGCCCCCCCGGGGCCATCCGCCCGGTTTCTCGACGGAAAACCCGGTCACGGCCGGGCCGGTGGGGGAGATGGTTCGCTGATCGTTGCGGATCACCTGGCCATCCTCGAACGTCCATTTGGCGAAGATCGTGACGGGCTTGCCCGCGCCATCGGTCGACACGGACGCGAAGATAGTGTCGTTCGGACCGAAGTGGTCCGTCGGGCTCTGGACCTTCCGGTCGGGCCCGACCGACTTTCCGAGGGAGACCTCCGTGACGTGAACGGCGGCCGGCGCCGCTTCGGAGGCCGATCCGGACGCTGGCCCGCGGGAGTCGGGGGAGCGCTGGGCGCTGTCCGCGCGCCCCGGCTCGGCTTTCCTGCAGGCGGCGAGGGGCAGGCCGAGAACGAGCGCGAAGACGGGAAGGGCGCGCCCGCAGCGCCGCATCGCGGATGGATCTCCGGGGGTCATTCGGGGATCCTCAGGCGCCATCCGGGCTGGATGAGGTCCGGATCGTGGATGACGTCCCGGTTCTCCTGGTAGATTCGCTTCCACGCGCCCGCCTCGCCGTAGAATTTCCTGGCGATCTTCGAGAGGCTGTCGCCGTTTTCGACGACGTACATCCGCATCGTCCGCTGCTTCTCGAGATCCGATGCGGCCGTGCCGGGGCCGGCGGCCGGCGCCGTGGAAGAGCTTCCCGACACCACGTTTGAGAAATCGGGCTTTTGCGAATGGTCGTTCAAGCTTCCCGATACCACGTCTGAAAAAACGGGCTTCTTCGAATTGTCGTCCATCTCATCCTCCTTCCGGCCCGCCGCGCCTCGGCGCGGGAGCCTGGTTTCCTGGAAATGCCGCATCCGTGCCGGACTCCATGTCAGAGGAAAAAAAAGGGCGGGGGCAAAACCCCCGCCTTTCTGAATCGGATTCGTTTCTTACGAGCGGGGCATCAGGGGAACGTTGCCCGTGGTCGTCTTGACGGTCGTGGTCGTGGTCTTCGTCGCCGCCGGGGTGGTCGCGATCGAGCCCGTGTCGGTGCGCTCGTAGATCGAGACGCGCTGGCCGGTGCGGCGGCGCATCGTGCGGCGGACGATGAAGATCAGACCGAGGAGAAGGACCGCCCCGAGGACCCAGCCGGCGACCGACGACTTGGTCGTCGTCGTGGTTTCCGTCTGCTGGACCTGGTTGTCGGCGGCGGGAGCCGCGGGAGCCGGGCCCGCGTCGGCGGCCGGAGCCGCGGGAACCGTGGAGGCGGCCGCGCCCGTAGCGGGAGCGCCGGTAGACGGCGTGCTGCCCGATCCGCTGCTGGGATCAGCCACCGCGACGCCGGCGGCCGCGCCCGTGGCGGCTTCCTTCGAATCGGACGGCTTGACGACTGCCGTGTCGGTGGACTTGGTGGTGGTCTTCCGCGTGGTCGCGGAGGGCTTCACGACCTTCTTCGAGGACTTCGAGGTCATCTTCTGCTCGGATGACTGCGAGCTCTGATTGACGGGCTCAACGGCCGGGCTGGTGTCCGTCGAAGAAGGCGGCGCGACCGACGGAGCGCTCTGTGTGGACGGCGCCGTCGCCGGCGGGTTCGCGTTCTGATCGGGGTTGGTCTGCGGTTGCTGCTGAGTCTGCGGCTGCTGCGGCTGTGCCTGAGGCTGATTCTCCTGGGCAGACGCAATGCCAACGGTGCCTGCGGCGAAGATCACGGCTATGAGGAGTCGAGTGGCTGAACGCATGCTGTCTCCTTCCTTCGGGTATGAGACTCGCGAAGATCGGAGTCTCGAGTTTCAAACGGCGTTGTCTTCGGGCCGTCTCGTGCTCCGGGTATCGGCCCGCGCACATCGGAGGAAGGAGCAGTTTCTGTGCCATGACGGCGGGTTTTATTCCCGCGGAATCGCTCAAAAAAGCGGCAGTTTCAGGGACGATTGTTCGACGCACTCTCCTCCCGGGCGGCCGCGGTCGACGACATCTCCCGCTCGATGAAACGGCGTTCCGCGGCGTTGGTGGCGAGCTTGCGGGCGCGCTCCCAGGCAGCGGCGGACTCCCGGCTCCGGCCGAGCCGCGCGAGAAATCGCGCGCGCGCCGCGGGCAGGAGGTGATACGTCGAGAGCTCGCCGCGCGCTTCGAGATCGTCGAGCAGCCGGAGACCTTCGTCGGGGCCGTATGCTTCGCCCACGGCGGCCGCGCGGTTGAGCTCGACGACCGGGCTCGGGTATCTCGCGCACAGCTCGCCGTAGAGCTCGACGATCTGGCGCCAGTCCGTCTCCGCGGCGCGCGGCGCTTCGGCATGGAGGGCGGCGATGGCCGCCTGCAGCGCGTAGGATCCGGCACCGGCCTCGCGAAGCGAGGTTTCGGTGATCGCGATTCCCTCGCGGATCTTTTCGCGGTCCCAGAGGCCGCGGTCCTGGAGCTCGAGGCGGATCAGCTCGCCGTCTGGGGAGACGCGGGCGCCGCGGCGCGCGTCGTGGAGGAGCATCAGCGCGAGGAGACCCCGCGCGGGAGGCCGCGACGGAATCAAGGCCGCCACGATCCTCGCGAGGCGGATCGCTTCCGCGCACAGGTCGCTCCGGACGAGCTCCGATCCGGACGTGGCCGCATAGCCTTCGTTGAAAATGAGGTAGAGCGTGGCGAGCACGGCGTCGAGCCGCTCCTCCAGCTGGTCGTCGGGCGGGACGCCGTACGGGATGCGGGCGGCGCGGATCTTCTGCTTCGCGCGAACCAAGCGCTGCGCCATCGTCGAAACCGGAAGGAGAAAGGCGCGCGCGATCTCCTCTGTGGTCAGCCCGCCCAGCGTGCGCAGGGTCAGGGCGACCTGGGACTCGAGAGCGAGCGCGGGATGACAGCAGGTGAAGATCAGGCGCAGCCGATCGTCGCCGACGCGATGGTCGTTTGAGCCGCCGGGGTCCGGTGAGGCGCTCTCGGTGGCCG
>JBBRDK010000164.1:0-4899 GCA_038203955.1 Thermoanaerobaculia bacterium | reverse complement strand
AGCACGCGAGGCGGCCTTCGGGTCGTGCGTCACCATGACGATCGTCTTGCCGAACTCGGCGTTCAGCCGGTTCAACAGCACCAGGATCTCTTCGGCGGACTTCGCGTCGAGGTCTCCCGTCGGCTCGTCGGCGACGAGGATCGCGGGGTCCGAGACGATCGCGCGCGCGATGGCGACCCGCTGCTCCTGGCCGCCCGACAGCTGGCGCGGATAATGGTCCATCCGATCTTCGAGGCTCACGATCTTCAGGGCCGTCTCGACGTGCCGCCGGCGTTCCGAGCGCTTCAGCGGGGTCAGGAGAAGCGGAAGCTCGACGTTCTCGAACGCGGTCAGCACCGGCAGCAGGTTGTACAGCTGGAAGATGAAGCCCACGGTTCGCGCTCTCCATCGGGCGAGCTCGCTCTGCCCGATGCGGGCGATGTCCTTCCCTCCGATGACGATCCGTCCCCGCGTCGGCTGGTCGATCCCCGCGATCAGGTTCAGCAGCGTCGTCTTGCCCGAACCGGACGGCCCCATGAGCGAGACGAACTCGCCCTGCGGGATCTCGAGGTTGACGTCGTTCAACACCGGGATCTCCAGCGCATCGCGCCGGTAGACCTTCTCGACGTGCTCGATGGCAATAAGCGGTTCTGCCATGGGACCTCCTTCTCCTCGCGTGCCCGAACTCTTTCTAACCGGGGCCCTCCGCCTCCGAGCGGACCCGATCCCCTTCGCGAAGCTTCACGGCGGCCGGCGCCGCGACGAGCTTCTCTCCGCCCTGGAGCCCCGACGTCACTTCCACCTGGCCCTGCACTTCGCCGCCCGCCTGGACAGGAAGAAAGCGCGCCTTGCCTTCGACCAGTTTGAAGACTCCGGTCTTTCCGTCCGAAGTCGCGAGCGCGCTCTTCGGGACCAGGATCCTCGAGCGGTGGACCTTTCCCGAAGTCGGCTCCGACGTAAATGCCACGCGGGCCGACAGGTCGGGCAGGATTTTCTCATCGGCGTCGTCGATCGCGACCTTGACGCGGACCGTCGCCTTCTGACGGTCCGCAGCCGGGACGATCTGCCGCAGATGCCCGTGGTACGTCTTGTCGGGGACGGCGTCGAGCGAGATTTCAGCCGGCTGGCTCGGCGCCAGGCGGGAGAGGTTCGATTCGTTGACGTCGGCGCCGACGTAGAGCGACGAAAACTCGACGAGCGTCACGATCGCGCCGCCGGAGCCGCCGCCGGAGGGCGACGACCCGAAGGGAGAGACCGCCTCGCCGACGAACGCCCGCTTGGCGGTGACGACGCCCGCGAAGGGAGCGCGGATCTCCGTGTAGTCGAGGAGCGCCCGCACGTAGTCGACGCGCGCGCGCGTCGAGGATTCCTGGGCGACCGCCGAATCGAGAATCGACTGGGGCGCGAGCCCTTCCGCCGTCAGGGACCTCTGCCGGGCGAGCTCCGCCCGAGCGTTGACCCATGCCGCGCGAGCTTCGGAGAGCTGCGCGTCGATGTCGGTGTGATCGAGCCGGGCGACCACTTCCCCCTTGCGGACCCGCGAGCCTTCGGTGACGTTCAACTCGGTGATTCGCGAGGTGATCTTCGGAGAGAGATCCGCCTTGCGCTCCGCCTCGACGTAGCCGGTCGCGGTGAGAACGGTCGTGGCCTGCCCCTCCGTGACGACGGACGCGGTCACGAGATCGACCTTCTTGGGGCGCAGCGACCGGCCGGCGAAGAAGTACGCGGCGGCCCCGGCCGCCACCATCAGAATCGCGGCGAGAAGCAGCCAGCCGCGGGCTCCGCCCGATTTCTCGGGTTCCCGGTGGATCCTCAGCGCGGAGAGGTCCGTCCCCGCACGGTCTCGTTCCTGGCTCATGACTCGGAGCCCGCCATTCTATGTCCGGTGAATCCAAAAAAACGTTCCCGCGGGGGGGCCCGAATCCGGACCCGTCGTGATCCGGGGACGCACGGAACGGCCCGTATAATCGGAAGCTCCATGTTGCGCCTTCGGCTCGCCCTGCCCGTGATGCTGCTTCTGGCGACCGCCGTCGTTCCGCCGGCCAGGGCAGCCGAGGCACCCGCCTCCCGGCTGTACCGCATCGAGACGGCCGGCCGCGCGGTTCTCTGGTCGCGCGACCAGCCGCTTCAGAGCGGAGAGCAGGTGTCGTTCCACCAGTACCCCGGCGGCACGCTCGTCAGCATGCGCCGATCCGACGTCGTGCGCGTGTCGGTCGAGAGAGTCGTGCCGGCGCCGTCCGCCTACATCGACGTGGGCGTGACGGGCGCGGGCCGGCGGGACGCGGCCGTTCCGGCCGTCGGAAAACCCGCTCCGTCCGGAGGAAAGTCCGCGCGCAACGAGCCTTCCGGACCCGGCGCACGGCCGGACGGGACCGCTCTCTTCAACCCCGACCGCAAGTACCAGCCCGACATCGACTCGAAGCGCGTGCCGGGTTTGAGCACGGGGATGCCGAATTCCGCCAACGACTACCGAGAGGGGCGCACCCTTGCGTACCCGGCGGCGCCGGCGACCCAGGCGGCGCCCGGCGAGCCGCCGAAGGGGCCGCAATAAGACGGGAGGCGGAAGGGCGAAGGCGGAAGGCGGAGCTTTTCGAACGGTCTTGCCGCCTACCGCCTGCCGCCTTCCCCCTACCGACTAGATATGGATAGCGTGCCCGGCTACCGCTTCAGCGGCCTCATGCATCGCTTCGGACAGCGTCGGATGCGCGTGAATCGTCCGAACGAGCTCCTCGGAGGTCGCCTCGAGCCGGAGGGCGGCGCCCGCCTCTGAGATCAACTCGGTGGCCTTGGGGCCGATGATGTGGACGCCGAGCACCTCGTCGTATTTCTTCTCCGCCACGATCTTCACGAAGCCGGCCGTTTCGTTGATGATCCTCGCCTTGCCGATCGCCGAAAACGGGAACTTCCCGACCACCACATCGTAGCCGCGCTCTCGGGCCTTCGCTTCCGTGAGGCCGATCGAGCCGATCTCCGGCGAGCAGTAGGTGCAGCCGGGCACCTGGTCGTAGTTCAGCGGCGGAGGGTTCTTGCCCGCCATGTGCTCGACCGCGACGATCCCTTCGGCGGACGCCACATGGGCGAGCCACGCCGTCGGCACCACGTCTCCGATCGCGTAGATGCCCGGGACGTTCGTGCGCATCATCCCGTCGACGCGGACATACCCGCGGTCGGTCGCGACTCCGGCAGCCTCGAGACCGATTCCCTCCGAGAGGGGCTTCCGGCCGACGGCGAGGAGCATCTTCTCGGCCCGGAAGGTCTCCGTCTTTCCGCCCGACGTTCGAGCGAGGACCTCGACGCCGTTGTCCATCTTCGTGACCTTCTCGACGCGCGTGTCCACGTACACGGCGATACCCTGCCGTTTGAACGACGCGGCAAGCTCGCGGGAGATCTCCTCGTCCTCGACGGGAACGATTCGCGGGAGCACCTCGATGACGGTCGCCTTCGAACCGAAACGAGCGAACATCGACGCGAACTCGACACCGACGGCGCCGGAGCCGATCACCAGGAGCGACTTGGGCACCTCCGCGAGCTCCAGGATGGAGTCGGAAGAAAGGACCGTGCGGTGGTCGATGTCGATCCCCGGAAGGGACCGGGGTGAGGAGCCGGTCGCGATCAGGATGTTCTTCGCGCCGAACTCGGATTCGGAACCGTCCGAGGCCTTGACCGCCACCCGCCCCGGCCCCGCGATCCGGCCGAATCCGGCGGTGACGTCGACGCGGTTCTTCTTCATGAGATAGGCCACGCCGTTCGAGCTCTGGCGGACCACCTTTTCCTTGTGCTTCTGCGCCCCCGCCATCTCGAGCTTGATCTCGCGGGCCGTGACGCCGATGTCGGCGCCGTGGCGAGCCTCCTCGAGAAGATCCGCCGTGTGGAGGAGGGCCTTCGTCGGGATACATCCGCGCAGGGTGCACACGCCGCCGAGCCTCGGCTCGAGCTCGACCACCTGGACCGAGAGTCCGAGCTGCGCCGCCCGGATCGCGGCGACGTAGCCGCCGGGTCCGGAACCGATGATCGAGACGTCGTATGTCTTGGATTCGTTCATGAATGAGTCCTTGTTCGAGGGCGGAGGTTATCAGCTTGGGAGGGGGGAATGGCGAAAGGCGGGAAGCTGTCAGCTCTCAGCTATCCGCTATCCGCGCTGGGAGGGCCAGAGGCGAGGACGGCGAACGATCGCAGTGGAAGACGTATCTCTCGATTCTCGTTTCTCTTTCGATTCCCGTTTCCAGATTCGCGTTTCCGTCTTTTCGATTCCCGATCTAGTTGACCGCGGAGTACCGCGGCCGTCTCGCTCCCGTTGGTCGCTCGGCTCCCGATTCCCGGCTCCGTCCGCCTGCCTCTCCCGCCTTCCGCCTCCCGTCCTAAGAGTCAACACCCTCACCCGGCGCCGTCGGCTCCGTCCGGAGCGCTTCGTTGAACCGGTTGAAGTAGGCGAAGAGGCCGACGACGCAGGCGATCTCTACGACCTCGCCCTCTTCGAAATGCCGGCGCAACTCGGCAAACGTGGTGTCCGAGACCTGGCTGGCGTTGCGGGTCATCTCGAGCCCGAAGCGCAGCGCCGCTTTTTCCCGCGGATCGAAGGGCCCGTTCTCGAAGTCGAGCAGCTTGCCGATCTGTTCCGGCGTCGCCCCCAGCCGCTCTGCCAGAGCGGTGTGCGAGCGCGTTCAATAGTGGCAGGCGTTCGCGAGCGAGGTCTGAAGCGCGAGGAGCTCCTTCAGTTTCAGCGGAACGGTGCCCGAGCCCATCACCGCCGAGAAATGCGCGTCCATGGTGGAAAGGATCCACGGCCGGTGGGCGAACACGCGGTACTGGTTCGGGATGTTCCCGCGCTCCGCGATCTTGCGTTCGAACGCGTCGCGCGCCGCGCCCGATACCGCAGAGCGTCCGACCCGGCTGATCCGCGACATGGGAGAACGCTATCAG
>JBBRDK010000163.1:0-4977 GCA_038203955.1 Thermoanaerobaculia bacterium | reverse complement strand
CCGGGTTCGAATCCCGGCGTCCCGACCAGCTTAAACCCCACCTTCTCTCCACGTTACCGATCTAAGGTCAACGCCCGTCGTGAGCTCCCGTGAGCCGAGCCAATGCCGCCTCCCACCTCGGCGAGGTAATTTGAGGGCATTCGGGACTCGGTTCACGGACTCAAACACGGACACGTGCGTCTTTCGCGCTTGCGTTGCTCGCTCTGAAGTTCGCTTCACTCCTGGTTCTGGTTCGCGATGTCGAAGTTCGTTGGAGACTGCTCGAGCCCCACTCTCCGGCGCCGCTTGTAGGCGGGGGCCGGTTTCCGCACCTCGATTCTCGGACAACTCTCGGACAAATGCTCAAGCTGAGGCTTGGGCAAAGACCCCACCTCAGCGGGAAAGCGGGTCTGCGCCTGGTCGACCTGCGTTCGGAAGCTCGGGATCGCTGCGCGTAAGATGTGGAGTCCTTTTTTTTCAATGAATCGACGCGGGAGCCGACGAATCGACCCCTGCGAAAAGCACTTCGAGGGGCGGACAAGGGTGGAACACGGTCAGCTGAGCTGGATCGCCAACTTCACCTGGGGCATCGCTGACGATGTTCTTCGGGACCTCTACATCCGCGGCAAGTACCGCGACGTGGTCCTGCCGATGACGGTTCTGCGCCGGCTCGACGCAGTGCTGGAGCCGACGAAGCAGGCCGTCCTCGACATGAAGGCCTCGCTCGACAAGACGGGTATCGTCCACCAACGCCTCCGGCGCGGAGACGGCGGCGGCACCCCCGCCGTCCATCCCCCCTTCTCCGCCGCTACCATCCGCTCGCGAGTCAACGCCCTTCCACAGTTACGATCCGCTCGTGCCTCTCCTTACCGGCCTGCCGGACTACCACGTGCACACCTTCCGTTGTGGCCACGCGGGCGGCGCATCGCGGGATTTCGTCCTTAAGGCGATCGAACGCGGCCTCGCGGAAATCGCGTTCACGGACCACGTGCCGCTCTACTTTCTTCCGGCTGGCGAGCGTGACCCGACGTTTGCGATGCGAGAGGACCAGTTCGAGGAATACCTCGAGGAAGTCAAAGAGCTGCGAGCGGAATTCGCCGGAACGATCGCGGTCCGTCTGGGGCTGGAGGCTGATTACGTCGAAGGCCGCGAGGCCGATCTTGCGCGGTGGCTTTCCAGGGCCGACTGGGACCTCGTTTTGGGATCCGTCCACTGGGTCTCGGGAGACTGGATCGACGCCCCCGGTTCCGCGCGACGATTCGAACGGGAAGGGCCGGAGACCCTCTACATCGAGTACTACCGACTCCTGGAAAAGGCGGCTCGATCCCGTTTGTTCGACGTCCTGTCCCACTTCGACCTGCCCAAGAAGCACGGGCACCGCGCGCCGGCATCCGTGGCGGACGCGGAGCAGAGGGCGATCGCGGGCGCGAGCGCCGCCGGCTGCGTCCTCGAGGTCTCTTCGGCCGGGCTTCGCAAGCCGATCGGCGAGATGTACCCGGAACCGCGGCTCCTTCGACGCCTAGTAGACGCCGGCGCCGCCGTCACTTTTTCCTCCGACGCGCATGCGCCGGCGGAAGTCGGCTGGGGATACGAGCGGACAGTGCCCGAGGCGATTCGGTGCGGGGCGCGCGAGTTCGTGACCTTCGAAGGGCGGCGGCCGCGTCGAAACCCGCTCGAGTCCCTGGCGTCAACCTCGTCGTGAGGGCGGGAGCTGCCGGGTGATCGGCGAATGGCGAACGGCGCCGAGGAACAGAAAGAACCGACCGGCGTTTCCGCCCCTTTTTCGGTCCCGCTTTCCCGATTCGGCGTCACCGTCGCGGGTTTGACTTCTGCGGGAACGGGTGCATATGCTTCCTCCATGAGTCTTGCGGCGGTTTTCCTGGCGCGACATCCGCATCACCATGAGGTGAACGGGTAGGGCGCAGCGCGCCCTGCCGAATTTCGGGCAGGGCAAGCGGGAAAATTCTCGACCCTCGGCCCGAACGGGCTCGGGGGTTTTTTGGGACAGCAAATCGACAAGCCGGTCGCAGCCGCTTTCCCGGCGGCCGAAACCGTCGCCCGCGGCGCGGCAGATGCTGCGGAGCCGGGGAGCGGGCGCCGCGCCTCTTTGCCGGCCGGCGCCGCCGCGTACGTTTTCGAAGAAGCGGCGCGCCGCCGCGGAGCGGAAGAAAGAATCGTCGAGCGCCTCCGGGCGGCAGGCTTTCTGGAAGCCATGCTGCCCAGCGCAGATTACCTGGCGCCTTACGCGCCGCATCTGCAGCCGCACGAGGAACGCGAGCTCTACCGGTTCGTCGACCGGCACGGGGACGCGCTCGCTCTTCGGGCCGACTTCACAATTGCCCTCGCGCGGCACCTGTCCGCGCGCCTTCCTCTCGGCGACCGCGAGACGCGCGTCTTTTATCGCGGAGAGGTCCTTCGGGGCGGCGGCAGAGACGGCGCGACCGGCGAGTTCTACCAGATCGGCGCCGAGCTGCTCGGCGTGGCGGGCCCACGGGCCGATGCCGAGATGGCGCAGCGCTGCGTCGAGGCCGTCGCCGCCGGCGGATCCGAGAATTGCCACGTGATCCTCTCCGCGGTGGGCGCCGTCGAGCGACTGCTTCTTCCCGAGCTGGCGGGAGACCAGGTCGCCGCGCTCGCGGCGCTCATCCGCGGCCGCCGCCTCGCCGAGGCCGACGCCGCCGCGCGATCCGTTTCTCCCGAGTTCGCCTCCCGCGTCCGGCATCTGCTCGAGGGGGGGCTCGACCCCCGGAATCCCCTGCTCGAGGGCCTCGCAGAGACCGGGGAGTCCCTGCGGGAGGCCGTGAACTCCCTTGCTCGAACTCCGAACTGTCGCGTCGCCATCGACCTCGCCGAGCCGGCCGCGCGGTCGTACTACACCGGCTTCTTCTTCGCCGTCTATGGGACTTCCGGGGGCGAGCCGATCGCGGGGGGAGGGCGCTATGACCGCCTCTACGCGTCATTTGGCCCGCCGAGGCCGGCCGTCGGGTTTTCCCTGGGACTCGAAGGGGTCATCGGCCCGTGAATGCGCCCTTGAGATTCGCTTTCCCCAAGGGAAGGATCGCCGCCCCGCTCGCCGCCCTCCTCGGGCGGCCGCCGCTTTCGATCCCGCCGTTCGAAGGCCGCAACCTCGTGGTCGAGGTCCCCGAAAGTGGCCTGTGTTTTCTCGTCCTGAAGGATTTCGACGTTCCCACTTACGTCCGGCGCGGAGCCGCGGATCTCGGCGTCGCGGGATCGGACGTTCTCTGGGAAAAGGAATCGGACCTTCCGCGGCCGCTCGACTTTCCTTTCGGGCGCTGCCGCTTTTCGCTCATGCGTCCGGAATCCGCCAGCCTTCCTCCGGAGGGGCGCGCCCCCCGGGTCGCCACGAAGTACGTCAAACGGACCCGCGACTTCTTCGAGGCGCGCGGTATTTCGGCGGACATCGTCCCTCTGTCGGGCTCTGTCGAGCTCGCTCCGAGGATGAATCTCGCCGATTACGTGGCGGACCTCGTGGACACGGGCGAAACGATGCGAGCGAACGGTCTCGTCGAGGTGGAGCGCATCTGCGACGTGCGCCCCCAGCTCGTCGTCAACCGGGGCGCTCTCGCGCGCCGGCGCGCCGAGCTTTTCGGCTTCATCGAAGTGCTCGCGCAAATGCTGTCGGGAAAGTGATGCGCACCTTTTCGATCCCGTCGGCGGAGGCAATCGCGCACCTGCACCGGATAGCGGCCCGGTCCCGGAGCCTCTCCGACGGCGAGGCGGCGAGAGTGGCGCAACGAGCGGTCTCCGAGATTCGCGCCGGGAAAGACGCGGCCCTGGAGCGCTGGAGGCGGCGGTTCGACGGTGTCTCCGGCGGGCTGCGCGCCTCGAGGATCCCGGGCTCCGTGACCCCCGGGTTCCGGCGCGCTTTAGATGTGGCGGTTGAACGGATCTCGCGGTTTCACGCCCTCCAGAAGACTCCGGCCGCGCGGCTCTCGGTCGCCGGCAGCCTGATCGAAGAACGGGTCGTGCCGCTCGACTCCGCCGGGGTGTACATCCCGGGAGGCGAGGCGGTCTACGTTTCCACCGCGCTCATGACGATCCTCCCGGCGCGACTGGCCGGCGTGAAACGCATCGCCGTTGCCACGCCGCCCGCCGCCTGGGACCGGTCTCCCGAGCTGCGGCACGCTCTCTCGAGGCTCGGGATACGAGAGGTGTACCGGATGGGGGGCGCGCACGCCATCGCGGCGCTGGCTCTCGGGACTGAAAGTATCCGTTCAGTCGCGAAGGTGGTCGGCCCCGGAAATCGCTTCGTCGCGGCGGCCAAGAGGGCGGTGTCGGGGATCGTAGGGATTGACGGGATCGCGGGACCCACGGAGGTCGCCATTTTCGCGGACGGGTCCGCGGACCCCGAGCACATTGCCGCGGATCTCCTGGCGCAGGCCGAGCACGCGGCGGACGCGGCCGCCCTCCTCGTGACGACGTCCGCCGCTCTGGGGCGAAGGGTGGACGCCGCCGTCGCCCGGCAGATCGCCGCACTCCCTCAGTCGGCGCGCGGCCGCGCCGCATCCTCTCTCCGCCGCTACGGCGCGATTGGCCTCGCGAGGTCTCGCAGCGCCGCCGTGCGGTTTTTAGAGGAGTTCGCTCCGGAGCACCTGGGAATCCAGACTTCCCGGAGCACCGAAGACGCGCGCCGTTTCCACCGGGCCGGTGCGATTTTCGCCGGGGCGGCGAGCTCCGAGGTCTTCGGGGACTATGCGGCGGGGAGCAACCACGTGCTGCCGACGAACGGCACGGCGCGGTTCGCCTCGGGCCTCTCGGTAAGCGACTTCGTCCGCCGGTTCGTGATCGTGTCGCTCTCCGCCCGCGACGCGCGCGCTCTCGCGCCTTCCGTCGAAGTACTGGCGCAGGCGGAGGGCCTCCCGGCGCACGCCGCTGCCGCCCGCCTGCGCCGGACGGTCAGGCCATGACTCGCCCCGCGGTGCGGTCCGCGAAGGGATGGGTCCGGGACGCCGTGCGCCGGGCGCCTCCGTACGCCTC
>JBBRDK010000162.1:0-4994 GCA_038203955.1 Thermoanaerobaculia bacterium | reverse complement strand
TCCGTACCCCGACAAGGGCGTCGACCGCGGCAAGGTGATCCGGACCGCGGAGGAATTCTCCGCTCACATGCAGAAGTACAAGGAGTTCGCCAGATATCGAGACGTCGATGGCGACGGGATCCCCTGGCGGACGCTGCCGGGGTTGATCGACAACCCGGCGGCCGCCTACTTCACGCGCGGCTCCGGCCACACGGAGCGCGCGACGTACTCGGAACGCCCCGAAGACTACAAGAACAACATGGACCGACTTTCGCGGAAGTTCGAGACGGCGCGGCTGCACGTGCCAAAGCCGGTGATCGAAGGCGAAGGTGCCCGGATCGGGATCGTGCAGTACGGCTCCTCCGACTTCGCGGTCCAGGAGGCGCGGGCGATCCTGAAGCGCAAGGGCATGGCGACGGATTGCCTGCGTGTCCGGGCGCTTCCCTTCACTCCGGAGACGAGACACTTCATCTCTCAGCACGAGCGCGTCTACGTCGTCGACCAGAACCGCGACGGCCAGATGTTCTCGCTGCTGTCCCTCGAAGCCGGGCCCGACGCGGCGCGGCTAAAGTCCATTCGACATTACGACGGCTTCCCTCTCGACGCCGAGACGGTGATCGAGGGCATCGAAGCCGGGGAGAAAATCTGATGTCCTCGACCGCCGAGCCCAAAGCGCCGCCTGCGAACCGCCTCGGGCTGGATGTCAAGCAATACGGCGGGGGCAAGTCCACTCTCTGCGTCGGCTGCGGCCACGACGTCATCACCCGTCAGATCACCCAGGCCTTCTTCGAGATGGGAGTCACGCCTCACAAGGTCGCGAAGATGTCGGGAATCGGTTGCTCGTCGAAGACGACGGCCTACTTCGTGGACCGCGGCCACGGCTTCAACGCCGTCCACGGCCGCATGCCCGCGGTCGCGACGGGAGCGATGCTCGCGAACCACCACCTCCTGACCATCGGCGTCTCGGGGGACGGCGATACCGCCTCCATCGGGGCCGGACAGTTCGTGCACCTGCTCCGCCGCAACCTCCCCATGGTCTACATCGTCGAAAACAACGGGGTCTACGGCCTGACCAAGGGCCAGTTCTCGGCGACCGCAGACTTCGGATCGAAGCTCAAGAGCGGCGTCGTGAACGATCTGCCCGCGATCGACCTGTGCGCGATGGCGATCGAGCTCGGCTGCGGGTACGTCGCGCGTTCCTTCTCGGGGGACATGAAGCAGCTGCTCGGGCTGTTGAAGGGCGCGATCGCTCACCGCGGCACGGCGCTTCTCGACGTCATTTCCCCGTGCGTCACGTTCAACAACCACGAGAGCTCGACCAAGTCCTACAAGTGGGCCAAGGACCACGAGATCCCCATCCAGGAGATCGGGTTCGTCCCCTTCTTCGAGGACATCCACGTCGACTACGACCCCGGCACCACACAGGACGTGGCCCTCCACGACGGGTCGCACATCCGGCTGAAGAAGCTCCGCGCCGACTACGACGCCATGGACAAGACCTCCGCCTACGCGCTTTTGCACGAGGCCAAGGAGAAGGGCGAGTTCCTGACCGGACTCATCTACGTCGAGCCGGAGAAGAAGGACTTTCTCTCGCTGCTCGGCCTTCCCGATCAGCCCCTTGCGACGATGACTCTCGAGCAGACCCGTCCGGGGCCGGAGGCCCTCTCCCAGATCATGGAGTCCCTGCGCTGAGCACCCGAGCGCCGGGCGGGAACAATCGACCTTAAAGGGAGGTTCTGAACCTCCGGAGGATCCATGCGCCGAATTCTTGCCGTTTCCACCCCCCGGGCGGGTCTCCTTGTCGCCGCGTCGATCGTGGCTCTCGTCGGGTTCTCCACTTTCGCCGACGCGCAGCACCAGCACGGCGCGCCCGCCAAGGGAACGGCGGCGAAAGCCGCTCCGGCCGCCGCCGCGGAAAAAAACTCCTGCGGCGCCTGCCTCGAGCGCGGCGCCGTCCTCGACCCCGCCAAGTTCTCGAGCTGGGACAACCCGGACGTCAAGAAATCCTACGAGGCCGCGAAGAAGTATCCCGACACGATGGACCGCCTCCATTGCTTCTGCGAGTGCAAGGAAAGCCCGAGGGAGCACCACAAGACCCTCCTCACCTGTTTCACCAACGAGCACGCCGCCGGCTGCGGAATCTGCCAGCACGAAGCCCTGATGGCCGCCAGGTTGAAGGACCAGGGAGCCTCGGACGAGGAAGTCGAAATCACCGTCGAGGCCGTCCACAAGACTGACGGACACGCGCCGACGGCGGGAAGGGGCAATTAGTTGAGAGTTTAGAGTTCAGAGTTGAGAGTCGTTCCGGACTGCTGAGGGTCTGCCTCTCAAAACGCTTGGGTGGGATTTCCTGCCGGGCGCGAACTCTGAACTCTCAACTCTGAACTCTTAACTGCTTGCTCCCCTTCGGCCTCTCCGAGACAAAACCACGGCACTTCCGGGAAATGGCCCGGATCGCCTGGGAGAACCGCGACGAGCTCCCCTTCGCATGGAGGATCCTGACCCGCGGGGTCTGCGACGGATGCGCGCTCGGGACGAGCGGGCTGAAGGACTGGACCATCCCGGGTCCGCATCTCTGCATGGTGCGGCTGGAGCTGCTCCGGTTGAACACGATGCCCGCGCTCGACCCGGCAAGGCTCGCCGACGCGCGCTCCCTGGCACCCCTTTCCGGACGTGAGCTGCGGCGGTTTGGCCGGCTTCCGGAGCCCATGCTGCGGCGCGCCGGAGAGCCGGGGTTCCGGGTCATCTCGTGGGACGAGGCTCTCGCCCTCGCGGCCTCGGAGATCGCGGCGGCGAAGCCCGAGCGCGTCGCCTTCTACCTGACCTCGCGCGGGATCCCGAACGAGACGTACTACGCCGCGCAGAAGGCGGCCCGTTTTCTGGGCACCAACAACGTCGACAACTCCGCCCGCCTCTGTCACGCGGCCTCGACGACCGCCATGAAGAAGGCGCTCGGGCACGGAGCGTCCACGGGGACGTATCGCGACTGGATCGAGTCCGACCTCATCGTCTTTTTCGGGTCGAACACGCCCAACAACCAGCCGGTCACGACCAAGTACCTCTACGAGGCGAAGAAAAACGGCGCGCAGATCGCGGTCGTCAATCCGCACCGGGAGCCGGGTTTCGAGCGCTACTGGATCCCCTCCGCGCCGGACAGCGCGCTCTTCGGGACGAAGCTCGCCGACCACTGGTTCGAAGTGGACACCGGAGGCGACCTCGCGTTCTTGAACGGGGTGTTGAAGGCGCTTCTCGAGATCCCCGGCGGGGTGGAGGAGGACTACGTCCGAACGCGCACGCGGGACTTCGTCCAGGCGGCGGCCACGGTGCGCACGCAGAGCTGGGCGGAGATCGCCGCCTCGTCCGGCTCCTCGGAAGACGAGATCCGCCGCTTCGCCAGTCTCCTCGTGGACCGGCCGAAGGCGAATTTTGTCTGGTCGATGGGCCTGACTCAGCACGCGCACGGCGCAGAGACCGTCCGGGCCCTGATGAACGTGGGCCTCGCCCGCGCATTGCCGGGCCGGCGGGGATGCGGGCTGATGCCGATCCGGGGGCATTCCGGGGTCCAGGGCGGGGCCGAAGTGGGCTGCGTCCCGAACGTCGAGCCCGCGGTTGCCGACCGGTGGCGAAGGGCGTGGGGATTCTCTCCGCCGTCGTCCAGCGGAATGGCCACAATCGCGCAGGTCGAGGCCGCGGCTCGGGGCGAGGTGGACGTCTTCTGGATCCTGGGAGGCAACTTCCTGGAAACTCTCCCGGACGCGGAGCGCAGCCGCCGGGCCCTGATGCGTCCGCGACTGCGGGTCCACCAGGACGTCGTGCTCTCGACGGCCATGCTGGCCGAAGGGTCCGGATCCGTGCTCCTGCTGCCCGCCGCCACGCGGTACGAGACGCCCGGCGGCGTCACCGAAACCTCGACGGAGCGCCGGATCATCTTCTCCCCCGAGATCCCGGGGCGCCGGATCGGAACGGCGCGGCCCGAGTGGGAGGTCCTGCTCGAGGTCGCCGCGCGGGCCCGCCCGGCGGACGCGGCCCGGATTCGCTGCGGCTCGCTCTCCGATCTTCGCCGCGACATGGCGGCCGCCATTCCGCTCTATGACGGGATCGACACGCTCTCGGCCGCCGGAGACCAGATCCAGTGGGGCGGAGAGCGCCTGTACTCCGACGGGCGGTACGCGACACCGGATGGCTTCGCGCACTTCGCCTCGGTGCCTCTCGTCGACCGGCGCCGCGACGCGGGCTGCTTTTCCGTCTCGACTCGCCGCGGCAAGCAGTTCAACTCGATGGTCCAGAGGGAGACCGATCCTCTGACCGGCGCGCGCCGGCGCGACGTTCTCATGAGCGCCGCCGACGCGAAAGCGCTCTCCCTGGCGGAGGGCGAGGCGATCCGCCTCGTCTCGGATTCCGGCGAGTTCCACGGGGACGTGCGCCTGGCGCCGATCAAGCCGGGCAACCTCGAGGTGCACTGGCCCGAGGGAAACCCGCTTCTCTCCGATGCCATGGACCCGGACTCCGGAGAGCCGGATTACAACGCGGTGGTGCGAGTGGAGAAGGTTGAGCGTTGAGCGTCAAGCGTCCAGACAAGCCCTGGTGAACGCTCTCAGCCTCGTCCCACTTGCGGCGCGGAGGGTCTGTAGGCGGGCAGGGTTCCGTGGATGCGCATTCCGGCCCGCTCGCCGTCGCCGGGATTGACGCGCTCGGTCGAGGCATCGGGCGGCGGCACGGTCCCGTCGCCCGGGTAGTACGGCCGGTATCCGTATCCGTCCTTGACCTCGGATCCGGGCGCCTCGCGGAGCTTGTCTATTCCGAAGACGGCCTCCTGCCGGTTGAAGAACGCCAGCTCGTAGTTTCGCGTCATCCAGATCGCGTCCTTCGGACAGGCGTCGACGCAGAAGCCGCAATAGACGCACCGCAGCATGTCGATGTCGAAGACCACGGGGTACTTCTCGTACGAGATCCGCGGGTGCTCCCCGGCGACGATCGTGATGCAGTCCGCCGGGCAGGCCTGGGCGCACATGTAG
>JBBRDK010000161.1:0-5048 GCA_038203955.1 Thermoanaerobaculia bacterium | reverse complement strand
CGCCTAACGTCCCAAAGCTCAGCGCTCGCGCAGCGGAGCGGAGCGAGTCCGCTGCAGCGCGATGTTAGGCGGTGCGCAGATTTGAATGTCGGAACCTGACTGGCGCCACCTATGAACCCGAAGCGGCTCCTGTGCGACGCGTGGCAACTTGAGCCGTTCCCCGGCCGTCTCCGTGATCACGCGGTGCCTTCGACCCTTGCGGCCGGGTCGCCCCAGCCTGGGTGCTGAGGAGAACTCGCAGCCGCCTAACATGTATTAGACTGCCCAACTGCAGCGCCAAACGCAGCGGAGCTCGCGGCCCTATTCACGCCGATCCGCCATCTTCAGATTCAGGGCCTCCCTCGTCGTCTCATCGATTTGATAGACCTGAGCCTCCGTCATGGTTCCGACGTTAGGCCGCACAATTTGTGGGCTAACGTCCCGGCGAGCTGCAGGGCGTTGGGGATTCGCGCTCACAGGTTGTCCGCGGGGCTCCGGATGCCGCGGCCGCCCGTGCGGTTGAGGACGTGTGTGTAGATCATCGTTGTCTTAACGTCCGCGTGGCCCAGGAGCTCCTGGATGGTCCGGATATCGTAACCGTCCTCCAGCAGGTGGGTCGCGAAAGAGTGCCGCAGGGTGTGGCAGTGGACCGGCTTCTTGATCCCCGCGTCCCGTACGGCCTGGGCGAACGCCCTCTGCACGACACTTTCATGCAAGTGATGGCGCCGCTCGACTTGTGTGCGCGGGTCGCGGCTTCTCTTTTCCGCCGGGAAGAGCCATTGCCATCCCCAATCGCGTTCCGCGCCGGGGTACTTTCTCGCAAGCGCGTCTAGGAGGTAGACGTTCCCGAAACCCTCCTCGAGGTCTTTCTCGTGAAGGCGCTTGACCGCCGACATCCAGGAGGCGAGCGGCGTCATCAGCGACTCGGGTAGCGGCACCGGGCGGTCCCGGCCTCCTTTGGCTTCGCGCACCGTGATCCGGTGAAATGCGTACTCCACATCCTTTATCCGGAGGCGCAGGCACTCGAGCAGGCGCATTCCGCTCCCGTAGAGCAGCAGACAGATGACCCGCGGGTTTCCGGACAGGCGTCCCACGATCGAGCGCACTTCGGCGCGCGTCAGAACGGCCGGCAGCTTCCGCGGGCGTTTCGCGCGCACGACGTGATCGAGAGGGCCGACCGGAGTCTCGAGCACGTGGCGGTATACGAACAGGATTGCGGCGAGCGCCTGGTTCTGCGTCGACGCGCTCACGCCGTGGGTCACCGCGAGGTCGGAGAGGAACGCGTTGATCTCCTGCTCCCCCATTTCCTTCGGGTGGCGCTTGCCGTGGAAAAGGATGTAGCGGCGGATCCAGCCGACATGCGCCTCCTCGGTGCGGATGCTGTAGTGGCGGGCGCGGATGGCAGTTCGCATGCGATCGAGAAAGCGCGGCTGGCGCGCGCCGGGTTCCGGAGCGGGCCAGGGGCCGGAGATCGTCGACATGTCTCCCTCTCTTCTTGTCGCGGGTGTTTTCCTCCTCACCCCGGCCTCTCCCGCGCCCGGGGAGAGGGAGCAGAGGGAGGAGAGGCGGAGACGGAGGAGGGGATCACGACGCGTCTTTTCGTTTCGACCTGGCAGCGGCGGAAGGGGGATTCACCCGTTGCGGGGGTCTCGGCGCTGATGACGGCCGGCTCGGTCCCGTCAGGGAGAGGCCCGCGGGTCCCGACTTCTTTTCGAGGAGCCGCCGCTTCTGCACGGCGGCGAGCAGGCTCTTCGCGACGAAGAAGTCGGCCGAAGGGCGACGGCCGAGCGCTTCGACGGCTTTCAACGTCGCTTCGGCGCGAGTGAGGTTCGGATTTTCCGTCAGCAGATCGCGGATCACGGTCGAGAGCAGAGCCCGGTCGCTGCCGAACCCCCCGCGTCCCAGGGTTCGGAGCGCTTCGAGCAGTTCCTTCAAGGCGATGGCGAGAACCTGTCCTTCCCACCCGGTCATGGCGAGACTCCTTATTGGTACCGACACCGTTCCACTCAGTCATAGAGGCCGTCCGCGAACCAGCTCTCGCCCCGCCGGTCGCGGAAGATTCGATAGAGGCCGCCGTCGGAAAGCTCGACGTCCCAGTAGTCGCGCTCGGACGGAGAGTCGGACCACCAGCCCTCCTCGACGGACCACGGGCCGGCGGCGACGCGCACGGATCCCTGGATGTCCAGGGAGGAGCCGGGCGCGGATTTGATCGAGAGAAGCCGCGGAGACGGAGAGTGGGGGCGCGCGCCCGCCGTCGCGGCGCTCCGGCTCACCCCGACAGGCACCGAGACCGCCGGGACCGCCGCGCCGGCCGTCAACGCGAGCGGCGCGATCGCGCGGATCGGAGCCGGAAGAGGCGGAGGCTCCGCGGTCAGGACCTCGAGAGCGATCGGCGGGCGCAGCGCCCGGACCGCGAGGAGGCCGCGGCCCTTCTTCGAAGCGCGCGCGACGTCGGGCGGCGGCGGCGGCGCGTAGGAGGCGAGCGCGTACCGCTCCGGGTGGTGGCCGTCGACCGTGCGCGGAGAGCCGACACGGTCCGCGCCGAGCAGCGACGCGAGGCGGGCGATCGTCGTCGCGAGCCGGTCGGGCGACAGCGCGGCCGGTCCGAAGAGAGAGAGCTGCGCGCGGCGCGGCTTGTCGGGATGCGCGGAGAACGAGAACCCGGCGACGGCGGCCCCGGGCGGGCGCGCCTCGAGCTCCAGCCGCAGGAGGGTCAGGAGCGTCTTGACGTCGCGGGTCGGCGCCGGCAGCGAGATCCCGCGGGCATCGACGCCTTCGGGATCGAGCTTCAGCGTGACCTCCAGGCGCGTGCACGCGAGCGCCTGGGATTCGAGACGCGCGACCAGTCTTTCTAAGGCCGCGTGCCCGACGAAGAGGAAGGGCTCGAGCGTCACGAGCGGCCACTCGAGGTCCATCCCCTCAGACAGCAGGAGCGCAGGCACGCGCGGCTCGAGCGGCCGCGGGTCGAATCCGCGCGCGGTCGCGTGGAGCTCGCGGCCGAGCTCGCCCAGGCGGCTGGCGACTTCTCCCTCGGGCAACCGGGCGAGCTCGCCGATCGATCCGATACCCCACTGCGCCAGCCGCGCGCCGATCTCCATCTCGGGAGCGAGCCGGTCGAGCGGCAGCGGGGCCAGAAACTTCGCCTCGTCGCCTTCCGGCACGATCTTCGGAGAATCGGGAAGCGAGGACGCGACGCGCGCCGCGAGTTTCGAGCCCGCGATCCCGACGCGCGCCGGCAGGCCCGCTCCCTCGACGGCGGCGATCAGCCGCTGCCCGAGAAGCGCCTCGGCCCGTTCGGCGGAGACCTCTTCTTTCGGAGAGAGCCCCGGCAGCCCGGCGAGATCGAGATAGACGACGCCGTCTCCCGCGTCTTCCACGCGAGGCGAGAAGGAGTCGGCGATCTCCAGAAGCGCCTCCTGAGCCGCGCGCTCGCTTTCTGCGTCGCGGCCGCGCGCGACTAACTTCGGAACGATCGCGCGCGACTGCGGAAGCGTCATTCCCTGGCGGATCCCGGCCCGGCGGGCGGGGCGCGTCGCCGCGATCACGCGCGCCGCGTTGCCGTTGCCCTCGAACACCGCGACCGGCTCGCCCTTCAGCTCCGGCTCGCTGCGAAGGCGGGCCGCGAGCGGAAAGAGGGGAACATCAAGGCATGCGATGCGCGCGCGAGATTCGATCCCGTGTTTCATGCCGAGTCGCGGACCGGGGCGAGGAGGGCGGAGACGGCGCCGTCCGGGCTTCCTGTGCCGCCCCTCACCCCGGGCCTCTCCCCCGGCGCGCGGGGAGAGGGAAGCCGCGCGGGGGAGAGCGGAGACGCGGGCTCCCGGGTGGATGAAAGCGCGGCGCGCGACTCCGCCGGCGGCGCCTCCCCGACGCGAAGCGCGAGCGGCACGGAGGTCCCCGGAGTTTCGCGACCGAACTTATCCAGGGTCACGCGCGAGGAGATCCCGTCGAGCAGTCGCGGGGACTTTCCCGATCCGAGCCACGCCGGCCGCGCGACGTTGGTTCCGAGGACCGCTTCCGCGGCGATCCCCGTCATCCGCCACGGCGTCACGACGAGCAGGCACGCGCCCTGGGCCTGGGCGGCGCGGGCGAGGCGCACCCAGGCGGCGTCGGGCAGGTACCGCGCGCCGCGCGGAGAGAGGCCGAGGTCCGCGACGACGAGCGGGAACCCGGTCGAAAGAAGCATCTCCGCGCAGGAGAGCGCCGACTTCAATCGCGCCGGTCGTACCCAGAGAAGCCGCGCCAGGTCCACCCCCGCGCGCTCCGCCGCCTCGGGATCGAGATGGTCGCCGAGATCGACGAGCGCGGCCGCTTCTCCCGCCGACGTCGCGGACGCCAGGGCCGCGAGGCCGAGCGAGTGTCGGCCGGAAGAGCGGCGGCCGACGAGCTCGACTAACTTCCCCTTCGGAAGGCCGCCGAGAAGCCGTTCGATCGGGGCGTGGGCGTTGGCGGCGGACCCCGGCAGCGGCTGAGACGAACGCGCGGGAGGGGCGAGCTCCGACGCGCGGGTCAGCCGCGCCGACGTGCCGGTCAAAAGCGATCCGCGTTTGCCCGTTTGAAGCGCGCCTGATTCCAGGAGCTGCTCGAGAGCGGTTCGCGAGGCGCTCATGCCGCCATGCCTTTCTCCGGCGGAGAGCCGGAAAAGGAAGATAGGCGTAACAAAGGCGTAAATCAAGATGACAAGCCGTGTCCGATCCACGGCGAGGACATCACCCTTCCGCTGAAGAAAGACCTCTTACGGCCGCGCGATTCGCCGGCCCGCCGTGGTGTCGGCCGATCACACCTCTTGACAGATAACGAACGTTCGTGCTTTTATTGGCCGCATGGCAAAAGGTGAGCAAACTCGCGATGTGATCCTCGACCACGCGATGCGGCTGGCGAGCGAGGTCGGGCTGGCCGGTCTCTCGATCGGACGGCTCGCGACGGACCTCGAGATGTCCAAGAGCGGCCTCTTCGCCCACTTCCAGTCGAAGGAAACGCTCCAGGTCCAGGTCCTCGCCCGGGCGGCGTCCCTCTTCGCCGAGATCGTCGTCCGTCCCGCTCTCGCGGCTCCCCGCGGCGAGCCGCGG
>JBBRDK010000160.1:0-5265 GCA_038203955.1 Thermoanaerobaculia bacterium | reverse complement strand
GTGGACGTTGCGGAAATCGCTGCGCGATTCCCGCAAGCGCCCACAGCCACTACTACTACGACACCAAAAGGAACTCAGAAAAAGTGTTACCCATGCTCCCGGTCTAATCTGTTACCTATCCGCCCGGTCGCTCACTCTCAGTTTTCGGGTCCGACCGGAACCCGGAAACGCTTCGGATTCCACGAATCCGGAAAATGGCCGCAGAATGGCGGGAACCTCTTGCGAATTGAAGTGTCCCACTTCCCCGAGGAGGCTCAAAGCATGAAGCTGCACCGGGAGAAGATGCTGTTGGTCGCGGGTCTCGGAGTCGCTCTGGCCCTGGGCGGGGCCCGGGTCGCGTCCGCATCGGGTTACGCCCCCTGGTCCGTCACCGTGCTCGTGGACGGGTCCCCGGCCCCGGAGTATTCCGCCCGCGGGCGCATCTACATCGAGGCGCTCAAGGGAAGGACGTTCTCCGTGCGGCTTTCCAATCCGACCTCCGAACGGATCGCCGTCGCCCTCTCGGTCGACGGACGCAACGTGATCGACGCGAAGCGAACGAGCGCCGGAAGCGCCACGAAGTGGATCCTGATGCCGGGGCAGACCGCGGAGATCCCGGGCTGGCAGATCTCGGGCGAAACGTCCCGCCGTTTCTTCTTCACCGAGACCCGCCGGTCCTACGCGCACTGGCTGGGCGACACTTCCAACGCCGGCACGATCGAAGCCGTGTTCTTCCGGGAGCGCCATTCGCTGGTCGCGGCTCCGGCGCCGGCTCCGTGGCGGCGCCGGCTCTCCGAGGCGCCTTCGGATGAGGAGCGCGCGCAGGCCCCGGCCACCGCGGAAAACGGAGCCGGGTCGGGGAGCGAAAAGGAGGGAACCGTCCGCAACGAAGCGCCCCTCATCGACTCCCGCTCCGCGAAGATGAGGCAGGAAGCGAAACCCGGCGCGCGTCCGCCCGCGAAAGACCGGGAGTCCGATTCCTTCGCCGCCACCGGAATCGGGGACCGCACGCCCTTCGCCGTCCAGTGGACCTCCTTCGACGAGGACCCGGTTCCCGCGGCCCGCATCGCCCTGAGGTACGAGTTCCGCGCCGAGCTCGTTCGGCTCGGAGTGTTCCCACGCGAGGATGAGCTGTATGCCCGAGATCGGGGACGCGGTTTCGAGCGGGAGTACGCTCCCGACCCGCACCGCGACCGCTGAGAGCCTTCCGAGCCTCTCGGACGAGCGTCTGATCCTCCTCGCCCAGTCGGGCGAGGAGGATGCCTTGTCCGAGTTCGTCGTGCGGCATACCGCGACCGTGCACCGTTGGATGGCGCGCGCCGTGGGAGAACAGGAGGCCGACGACATGACCCAGGAGGTTCTGTTGAAAGCGTACCGGGGGCTCTCCCGGTTCCGCAACGAGGCTCCGCCCCGGGCGTGGCTCGCCTCGATCGCCGACAACGCCGTCAAGAATCGCTATCGGGCCCGGGGGCGCTTCCGCCGCATCTTCGCCGGCAGCTCGAAGGACGATTCGGCTCCGGCGGCGACGGAGACGGCCGCGGGGCCGGAGGAGAACGCGAGGTCGAACGAGTCCCGCGCGTTCGTGACGGAGGCGCTCTCCCGACTTCCTGCGGACTTCCGCATGCCCGTCGTCCTGAGGGACCTTGAAGAGTGGAGCTATGAGGAGATTGCCGTGTCTCTCGACCTGCCTCTCGGAACCGTGAAATCGAGAATCGCACGCGGCCGCGCACAGCTGAAGGCGCTGCTGGCGCCACGTCTCGCACCGGGATATTCGCCATGACCGCCGGTTCGCATCCCTCCCGGTCTCCCGAATTTCTGTCGCGCCTCCACGACGGGGAGCTCTCCCCCGCCGAGAGGGCGCACTTCGAGTCGCACCGCGCGCACTGCGCCGAATGCCGCGCGGCGGCCGCGGAGTTCGAGGCCGCGCTCGCGTTGTATCGCTCGAGCCATCCGAGCCCGGCGTCCCCGGACCTGGCCGCCCGCATCCTGAGAAAGCTGCAGTCGCGTCCCGCCCGGAGGCCGTCCTTCGGAGCGACTTTCGGCATCGACCTGCGATGGGCGGGCGCCTTTGCGGCCGCGGTCATCGCGACGATCGTCGGCTCCGCGATCGTGGCCAAGAACGAAGCCACCGAGCGCCGCCTGTCGCGCGACGAGGCGATCCGCGTCTCGGTCGTCCCGGAGCGCAAGCCCCCCGCCGCGGAGCCGGCGGCACCCTCAGTGGCGGAGCCGGCGGCCCCCTTAGTGGCGGAGCCGGCGGCCCCTTCCGCGCCCGAGACGGTTCGGGAAGAGGCCGCGGGCGCGCCCCGCCTGGAGAGCCGGCGCGCGGCGCCTGCTACGGGGGGCGCCCGCGTCGCCCGGCAGCGGGAAGACGCGCAGGGCAAGATCGCCGCCGCGCCCGGGGAGCTCAAGAAGGACAAGGAGCGCCGGGACGAGTTCGCCGCCGAGCCGATGCGCGAGAAGCAGGTTGCGGCGGAGTCCGAGAAGGATGCCGCCGCGCCCCCGCCGCGGCTCGCGAATAAGAACGCGGCGCCTCCGATCCCTCAGGCGGCCGCCGCACAGGCGCCGGCGGATGCGATCGCCCCGAAGCCGTCGTTGCGCGCGTCCGAGAGGGCGGGAGGCGAGGGAGCCGCCGCCGGGTTCGCCCACAACGCTTCGCGGCCCGTGCGGCTCGTGGTCGTTCAGGCGGACGGCGCGGGATCTCCGCCCGACCTGGTCGCGCCGCGCGACGTCGACATCCCGGCGGCGCTCCGCGGGCGCGGCTTCATTCTCGTCGTCGACGCCGCGGGACGCGTCCGGCAGGCCGTTCCGGAGAAGCCGGCCGCGGCGCAGGAGGCGGCGTCGGACGCCCGGAAGGAGGAGCTTCCCTCCCTTCTTTCGCTGCGGTTCGCGCCGGGAGACCGGCAGCGGCGACTCCTGCTGCGCGTCGAGTGAGGGCTCTATAATCCGCGCCGTCGCATGAAACGCGTCGACGCTCTCCTGGCGGACTACGGGTCGTGCCACCGGACGCGGGGCAACTTCGCGTGCCACGCCATCGGAGTTCCCCTGATCGTTTTCGGGATCCTCTCCTTCCTCCGGCTGGTCCCGCTTCCTCTCGCCGGATGGACGGCGGCCGAGGCCCTCATCGCCGCGGCCTTCGTGTTCTACGCCGTCCTCGACCTGCCGCTCGCTCTGGCGCTGCTCGTTCCTGAAGTCCTGCTCGATCTCGCGGCCCGGGCGGCGGACAGCTGGAAGGCCGGTCTCGCGGTGTTCGTCGTGGGCTGGATCTTTCAGGGGATCGGGCACGCGCGATACGAGAAGAAGGCGCCGGCTTTTCTTCGAAATCTCGTCCACCTCCTGATCGGGCCGCTCTTTCTGATCAACGAGCTGCTCGGTGTGCGGCCGCCGCTCTCGGCGCGGACATCGGAGAAATAGCCCGCCAGGGCCAGGAGGGGCCCCTTCCGGCCGCCGAAAACCGACGATGTTTCCGATCCGCGACAACATCCCGAGCCGGCACGTTCCGATCGCGACGTGGGCGATCATCGCGATCAACTTCTTCTTTTTCTTTCGCGAGCTGTCCCTGCCGGCCGGGGCGACGGACCAGATGATCGCGCTTTTCGGGATCATTCCGGCCCGTTTCACCGACCCGGGCTGGGCGGCGGATGTCGGCTTTCCGCACACCTACATTCCGTTTCTGACGACCATGTTCCTGCACGGCGGGTGGCTCCACGTCATCGGGAACATGTGGGCCCTCTGGATCTTCGGGGACAACGTCGAGGACCGGATGGGCCCGCTGAAGTTCGTCGTCTTCTACCTCGGGTGCGGAGTCGCCGCCGGCCTGATCCACGTTCTCACGAATCCGGGATCCCGAGTTCCGGCGGTCGGGGCCTCCGGCGCGATCGCGGGCGTGATGGGCGCGTACTTCGTCCTCTATCCCCGCGCGCGGATCCATGCTCTGTTCCTGATCGTCTTCTGGCCCGTGTTCTTCGAAGTGCCCGCATGGGTCTATCTCGGTTTCTGGTTTCTCATCCAGTTCTTCAGCGGCACCTTCGCCGCGTCGGGCCAAGCTTCGGGCATCGCCTGGTGGGCGCACATCGGCGGTTTCGCGGCCGGGATCCTGACCTTCTGGGCCTTTTTGCGGAAGGAGCGCAATCTGCCGCGCATGGTGTTGCCGTAAGCGACCGGCCTCGTTCCCTGACCGTTCGGGAGGCGGCGGCGGCCGCGGCGTTGTTCGGCGCGTCTCTGTTCGGAGGAGCCGCGGCGCTGCCGGCCGCTCCGGCGGAGTCGTTTCGCTGGGGCGGGGACGCCGAAGGAGGCGCGCCTTTCGTAGAGGCCGATCCGATGGACCCCTCCGTGGTCCGCGGAATGGACGTCGAGATCGCGGCGATGGTGGGCCGCGCGCTCGGCAGGCCCCCGCATTTCGTCCAGGTCGCCTTCACCTCGATTGATGCGTCGGTCGAGCGAGGCGACTTCATTCTCGGGCTGTCCGGCGTCGAGGACCTTCCCGCCCGCCGCGCCGCGCACGCCCTCACCGTTCCGTACTTCGAGTTTCGTGAGGTCCTGACGGTGAGGGCCGCGGACCGAACGCGCTTCCGCCGTCTCGCCGACCTTCGAGGCCGGCGCGTCGGAACGCTTTCCGGCACCCTCGCCTACGACCTTCTGTCCGCGCGGCGGGCGGCGGGCGGTCTCGAGCTCGTCAGCTACGACGACGACGTGCATCCCTACGGGGATCTGGCGGAAGGCCGCCTCGATGCCGTCCTGCTCGATCACATCATCGCGCAGCGCGCGCTGCGGCACGTCGCGGGCCTCGCGATCCAACCCGACGCCGTCGCGACGGGCCGCTACGTCGGCGTGCTGGCGAAGAGAAACGGCGCGCTGCGCGACCGCGTCGACGGGGTCCTGAAGGCGGCCATGCGGGACGGTGCTCTCGAGCGGATCCTGCGCCGCTGGAACGTCTGGGACGAGGCGCAGTCCCGGCTCTTCGCGCGCGTGCTCGCGGAGGAGAGCGCCTCGCGTGCCCCGACTCCGGCCCCCTCCGCGACCACCTCCAACGGCCTTGTCCCGGCGCCGGCGGGCGCCCGCGTGCTGGCTTATCTCCCGGCGCTCCTGCGGGCGGCGCTCGTCACCCTCCTGCTCTCGTGCCTCGCGATGGCTCTGGCGGTGGCCGCGGGCGTCGTGCTGGCGAGCGGCCGCATTTACGGAGGCCCGGTCGTGCGGACCCTCTTCACCGTGTACGTCGAGGTGGTCCGCGGGACGCCCGTGCTTCTTCAGCTCTTCGTCCTCTACTACGGCCTCTCCGCGGTCGTGCGC
>JBBRDK010000159.1:0-5291 GCA_038203955.1 Thermoanaerobaculia bacterium | reverse complement strand
TACTCCGTGGGCGTCAATCTCTCGAATCTGCCGGGAAGCGGCTTCCGGGACGTCCGGGTGACCGTGTCGCGGCCGGGTGTGACCGTTCGATCGCGGCGGAGCTTCGCGCCTCGTTCGCCGGTCGAGCGGGGCGGGGACGTTGCCCAGGCCGCTCTTCGGTCGAACATCCAGTACCGCGGGATCCCCGTCCAGCTCTCGACCGCGCCGGCCACGAAGGACAAGAAGTACTACACCATGCCGGTCGTCGTGTCGCTTCCCGCCTCCGCGTTGACGTTTCTCCCCGACGGCGCATCCCGCAAGGCCTCCGCGGACGTGTACATCGGGGTCATGGACGACTCCGGGCGCATGAGCGAGATCAGCCGCGAAGAGGCGAGCTTCACGCTGCCGCCCGACGCTCCTGCGAACGCTCCCGTTCGGTACACCGCCAGGCTCCAGGTGCGCAAGGGCAACGCCCGGCTCGTCGTCAACGTCCGCGACAAGGAAACGGGCAGGATGGGAACCGCACGCGCCGACGTGCATGTGGAGTGAGTCATCAGTAATCAGTTGTCAGTAATCGGTCGTGAGATCAGGTAAGACCGACAACTGACAACTGACGACTGAAAACGGAGAGCCGACCCTGTCAGCTCTCCTCACCTTCTCCTGACGCGCTTGCCCTCGAGCGGCGGCAGGCCCAGGAACTGGAAGACCATGTTCACCTCGGCCGCGATCTCCTCGGTCAGGAGCGGGTCGACGGGCTCATGGCCGAGATGGCCGATAGCGCACGCCGGGACCGTCGCTCTCGCGGTCCGGACCAGTGAGGCGGCTTCGCTAGGGTCGGACCCGTCGTCCGAGATGACCGACTGAAAATCGGGGGGGAGGCTCCAGGTTTCCGCGAGGCGGACTCCGAGCGCGGTCCGATAGGCGTCGAGAGTCACGCCGCGGAACGGCCCGGCGGGAAAGTCCATCAGCCGGAACAGCTCGAAGATCTCCGCGTAGCAGACGGTGTGCAGGAGGCCGAGGGTGTAGGCGCGCTCGCGCGTGGTGCCGTAGCGCTCGGCGTACCGGCCGGCCGCTACCGCGGCGGAAACGCTCGCCCGCCGCAGAGCCCGCGCCGCCCCGTCCGAATCGGGAATCCGGTCGAAATCGACGGCAGTCAGCCGGTCGATCAGGACCGTCACCGCCCGTCCGCCGAGGCGTTCGACGGCATCGGGCACCGTGCCCACCGCGTTGTCGCGGTCGACGGACAGGGCGTTCGCCAGGATCAGCAGGTCCAGGCTGAGATAGGGGTCCAGGGCCGCCACGGGGATGACCGCGGCGGGATCGACGGGCGACTTCTTCAGGAGCTCCGAGAGCATGACGGCGGTGTCTTCGAATATGGGGCGCATCGCGACCGCCCGCTCGGAGAGGGCGCGGAGCCGGTCTACGAACTCCCGAAACGCGCGAGCGAGCTTCCGCGCCTCCTCGGGCGCGACCGTAGACTCCGTTCTCTCGAGCAGATCCCAGAAACGCTCCTCCGATTCCCTCGGCTCGAACGGCGAGTCCCAGATTTCCGCTTCGTCCTGGACCGATTTCCGGCGCGGGCGCCGCCGGTGGGAATCGTCCAAATTCTTGACGCCCTGAAAGGCGAGGGCCTGGCCGCGGAGGGTGAGCCCGATGCGCAGGATGGGCTGGACGCGGTGCTCGGGGTCGTACTCGAACTCCGCCTCGTTCCAGTCGAACATCTCGAAGAGGAGCTTCCGGGCGAGCTCTTCGACCCGCAGCGACAGGCCGTCGTGCGTGTCGTGTTCCCCTTCCAGGATCAGGCGCGTGAGGTTCTTGTCGCTGGTGAAGTTGCGGGCGAGCAGGTCGTAAAGGGTCGCGGCCGGCAGGGCGCCGCTCCTCAAGAGGTGGACGCCGAGGCGGTGGCGCGGGATCGAGCCCGAGACGTACACGATCTCCCCGCCCCGCCAGTCGAGGAGGCGGCGGTCCCGGCCCTGCGAGAGGATGAGCCGCCCCGAACGATGGTTCAACTCCATCCACTGGAGAAGATCGGCGAAGCCGAAGACTTCCAGCCGCCCGCGCAAATGGTTGGTCACGGAAAGGCCTATTGTACGGCGGGCGGGGGCCATAGGGCCCGCCCGAAGCCCCCCGCCGGGATAAAGGCGCCCGGGTGACGGGGCGAACAGCGAACGGCGAACGGCGAAGTGCTCTGTTGCCCGCGGATAGAATCTTTCCATGAAGGAGAAGGCGCCCGTTCGCGAGAGGGAGGCGCCGCGTTCCGTCCCTGCGGAGACGAGCTCCGGGATCCCGATCGCGCCCTTTTACGGCGAGCCCGCGCCGGGGGAGTTTCCCTTCACGCGCGGCATCTCGCGGGAAATGCACCGCGCCCGATTCTGGACGATGCGCCAGTACGCGGGCTTCGGATCGGCGAGGGAGTCGAACCGGCGCTACCGATACCTGCTCGAACAGGGGCAGACCGGTCTCTCCGTCGCGTTCGATCTTCCGACCCAGATGGGCTACGACTCCGATGACCCGATGGCGCGCGGGGAAGTCGGGCGGGTCGGGGTGGCGATTTCGACGCTCGAGGACATGCGTATCCTGACCGACGGCCTGCCGCTCGACCGCGTGTCGATCTCGATGACGATCAACTCCACGGCTTCGATCATCCTGGCCTTCCTGCTCGCCGTCGCGCGGGAGCGGGGTCTCCCGTGGGACGCGCTCTCCGGGACCGTCCAGAACGATCTGCTGAAGGAGTACGTCGCCCGGGGCACGTACATCTTTCCGCCGCGGGCGTCCCTCAAGCTGACGACGGACGTTTTCGAGTTCTGCGGCAAGGAAGTACCGCGCTGGAACACGATCTCCGTGTCGGGGTACCACATCCGCGAGGCCGGATCGACCGCGGTCCAGGAAGTTGCGTTCACGCTGGGCAACGCGATCGCGTACGTCGAAGCGGCGCTCGCCCGCGGCCTGGCGGTGGACGAGTTCGCTCCCCGGATCTCGTTCTTCTTCAACGCTCACTCCAATTTCTTCGAGGAGGTCGCGAAGTTCCGAGCCGCGAGGTCGCTCTGGGCCGAGATCGTCCGCGACCGGTTCGGCGCAAAGGACCCGCGCTCCTGGCGCCTCCGCTTCCACGCGCAGACGGCCGGCTCGACCCTGACCGCGCAGCAGACGGACGTCAACGCCGTCCGGGTGACGCTGCAGGCCCTCTCGGCGGTCCTCGGAGGGGCATCGTCCCTGCACACCAACGCCGCGGACGAAGCGCTCGCGCTTCCGACGGAGTCCTCCGCCCGGCTCGCGCTTCGCACCCAGCAGGTCATCGCTTACGAGTCGGGAGCGGCCGACGTGGCCGACCCGCTCGGGGGCTCCTTCCTCGTGGAGGCGTGGACCGAGGAGATCCGATCGAGGGCCCGCGACCTCCTCCGCAGGATCGACGCCCTCGGCGGGGCCGTGGCGGCGATCGAGCAGGGGTTCCTGGCGCGGGAGATCGAAGAGGCCGCCTACGCCGCCCAGCGGGAGGTGGAGGAGGGACGCCGGACGGTCGTGGGAGTCAACGCGTTCCGGGAAGAGGAGGACGTCCGCCCTCCGCTCCTGACGATCGATCCCGCGATCGAACGCGATCAGATCGAGCGGCTCGCCGCCTTCAAGTCCCGCAGGGACGCCGCCGCGGTCGAGACCGCGCTCGACGCTCTCGAGCGCGACGCCGGAGAGGATCGCAACGTGATGCCGGCCATTCTCACGGGGGTGACGGCGGGAGCGACACTCGGCGAGGTCGTTTCCCGCCTGAAATCGGTGTATGGGGAACACCGCCCCGGAGGTTAATTCGAGGTAAGTGCATGGGGAAAAGGCGTTTGCGGGTGTGGAAAACGACCCGCGACCCCCCGGGGACGGCTCCCGAGACTTCTCGATTTCCGGCTCCACTTCGTAAACTACGGACGCGGTTTGACTTATCGAGACGCACAGGAGTCGGTGCAAACCGGACCGAGATCAATGGTTTTGGTGATTTTCGGCCGTTTTCCACCGGCATTTCGACAGGGTTTTCCGCCGTCTCTTCGGAAAACTCGGTGCAAGCCGTAATCATTGGGCCTTTCGCGGGAAAGCTACCGCGGCACGGGAAAAGGGCCAGGCGCGAGCCGCCCGGGATCGTTCGGGTGTCCGGGCTCCGGGCGGCCGAGGCGCGGGATCAAGGCGACTCGGCCCGGTCGGGGGGCTCGAAGCAGCGGCGGCACCGGGCCTCGTAGACCCCCTGCGCGCCGACGATGACGCGCTCGTCGCTCTCGACTAAGCGCTGCGTGTTGTTTGCGGGGGATCCGCACCGGACGCAGATCGCGAGCGTTTTGGTGACGTCCTCCGCGACGGCCATCAGGGAGGGGATCGGCTCGAAGGGGTTGCCCCGGTAATCCTTGTCGAGGCCCGCGACGATGACCCGCTTTCCCTGATCCGCCATCCGCTGGGAGGCGGCGACGAGGCCCGCGTCGAAGAACTGCGCCTCGTCGACCCCGACGACCTCGGTCCGGTGGTCGAGCATCGCCAGCAGCTCCTCGCTGGAGGATACGGACGTCGAGGGCAGGCGCATCTCGCTGTGCGACACGATCTCCGCGACGGCGAAACGGTCGTCGATGGCGGGTTTGAAGATCTGGACGCGCTGCTTGGCGATGATCGCCCGCCGCAGCCGCCGGATGAGCTCCTCGCTCTTTCCGGAAAACATGCTTCCGCAGATGACTTCGATCCAGCCGAGCTGGGTTTTTATGAGGGCCATGGGGGCGCGGATATTACAACGAGGTGAGGTGAGCAAGGCGTCGGGCGCTGGGCGGGGGGCGAAGGACGAAGGACGAAGTTGCCCTTCGATTCCCAATTTCCGATCTAGTTGACCGCGGAGTACCGCGGCCGTCTCGCTCCCGTTGGTCGCTCGGCTCCCGTTTCCCGGCCCCGACTATCTCTCTCTCCCGTACCGGGCCAGGAGCGCGCCCTGAAGCTCCTCGAAGCTCGTATAGATCTCGTCGGAGGCCGCTAGCACCCAGCCGGACGCTTCCTCGAACGGCATGCCGAGGACGAGATACACGGGTTTTCCGAGCCGGTGAGCGAGCGTGATCTCCGCCGCCGTGCCGCCGCCCTGCGCCGACTGCCGGTCCCAGAGAGCGATCAGGTACCCGCTCTCACGCTCGATGCGATCGAGGTCCCAGGCGATGATCCTGCGGACCGTTTCGCGGAACCTGGCCGGGTCATCGCTTTTCCAGCGGCGAAAGCTCGACTGCTCCTCGACGCTCAGGTTTTTGGCTTCGTCGGCGGCGGGGTCGTAAACCCGGTGCCCGAGGGTGTCCTCGACGAACTCCCGC
>JBBRDK010000158.1:0-5477 GCA_038203955.1 Thermoanaerobaculia bacterium | reverse complement strand
GGGTCGGCGGCATACACGGCGCCGGTGTACGAGTATGCGCACGGTACGGGGGACTGCTCGATCACGGGCGGGTACGTGTACCGGGGGAGCGCGATGCCGTCGTTTGCGGGTCAGTACTTCTACGGGGACTACTGCACGGGGAAGATCTGGGCCAACGGGCGGCTGCTGACGCCGCGCGCCGCCACCCTGACCACCTTCGGCCAGGACGCCGCCGGCGAGCTCTACCTCGCCACCGGCAACGGCGCCTTCTTCCGCATCGCGCAGACCGGGTTGAAGGGCGACTTCGACTCCAACGGCCGGACGGACATCCTCTGGCGCAACACGGCCACGGGTGAGAACACCGTCTGGCTCGTCACTCCCTTGGGCGGTGTGGCTCCGAGCGCCCTGCCCCCCGTCTTCGACGGGAACTGGCGGATCGGCGCCGCGGCGGACTTCGACTCGGATTTCAACACCGACATTCTCTGGCGCAACGTCGTAACCGGCGAGAACGTGATCTGGCGGATGAGCGGAACGACGATGAGGCAGCAGGTCGCCCTGCCTCCCGTCTTCGATCTGAACTGGCAGATCCGGGCGGCCGCGGATTTCGACGGCGATGGAAGCCCCGACATCCTGTGGCGGAACACTTCGACCGGAGCGGACGTGATCTGGCTCATGGCGGGAACCTCGGTCGCCTCGGTTGTCGGGATCGCGCCTGTCCCCGACTTGAACTGGGACATCGGCGCGGCGGCCGATTTTGACGGCGACGGGAAGCCCGACATCCTGTGGCGCAACGCCTCGAACGGGCAGAACACGATCTGGCGCATGAACGGAGCGTCCGTCGCGGCGCTGATCCCTCTGCCGCCGGTCTCCGATCCCGCCTGGCAGATTACGGGCGCCGGAGACTTCAGCGGCGAAGGACAGACGGAGATCCTCTGGCGCAACACGGCGACGGGCGCCGACACGGTCTGGCAGATGAACCGAATCGTCCCCGTTCGCGCCTATGCCCTTCCCGCGGTCGCCGACCTGAACTGGAGAATCACGGGGCCCCGATGAACCCGCGAGTCGCGATGCTGCTTCATTCGCGCGTCGCTTCCCCTTCCGCGTTCGCCTCGCCGTGAGTGGCCCGCCTCCAGGGGCGCCGGCACCGCGTCCGCCGCTCCCGCGCCTTCCCCTTGCCCTCGGCGTCCTCGCGGCGGGAGCGGTGCTCGCGTGGGGTTGGCGGGCAGACCCCGGCGTCCCGCGCCGGACCTCCCCGGCGCTGCAGGCTGTGTTGGCGGGGGATCTGGTGTTGGAGCCGTTGGCGAGTGGATTGCCGGGGTTGACGTCGATTGTGTCGTCTGGGGATGGGCGATTGTTTTTGACGGAGCAGTTGGGGCGGGTGGTGATCTGGAACGGGGCGTGGGTGCAATCGACGCCGTTTTTAGACGTGAGTGGTCTGGTGTCGTGCTGCGGGGAGCGGGGGCTTTTGTCTGTGGCGTTTCACCCGGACTACGCCACGAACGGGTTGTTTTTCGTGGACTACACGAACACGGCTGGGAACACGGTGATCGCGCGGTACCGGGTGTCGAACAACCCGGAGGTGGCGGACGCGGCGAGTGGAGTGATTCTTCTGACGATTGCGCAGCCGTTTTCCAATCACAACGGAGGGCAGCTGCAGTTTGGCCCGGACGGGTATCTGTACATCGGGATGGGGGATGGGGGATCGGCGAACGATCCGATTTGCAACGCGCAGAGGGACGACGTGCTGCTGGGCAAGCTGTTGCGGATCGACGTGAACGTGAGCGCGGCGCCGTACTACGCGGTGCCGGCGGACAATCCGTTTCGGCCCGGGGGAGTTCCCAACGAGGTGTGGTCGAAGGGATTGCGCAATCCGTGGCGGTTTTCGTTTGACCGGTTGACGGGGGATTTGTGGATTGCGGATGTGGGTCAGGGGGCGCGGGAGGAAGTGGATTTTGCGGCGCGTGCGAGCGGGGGCGGGGCAGGGCAGAACTACGGTTGGAAGGCGATGGAGGGGACGATCTGCGGAGGCGGAGGGCTGAGCGGATGTCCGACGTCGCCGGCGCCGCCGGCGTGCGGGTCGGCGGCATACACGGCGCCGGTGTACGAGTATGCGCACGGTACGGGGGACTGCTCGATCACGGGCGGGTACGTGTACCGGGGGAGCGCGATGCCGTCGTTTGCGGGTCAGTACTTCTACGGAGACTACTGCACGGGCAAGATCTGGGCGAACGGACGTCTCCTGACCCCCCGCGCCGCCAACCTGACCACCTTCGGCCAGGACGCCTCCGGCGAGCTCTACCTCGCCACCGGCAACGGCGCCCTCTTCCGACTCGCGCAATCGGGAGTTCCTCCGACGCAGACTGCCACGCCGGCGGCGACCGCCACTCAGACGCCGGCTCGTCCGACGCCGACTCCGTCCTTGACGCCCACGGAGATCCCGGAACGGGCTCTCGTCCCGCCTCCCGTCCGCCGCCCGTCGCCCCGCGCCCTCACTCGGGCGTGACCCACTGAAGGTCGGACGCCGCGAGGCGCATGTCCGCGTGGGCCCACGCCTTCTCGAATCGCCGTCGCGCGTCCGCGGCCTGCCTCGTCTTCCGCTGCGCTTCGAGGCTGCGCGCGAGGCCGAAGAGCGACCAGCCGTTCTCGGGATTCTTCCGCAGGTCTTCCCGGTAGACACGCTCCGCTCGGGCCGCCTCGCCGCCGGAGAGGAGAAGTTCCCCGAGGGCCTGGCGGACGGGGGAGTCCCAGTCGGGAGGCTCCGAGTAGCTCAACGCGTCCTCGGCTCGGACGGCGGCGGTCAGATCGCGAATCGCGTCGGCTCTTCGTTTCTGCGCGGAGGCGATCCGCGCGGAGAGGCAGCGGCGCGCGATTCCGAGGAGCGCGGTCGCCGAGTTCAGGCTCTCGCGGGCGTTCTTCGGGAGGCCGGCCGCCAGACGCTCGAGCTCCCGGGCTTCCGCGGCTGCCTCCTCCAGGCGATTCGTCGCAGCGAAGGCGATGCCGCGGGCGTAATGGCGCATCGCGCCGGCAAACGGGAAGTCAGGAGGCGGCGCGGGCTCCTCGAGGGCGGCGGCCCACCGGCCGAATCGGACCTGAGTCAGGACCGGATAAGTGAGCAGGATGTCGAAGCCGGGCATCGCGCGCAGCATTTCCACGGGAACGGCCGCGACGGTGTCGCGCGCCGCCTGAAGCGATTCCGCGCTTCGCCCTTCCATCATCGCCGCCGCCCACAGGAACTGGTGGTTGTGGGCGATGTACATCTGGTAGATCTCGCGTCGCCCGGCCGTCTCGGAATAACGGGTGTCGGACGCGATCGCGCGGCGATTGGCGGCGGCCGCTTCCTCGTATCGCCCCGTCCGCATGTAGATGTGAGCGGGCATGTGCACGATGTGCCCGGCGCCGGGCATCATCGATTCGAGACGCCGAGCGGAGGCGAGCGCCCGGTCGGGCCGGGGCGAGGCCTCGATCGCGTGGACGTAATAGTGATTCGCGCCCGGATGGTTCGGGTCCTTCGCCAGGACCTTTTCGAGCTGTCGGAGGATCTCAGGCGTGCCCGGCTGCGACGCGCCGGCGTTCGTCCACAGGTCCCACGGCCGCAGGTCCATCAGGGACTCGGCATAGAGCGTCGCGACGTCCGGATCGTCCGGAAAACGGCCCGCCACGAGCCGCATCGCGCGGGCGTAAGCGGTGTCCAGTGCCTTCTGGTCCTTCGCGTCCTTCGGCGGCGTTTTCGCGTAGCGCTTCGCCAGAGCCTCGATCAAGGCCCGCTCGACCGGGCTCGCCGAGCTCGCGAGATCGAGGGCCCGCCGCTCGGCCTCGTATGCGGCGGCGGCCCTCTCCGGAATCGCCGGCAGATTGATGTTCGGCCCCTGCACGAGCGCCATGCCCCAGAAGCAGATCCCGCAACCCGCGTCGAGCGACGCGGCGTGCTCGAACGCGCGGTGTGCCTCTTCGTGATTGAAGCCGTAGACGAGGCGCAGCCCCTGATCGAAGTAAACCTGCGCCTCCAGAGACTGCGTCGAGATCGGCCGGTGATACGTGCCGAGATCCGAGAAGAGAGGTGGTGGTTTTCGCAGGTTCTCGGGGGAGGGAGGCGGTGTCTGTCCCGACACGACTACGGCCGGGAGAAACAACATCACGAGAAAGCCCCGAATCCCCAACAATTTCATGCCCGAATTCTAGAACCGGTCGAGTCGGGACGTTTTGCCCCCCGCCCTGTTGGGACCCGCGCGGTACCTGACCGAGTGCGGCGGGTATGGCGCACAACCCGAAAGGGACGAGGGTGGCAAGTGAGCCGTCGGGTCTGCGATTTCAGCTCATCTGGAGTTCGGCCAGTTAGCGCCAACAGCGGACATTCCCCATACCCTCGGCAGCCGAGGATGAACCGAGCCTGCTGGACAACCTTCCGCTCACCGGCCCGGCGAGAATCGAGGATCTGATGGGAAAGTCCGCCTGGCTTCGCGGCGGAGCTGGATCTCCCCTTCGCGATCTTCCGTGGCGCGAAACGTCCGCATCCCGAGGAGAAAGGCTTCCGGCGTCGGTTGGCGCGAGACGAGCTCGATGACGACCCGCCGGGCATCCGTTCGGCGGTTCAACGTCGCGTAGAGAGCGGAGAGCGAGACGCGCGCGTCCATGCGGTCGGGATAGAGCCGGAGCTCCTCGAGGAACTCCCTTTCGGCCTCGGCGGGGCGGCCGGCCCGCGCGAGAACGTCGCCGCGCAGCATGTGGAGGCCGGATTGCGGAAGCTTGTCACCCGCCGAGAGCTCCTGTGCCTTGTCCGCGAACGAGCGCGCGGTCTCGAGATCCCCCCGGAGGACGGCAATGCGTCCCAGCACGAGGCAGGCGCGGACCCGCGCCTTGCCGGTGCCCTTTTCGAATCCGGCTCGGGCGGCCGCCTCTGCGGCGGCGAGGTCGCCCCGGCCGAGCGCCGCGCGCGCCGCGATGTCCTCCGCCGCAGGTTCGCCGAGAATCCGAAGCGCCTCCGCATGCTTGGAGGCCTCCTCCCACTTTCCGAGCTGCAGGCAGAGGTTCGCGACTTCCGTGACGTAGGGCGCGCGGGCGGCTTCGGGCGCCAGGTCGACGGTCTTCTTCAGCGCGGCGAGCGCCTCTTCCGGGCGTCCGAGCTGGAGCAGGGCCTTCGAGTCCATGTCCCAGATGTCCAGCATGCGGGGACTCGTCGCGAGGAGTTTTGAGAAGACCTCGTGCGCCTTCTGCGCGTTTCCGAGTGTGAACTCTCCGAGCCCCTGCCGCAGCTCCTCGAACGTCCCGATGCGGTCCTTCGGATCGTCGAGCGCGCCGCCCGACGACGAGGGTCGGGCGCTGATATAGCCCAGGGATGCGAGCTTCTTGCGGGCCTCGGGGTCCACGTCCGCCGGCGTCTCGAAGGCCGGCCGCCGCTTGAGCAGGTCGGTCCGCAGCGCGCGGAGCGCGTCGGGCTTTTCCGCGATCCGGTTGTTCTTCTCTCCGGAATCCGTATCGAGGTCGTAGATCTCGGGCTTCGG
>JBBRDK010000157.1:0-5730 GCA_038203955.1 Thermoanaerobaculia bacterium | reverse complement strand
GAGTCCGCCTCGCCCGTCATCGACGATTACCATCGGGCCCTCCCGCCCGAGCGCATGCCGTTCGCTTACCGGGCGTCCGACGTGTTCCTGGGGCCGACGCGGGGGGAGGAGGGCTTCGGCCTCCCCGCTCTCGAAGCGCTGGCGTGCGGCGTCTCCTGCCTGCTCTCGGACACTCCCGGAAACCGCGAGATCGCCGGCGGCGCCGCCACCTACTTCGCGGACGGCGATCCGGAGGCGCTGGCGGACGCTCTCCCGACGGCCCTGAGTCCGGAGGCCCGGGGGCGCGCGCGCCGCGACGGCCCCGAGGTTGCGAAGCGATTCGATCCCTCGGCCGTGGCCGAGCGCCTCGAGAGCGCCTTCACGCGCGCCCTCGCAGCCCGGGAGGGTCGGTCCTGAATCCGGACGTCACGGCCATCGTCGTCAACTACCGGCAGGCCGCGCTCGCCGGCGCGTGCGCGGGCACTCTTCGCGACGCCTTCGCCCGCGAAGGGATCGCGGGGGAGATCGTGCTGGTCGATTGCGGCTCGGGAGACGCCGAGGCGGAAGCGCTTCGCGGCGTCGACGCGGACCGGCTGGTGGCGCTCCCCGACAATCGCGGTTACGCCGGCGGGGCGAACGCCGGCCTCGCTCGCGCGCGGGGGTCCCGCCTGGTTGTCTCGAACGCAGACGTCCTCTTCCGGCCCGGCGCGCTAACCGCGCTCCTCGCGGCGGTCGCTCGCCCCGACGCCGGCGCGGCGGCCCCGATCTGCGAATGGGACTCGGAGGGCCGCCTCCTGCTTCCTCCCGGATTCGATCCCGGTTTCTTCGGGGAGCTCGGACTCTTCCGGACGGGCCGCTCTCGCGTGCGCGACGACCGGCGCTTCGCGCGATTCGCCCGCGAGGCGGTCTCGCTGTGGACGCGCGGCGGGACGGCGCGGCATCTGTCGGGGGCCGTGCTGGCGTCCCGCCGGGACGTCTTCGACCGCGTCGGACGGTTCGACGAGCGGTTTCCGTTCGAGTACGAGGAGACCGAGTGGGAGGGCCGCGTGCGGCGCGCGGGCCTCGATCTCGCCGTCGTCGCCGGTGCTCGCGTGCGTCATCTGTGGGGCGGCAGCGCCTCGGGGGATCCCGAGACCTCGCGGCGGCGGGGCGCCTCCCGCCGTCTCTTCCGCCAGCGCCGCTATGGGCGCCTCGGACGCGCCCTGCTCGAGCGCGCCGAGCGACGGCGGCGGCCGCACCGCGTCCCGACGCGAAGCCTGGACGAGATTCCCGCGCGGCCCGGGGAATGGATCGCTCTCTCGCCGCACGCCTCGCGGATTCCGTTTGCCGGGGCCGACCTCTCGACACCTTTTCGAATTCCGGCGGACCTCGCCTCCTCGCTTCCCGCCGGAGAGTGGTTCTGCACGACCTTCTCCGGCGCCGACGGCCGCCCGCGGGAGACCTTCGTGCTCGAGCGTTCGTGACGGCGCGCATCCGGGAGGCCACGTCCGCCGACGCGCCGGGAATCCGGCGGCTCTTCGCCCGGACATTCGGAGCCGACCTCTCGGAGCCCGAGTGGGCCTGGAAATTCGAGAAGGACCCGGACGGCTGGTATGGCGTCGTCGCCGAGGAGGACGGCGAGATCGTCGGGAATTACGCGGGATGGGGCATGCGATTCCGGCTCGACGGGCAGGAGACCCTTCTCTACTCGGTCGGAGACGTGGCCACCGACCGGCGCGCGCGAGGCCTCGGACGCGCCGTCTACCGGGCGATGGCGGGCGCCTTCTACGAGACCGTCGGCGCGCGCGGCGTGCCGTTCTGCTTCGGCTTTCCGAATGCGCGGGCGCTCGCGATCAGCCACCGCCTGATCGGGTCGCGCACGCTGCTGCCGATCCGGGAGGTGCGTGTGCCCATCGGCGCCTTTTCCGAGCGGCCGGCCGCAACCGGGGCCGGGGATGTTGCCGGAGACGCGTTCGACCGGCTGTGGGAGGCGGCCCGCGCCGCGATTCCGAGCGGCGCGGTGCGCGACCGCGCACGCGCGAACTGGAGGTTTCACGCGCGCCCGACGCGCTACTACCGGATGGTCTGGATCGGCTCCGCTTCGATGACGTCTTGGGCCGCGCTGTCGGTCGTGGGCGAGCGGGCAGTCGTGGCGGACTGGCTGTGCGCGTCCGGGGGAGAGGGTCTGCCCGAGCTGCTCGCGGCCGCCGCGGCGGAGGCGTCGGCTCTCGGAGCAAGGGAGCTCGTCCTCTGGGAGACGCCCGGCGGCCCTGGGCGGGAGGCGATCTCGAAGCTACCCGGACAGCGGGCGGACGCGGGGTTCCCGCTGATCGTGCGCTCCTTCGACGACAACGCGGTGCGCCGGTTCTCCGAGACCGGACACCTGGTTCCCGCGCTTTACGACCTCATCTGAGCGCGCCGCCGTAACGGGTAAACTGCGCGAAAGAGATGGGAAAGCCGTTGGACGAAGCGTCCCTGATTCCGTATCAGGCGAGCGAGCTCGTGGCCGGGCGCCTTCTGGTGCTCGGCGCGCATCCCGATGACGACGCCTTCGGCGCGGGCGGGACGCTCGCGTTGAACGCGTCGGCGAAGGTTCTCCGCGTCTGGATCGCGACGGACGGAACTCGGCAGGAGGGCATCGCGCCGGAGGCGGCGGAATCGTACGGGCTGCTCCGCCGCGAAGAGGCCCGGCGCGCGGCTCACGCCCTCGGGATCCCGGCGCCCGTGTTTGCGGGATTGCCGGACCGGGGTCTCGCCGACCGGCGGCCGGATCTCGACGCGGCGCTGGCCGCACAGATCGCCGAGGTCCAGCCGGAGCTCGTTCTGTGCCCGTCCCCCGTCGAGATCCATCCCGACCATCGCGCGCTCGCGGAAGCCCTCTTCGAGAGAGTCGCTGCCTCGCGCCCCGAGGACCCCGATCACGACCTCTACCGCTTCCTGCAGGTCGCGTTCTACGAGATCTCCCACCCGATCCTGCCGAACGTTCTGGTCGACATCTCGGCGTCGGAGACGCGAAAGCGCGAAGCGCTGGCCGCCTTCGTCTCGCAGCAGGAGGTTCGGGATTACGCCGGCGCCGTCGCCGGACTGAACGCCTATCGCCGGCTCACTCTTTCGGGGTCGGGCCCCGTGGAAGCGTTCTGTCTCATCCCCTATGCCCAGCTCTCGACCCTCTCTCTCGAGTCGTTCAAGAGGTCGATCGGTCCGAGCGCCAACACGGACGGCTCGCGCCCCCCCGTTCCGGTCTCCGTCGTGGTGCGGACCCGCAACCGCCCGGCGCTGCTCCGCGAAGCGCTCGACAGCCTGAAGGCGCAGACCGCGCGCCCGCGGCAGGTCGTGGTCGTCAACGACGGGGGAGCGCGCCTCGAGAATCTGGAGGGATACCGCGAGGCGTGGGACCTCGTCGTCGAGGAGCTTAAGGAACGCCGGGGCCGCTCGGCCGCCGCCAACCGGGGCGTGGCGCTCGCGACTTCCGAGCTGATCGCCTTTCTCGACGACGACGACCTGCTGGCGCCCGACCATTTCGAGAGGCTTTCGCGCGCCTGGACGTCGGGCCCCGAGCCCGTGGTGTATTCGGACGCGGTGACCGCCATCTATGAGGCCGCCGACGAGGGCTGGACGCCGGGGCACCGGGGGGTTCAGTACTCCCTCGATTACGATCCGGACTACCTTCTGCTCGCGAACTACATTCCCCTCCACACGCTGCTTCTCCCCCGGTCCCTTTTCCTCCAGGCGGGCGGCTTCGACGAGACGATGGATTACTCCGAGGACTGGGATTTCCTGATCCGGCTGTCGGCGCTCACGGGATTCCGCCACGTGCGGGCGATCACGTGCGAGTACCGCCAGTTCCAGGACCAGAACGGCGATTCCGGCCACGTCGCCGCCGGGGCCGGGGCGTTCCAGGAGGCGCGGCGGCGTATCTACGCGCAATACGCGTCGCGGCGCACCGAGTCCGGCCTCGCCCGCGTGTTCGACCGCATGCGGGCGCAGATCGTGTTCTGGTACGAGCGGGACTTCGGATCCCAGGGGGAGCTGCTCCATCACCGGGAGAGCCACCGCCGCCTCTCCGAACGCGCCTCCGCCGGTGACGCAGCCCGCCTCGATCTTCGCGAGGAGAAACGGCGCGTCTCCGAGCTCCAGACGGAACGGGCCCGCATCATGGCGGAGAACGAGCTCGTTCACGCGCGCCTCGCCGACGTCTTCGCCGCCAACGAGCGGTACGACCGGGAGCTCTCCGCCATGCGGATGGAGGTCGAGCGCCTGGCCGGAATCCTCGAGCAGATCTACGCCTCGCGCGTGTGGCAGCTTCACCTCCTCGTGGACCGCCTCCGCGGCCGACGTTGAGCCGCCGAGTCGTTGTCCTGGCGCCGGAGCCCATCCGGCCCCGGATGGCCGGCATGGGGATTCGGGCTCTCGAGCTCGCGCGCGCGCTCCAGGAGGAGCACGAGGTCTCACTCCTGGTCTCGAACGACCCGGAAGAGGCGGCGGCGGTCGCGAACGGGATTCCCGTCCAGTCCGCACCCGCGGGCGCGCTCGCCGCCGCGGCGAACGGCGCTGACGCGGCCGTCGTGTCGGGACACGCCGCGAACTGGTGGTTTCACCAGGCGCCAGAGATCCCGGTCGCCGTCGACCTCTACGATCCGTTTTTCGTCGAGAACCTGCACTACGCGCCCGTGCTCGGGGAACAGACGGCGCGCCACGACCGGGCGACCCTCGCCCTCGCCCTGGCGCGTGGAGACTTCTACCTCTGCGCCTCTCCGGAGCAGCGGCTGTTCTATGCCGGGGCGCTCTATGCCGCGGGCCGGGTGGGCGCCCGCAATTTTCTGGGAGACCCGGAGCTGACCCGTCTGATCGCGGAAGTGCCTTTCGGCGCTCCCGGGGAGCCTGCCTCCGGCGACCCCGGCCGGGGCCGAAGCGCCGCGGGCCTTCCGGCCGGCGGACCAATCGTCCTCTTCGGCGGGGTCTACGACTGGTACGACCCGGATATCCTCCTCGCCGCGTGGCCGGGGGTGCTCGAGAATCACCCGGCGGCGAAGCTTCTCTTCTTCGAAAACCCCAATCCCGAAAGCACGCCCCAGAAGGTCTACGCGCGCCTTCTCGAGCGCGCACGAGAGATCGACCCGGGCCGCAGGTCCCTGTTCTTCTCGCCCTGGCTTCCGTACGCCTCACGCGCCGACCTCTACGCCGCGGCCGACCTGGTGGTCTCCATCTCGTCGCCCGGCCTCGAAACGGATCTCGCTTTTCGGACGCGCCTGCTCGACGCCGCGTGGGGGGGCGTGCCGAGCGTCTCGGTCAACGGAGGCTCCCTCGCCCGTTCGCTGGAGGAGGCCGGGGCCGGTCTCCGCGCGGAGTCCACCGCCGCCTCGGTCGCCGCGAGGGTGTCCGCGTTTCTGTCGGACGGAGACCGGCGCCGAATCGCCGGCGAGGCGGCGCGCCGGTTCGCCGCGGCGAGCGCCTGGGGCCGGGTGGCGGCGCCCCTCCTCGCGTGGTGCCGGGACGCGCGGGTCGACCCCGGCCGCCTGTCTTTCCCGGCCGCGCGCGGCCGTTCGGTCTGGGGCCGGCTAACGGGAAGGGAGAGATGAGTTGTCAGTTCCGAGTTGTCAGTTCTGAGTTTTCAGTTTTCCGTTTTCGGGTTCGCCGGAGGGGAGAGCGCCGGCGGGCGACTGTAAACTCCCTGCGCCATGTCCTCCCCTCCGGATCTTTCGGCGGTCGTCGTCCACTATCGGGGCGACCAACACCTCCGGGAGTGCCTCCAGGCGCTGCGCGCGGCGGGCG
>JBBRDK010000156.1:0-5805 GCA_038203955.1 Thermoanaerobaculia bacterium | reverse complement strand
GCGCTGCCACTCCGCGAAATCGCCGTACTGCACCGGCAGCGGCGGCAGCGGCGACGGACGCCCGTTCGCAAACGCTCCGTAAAGCGCGCCGAGCTCCCGGAAGAGAATGCCCGCCGACCACGCGTCGCTCACGATGTGGTGGTTGGCCATCACGAAGACGTGCTCGTCGCCGGCAAGCCGAAACAGCCGCGCCCGGAAAAGCGGCCCGTTCGCCAGGTCGAACCGAGTCTGCTCCTCTTCCCGCGCGGCGCGCGCCGCCGCCTCCTCTCCCTCGCTCGGAGAGAGAGCGGTCAGGTCCGTGACGGCGAGCGGAACCGAGCCCTGCGCCGCGATCCGCGATGACGGCTCTCCGCCGGCGGCATGGAACGTCGTCCGGAAGACCTCGTGTCGCGCCACGATCTCGAACAGAGCCCGCCGCAACGCCTCGACATCCAGAGGTCCGCGCAGACGAACCGTCCGCGTCACGTTGTACAGGACGTTCCCCGGCTCCAGCTGATCCAGAAACCACAGCCGCTGCTGCCCGAACGAAAGCGGCGCCCGCGTGGCATCGGCCCGCCGCGGGATCACCTCGGACGCTACGGCTCTCTCGCCCCGCCGCCGCGCGTCTGCTCCGCCTCCGGGGACGTACCCCATGGCGGGATCAGAGGGCCGTGTTCGTCTGGAGCCGACCGTCTCCATCGTTCTCCTCCGGACGCCCGGCCGATGCGGGGGCGGCCAATCTTTTCGCCGCGAACTCGTCCAGGCAACGCGTGAGTTGTTCTGCGAGGATCGGCACCCGCGGCTCGTGGACGATCGCGCCGTGGTACCCGGGCACGTGGTGGACCTCCACGCCGCCCTGAGCGACGCGGGTCCATCCGAGATCCGGATCCTCCCCGTACCCCGCCGGCTGCTTGGTCGCGCGAAACAGCGTCAGCTTTCCGGCATAAGGCTGCAGTACGTAACGATTCTTCGCCTTGCCGATCGCCTCTTCCACTTCCCGGAGCTTGCGCGGCAACCCCATCGCCTTACGGATCTTCGCCCACCGGCGTCGATTCGTGATCAAGATGTTCCCTGCGAGCACCCGCGATTTCGTCGTGACATATCCGATCTTCCCGCGCGCCCCCTTCGAGGCGAGAAAGTTTCCGAAGTGAAGGTCGACGCGCTCGGCGAATTCAATCCAGCGGGTCGCCGCCGTCCGCGTGGGACGCTGCTTCGGATAGTCGGGACCCCATGTATCGAAGACGGCCAGAATGCCCATTTGGTGACCATGCTTCTGCAGTTGCTGGGCCATTTCGAACGCGATGATTCCACCATAGGACGACGCCGCGATGTGGTATGGCCCCCGACTCTGGAGCTCCCGGATCTCCTTTATGTAGTGGGCCGCCATGTCTTCGACGCGCTCCGCGCGCGGCGAAACGCCGTCTAAACCCTGAACCTGCAGGCCGTAGACGGGCTGGTCGGGGCCGAGCCGGCGCGCCAGGTCCATGTAAAAGAGGACGTTTCCCCCGCCCGCGTGGATGCAATACAGGGGAACCCGGGACCCGCGGGGCTGGATCGGGACGAGGGATGTCCAGGACGGTTTCCAACCCTCCTGCCGCAGGATCCCGGCGAGCTGTTCGATGGTCGGCGCCTGGAAGATCGTGGCGAGCGGCATCTCGCGGTCAAACTCCTTCTGCAGGCGAGCGAACAGACGGACCGCGAGCAGCGAGTGGCCACCGAGGTCGAAGAAGTTGTCGTGGATGCCGACGCGCTCGACGGGCAGGATCTCCTCCCACATCCGAGCGAGCTTCGTCTCGACTTCGTCGCGCGGCGCGACGAACGACCGGCCGCCCTCGAGCCTCGCGGTGTCCGGCTCGGGAAGAGCGCGCCGGTCGACCTTCCCCGTGGGCGTCAGGGGAATCGCGTCGAGGCTCACGAAGACCGACGGGATCATGTAGTCGGGCATGGTCCGCGACAGGCGCTGCCTCAGGTCGGCCGCACTCGGCCCGGGGTTTCCTGCCGGGACCACGTAGGCGACGAGCCGCTTGTCCTGCGCCTCCCCGTGGGCGACGACCAAGGCGTCCGCGACTCCGGTCGCCCGCCGGAGAGCCGCCTCGATCTCGCCGAGCTCGATCCGGTAACCTCGCACCTTGACCTGCGCGTCCACCCGATCCAGGTACTCGATCTCGCCGTCGCTGCGGTAGCGGACGCGGTCGCCGGTCCGGTAGATCCGCGCCCCGGACGCGAACGGGCTCGGAATGAACTTCTCCTCTGTGAGCGCCGGGCGGTTCAGGTAACCGCGCGCGAGCCCGTCTCCCCCGATGTGCAGCTCGCCCGCGACGCCGATCGGAACGGGCTCGAGCCTCCGGTCCAGAACGTAGGCCTGGGCGTTCGAGACCGGCTTTCCGATCGACACGTCGCGCCCTTCCGCCAGCACGGCGGCGGTCAGGCGGGAAAAGGTCACGGCGATGGTCGTCTCGGTGGGGCCGTAGCCGTTCAACAGAGGGATCTCGGCGCCGACGGCGTTCAGCCACTGGGCGGCGCGGTCGGCGAGCGCCTTTTCTCCTCCGATGACCGTGAGACGCAGCGACTTCGGGATCGGCAGCGGCTCCGCGCCCAGGCCCGCGCAGAGCTCGTGCCAGTACGCGGTGGGAAGATCGAGCACCGTGATCTCGAGCTCCCCGCACGCGCGAAGAAAAACCCGGGGGGACTCGAGCATGAGGTCGGTGCGGAGCACGAGGGTCGCGCCTCGGGACAGACAGGGAAAGATCTCTTCTGCCGCCGCGTCGAAGCTGATGGACGAAAACTGCAGAATGCGGTCGGTGGACTCGAGCTCGAACCTCTCGCTCGCGAAGGTCGTGTAGTTCACGACGGATCGGTGCCGGATCTGCACTCCCTTCGGCGTTCCTGTCGAACCGGAGGTGTAGATGATGTAGGCGAGGTTCTCGGGATCGGAGAGCGGCGGCGGATTCGCGTCGCTCTCGGCGGCGATCGCCGCGGCGTCCGCGTCCAGCCGGACGAGGCGGCTGACCCCGGTGGGAAGGTTCCGCGCCATCTTCTGGGTGGTCAGGACGACGGGGGCGCCGCTGTCTTCGATCATGAAAGCGAGGCGCTCCGCGGGATAGGAGGGGTCCAGCGGAACGTAGGCGCCGCCCGCCTTCAGCACCGCGAGAACCGCGACGATGAGGTCGACGGACCGCTCGATGCAGATGCCGACGAGCACGTCCGGTCCGACGCCCCCCCGCCGCAGGAAATGCGACACGCGGTTCGCCCGGGCGTTCAACTCGGAATAGGTGCAGCGGGCCGCGGCGGACACGACGGCGACCGCCCCGGGAGTCCGGACCACCTGCTCTTCGACGAGCTGGTGGACGCAGCGGTCGCTCGGGAAGGGCCTGGCCGTGTCGTTGAATTCCGTCAGGATCTGCCGCCGCTCCGCGGCCGAGAGGAGAGGGATCCTCAGGACCCTCTCGTCCGGATTCGCCACGACGTGCTCGAGCATCGTTCTGAAGTGCCTGGCGAACCGCTCGATCGTGGCGGCGTCGAAGAGCTCCGTGTTGTACGAGAACAGGCAGCCCAGACCCTCTTCGCGGTCCGTCACGTCGAGACTGAGGTCGTAGTGAGACAACGGCCGGCCGACCGCGAACGGGCGCACGGTCACCCCGCAGAGCTCCCGGACGTCGGCCGGCGCGTTCTGAAGGCCGAACATCACCTGAAAGACCGGGCTGTGACCGAGGCTTCGCTCCGGCTTGAGCTCTTCGACGAGCCGCTCGAACGGGAGGTCCTGGTGGGCATGCGCCTCGAGAGCGACGTCGCGGGTCCGCCGCAGGAGCTCGCGAAAGGGAGGGTCGCCGGACACGTCGGCCCGGAGCACGAGCGTGTTCACGAAACAGCCGATCAGATCCTCCGTCTCCCGCCGGTTCCGTCCCGCGATGGGTGAACCCACCACGAGATCGGACTGGGAGGTGACGCGCGCCAGAAACGTCTGAAAGGCAGCGAGCATCGTCATGAACAGGGTCACGCCCTCGCGGCGGCTCAAAGCGCGCAGCTCGGAAGAGAGCGCGGGCGGCAGGACGATGCGGTACCTTTCCCCGCGAGCCGACTGGACGGCGGGACGCGGACGGTCCGCAGGCAGCTCGATCAGCCCCGGAGCCCCCAGAAGCTGCTTCTTCCAGTAGGAGAGCTGGGTCTCGAGGGTCTCCCCCGTCAGCCACTCGCGCTGCCATTCGGCAAAATCGCCGTACTGGATCGGCAGGTCCGAGAGGCGGGATGGGGAACCGATCCGCCGGCCCGCATAAAGATCCTCGAGCTCGCGGAACAGGACGCCCGCGGACCAGGCGTCGAACACGATGTGATGGAAGGTCATGAGGACCACGTGCGACTGCTCGGCAAGCCGGAGAATCGCGACCCGCACGAGCGGCCCCTCCGCGAGCGAGAAAGGGCGCTGCGCTTCCTCGACCGCGCGGCGGCGAGCCTCTTCGAGCCGTTCGGTCTCGGGAAGAGTGGTGAGGTCGACGACGGGCACCGGGATCACCATCGAGGGCGCGACGACCTGAACGGGCCGCCCCGATGACACTCGAAACGTCGTCCTCAGGACCTCGTGCCGGCGGACGATGTCCTGGAAACTCGCGGCCAGCGCCTCGACGTCGAGATCTCCCTCGAACGACCAGGCCCCGGGGATGTTGTAGAGAGGTGAGGCCGGGTCGAGCTGGTCTAAGAACCAGAGGCGCTCCTGGGCGAAGCTCGCCGGAAAGACGTAGACCTCCGGACCGGCATCCGACGCTTCCAGGGGAATCGTTTCGGGAGGCGGAAGGGCCATCGGATCAACTCTTTTCGAGGTCGGAGAGCTTCATCCGGCGCCGGTCGCGCGCGATCGGCGCCAGGATCGCGGCGGGCATCGACGGTTCGGCGGCGGGCCGGGAAGCCTCCCGGGCGAGCTCCGCCGCCAGGCCCGCGACCGTCGGCCGCTCGAACAGGCTCCGCAGGGGAAGGTCGATCCCGAATCGGTCGCGGATGCGGGACATCAGCTGGGTCGCGAGCAGAGAGTGCCCGCCGAGGTCGAAGAAGCTCTGCTCGACGCCGATGCGCTCGACGCCGAGAACGCCGCTCCAGAGATCCGCGAGGGCCTGCTCGGTCTCGTTTCGCGGCGCGACGAACGTCTCCGGCTCGGCAACGCCCGGCCATGGGAGCGCCGCAAGGGCACGGCGGTCCACCTTCCCGTTGGGGGTCAGCGGAAGCGTCTCGACCGGCAGGAACGCGGAGGGCACCATGTATTCGGGCAGCTTGCCGGCCAGAAACTCCCGCAGGGATTCGGGAACGACGGCGCCTCCCGACGCGGGCACAATCCAGGCGGCGAGCCGCCTGTCTCCGCGCGGCCCGTCTCGCAGGAGGACGGCGGCCTCCCTCACCGAGGCGTGCTGAAGGAGGACCGATTCGATCTCGCCGAGCTCGATGCGGAAGCCGCGCAGCTTGATCTGCCCGTCCAGACGGCCGAGAAACTCGAGGGTTCCGTCGGCCCGGCACCGCGCGAGGTCTCCGGTGCGGTAGAGACGTCCGCCGTCTCCCGCAAACGGGTCGGGAACGAACTTCTCCGCGGTCAGCTCGGGCCGGTTCCAGTACCCGAGCGCCACGCCGGCGCCCCCGATGAAGAGCTCGCCCGGGATCCCGACGGGCGCCGGGTGTCCGCCCGGATCGAGCACGTACATCCGCGTGTTCGCGATCGGGCGGCCGATCGGGACCGACGCGCTCTCGATCTTTCCGCGGACAGGATGGATCGCGGACCAGATGGTCGTCTCCGTGGGGCCGTAGAAGTTCCACAGCTCGCGGCAACGACCCTGAAGCTCGGAAGCG
>JBBRDK010000155.1:0-5868 GCA_038203955.1 Thermoanaerobaculia bacterium | reverse complement strand
GCTCAGCTCAAGGGTGGATGGGCTGCGGCGAGCCCGAGAGAGGAGTCTGGAGATAGGGGAACTGGTCCCGGAACAGCCGGAGCGCGGGATCGCCGCTGATCTTTCCGTCGGGTGAATATGCGATCGTCGCCATCACGAGGGCGCCGTCGGTGTACGGCTCCTGGCCGTTGGGCGCGACGGCAGGCGGCAGCAGCGCCCCCATCGCCACGCGAAGCGTGATGTCTATGACGTCGTCCCCCGGCCGCCTGCCATTGGGATATCCGGACGTATCGGCGGCCAGGACACCCAGTGAGTCCTGCGTGGAAGCCGGCCTCGGCGCGATGCTGGTATTCAACCGGAGCATTTCCGACGGGACGACACCGGGCGGCTGGTTCAAAGCAGGCACGCCCGTCAAGAAAACCTGGATGAGGTCCGTTCGCGGAAACAGCGTGGGAGCCTTCTTCGTCGGGAACAGGATCTCGACCAGCGCGGGGAAGCTCGGATTCGTGACGTATTTGGCGAATTGGGCGTCGTCCTTCGGCTCGCTCGCGTTGAAGCGGTCCTTGTCCGGCAGACCGATCACGATTTCATTCACGAGAGGGTTTCCCAGGCGGGACACCTGAACAAGGGGTCCGGTCGCCCCGGAGTCGTTTTTCGGGACGCTGGCCGTCGTCCAGCCTCCGATCACCGGCTGTCCTGGAAGCGCGAGGCAGGGTGTCGGAACCTCGAGAGCGAGAGTCGTGACGTTCTTGTCGGCGAGGTCGTTTGCCCGGCTGTTGCGCGCGCCAAGGGGATTGAGGTTCAAGAGATCGAAGGACTCGGCAAGGTTGAAGACGAAGCCTTCGCGGCGCTGTCCGACGAAGACCCTTCCGGTCCCGCTGCAGCCCGGAATCGCGACTTCATAGATGTGATCGTCGGCGTATTGACCGTAGACGGTCGGGTTGTTGTCACGGATCGACTTGTCGCCGATCCGGTCGACCGGTTTCAAGAAGTTCGTTCCGCCGCCCCCGAACGTGACCGGCTCGGGATTGCCGTTTTTACCGCGGATGACGCTGAGAGTGTACTTTTCGACTACGTTCAAGTTGAGGTGGTCTGTGGCCGCAGGCCCGATGCCGCCGGCGTTGATCAGGGGAATCGGGATCGACTGCCCGCCGACCGGCACCGACAGACCTCGGAGGAACTGTTGAAACCGGAACTGAAAGGTGATGTCAGGAAGCGCATCGCCATTGTTGTCGATCTTGATTTCATAGACGGCGTTCGTGTCGAGCATGAAGAAGTTCGGCCCGCCGTAAACGTCCTGAAGAGGAAGGTAGTTGGCGAGCAGCGTGGTGTAGCCGGCGCGGCCGGTCTCGTAGCTGCGGAACATGTAGAAATCGGTGCCGTCCACCTTGGGACTCTTCGTGATGGCCGGCGCCTCGCGGTGGCTGGAAGCCGGCGCGGGCGTCGCCGAGGAGAGAAAGGCCGCCGCGACCGCGGCGAGAGCAATCAGGCCTTTTCGGGGTGTCATCGTTCCTCCGGAGTGGATTGAAAATCAATTCTGCCTCCGGGACGTTCCCGGAGGGTCTTAATTGGGTACGGATTGAGAAAGGCTCTTGGATCTGTCTGAGCGAGGAATCGGCGAAGGTCGGATTCTTCCGTCGGAAGGGCCGTTGCGACCGTCTCGAGAAACCACCCGGACCCGTATCGGGGGCCTCGCGCATGCAAGAGGTCGAGCGGGACGTCGTGCCTGAGGTCCGAATCGAAGCCCGACGGCTGGCTCGCGACGCCGGAAGGTGACAGCTGATAGCTTCGCCCCATGCTCCGCGCCGGAATCGTCGGCCTGCCGAACGTCGGCAAATCCACGCTCTTCAACGCCTTGACGCGCACGCGAAAGGCGGAGGCGGCGAACTATCCGTTCTGCACGATCGAACCGAACGTCGGGGTCGTGTCCGTTCCCGAAGCCCGGCTCGAGCCGCTCGCGCGGATCGCGAAGACCTCGAAGATCGTCCCGGCCGCCATCGAATTCGTCGACATCGCGGGGCTCGTGCGCGGCGCCTCCAAAGGCGAGGGTCTCGGAAACAAGTTCCTCCAGCACATCCGCGAGGTCGACGCGGTCGTCCAGGTGGTGCGGTGCTTCGAGGATCGCGACATCGTCCACGTCTCCGGCGCTCTCGATCCGTTGTCCGACATCGAGACGGTCTCGACCGAGCTCGTCCTCGCGGACCTCGAGACCGTGACCCGGGCACGCGACAAGGCAGAGCGCATCGCCCGCGGGGGAGACAAGGAGGCGCGCGCCACGGTGGCGGCGGCCGACCGCCTCCTGCCGCACTTGAATTCCGGGAAGCCGGCCATCACGGTGGCGTTCGAGAACGACGAGGAAAAGGCCGCGGCGTCGCGCCTCTTCCTTCTCACCTCGAAGCCGACGCTCTTCGTGGCGAACGTGGCCGAAGACGCCCTGGCGGCGGCGGAGTCGCTGCCGCACGTTCAGGCGGTGCGAAAGTATGCGGAGACCCACCTCGGCGCGGAAGCCGTCGTCATTTCGGCCCAGATCGAGTCCGAGCTCGCGGACCTTCCCCCGGAAGACGCGCAGGACTACCTCGCGGGGCTCGGCGTCGCGGAATCGGGCGTCGGAGCCCTGATACGCGCCGCGTACCACCTGCTCGGGCTGCGGACCTATTTCACCGCCGGCGAGAAGGAAGCCCGCGCGTGGACGATCCACGCCGGGAACACGGCGCCCGCTGCCGCCGGGGTGATCCACTCCGACTTCGAAAAGGGCTTCATCAAGGCGGAGACGATCGCCTACGACGACCTGGTCGCCAACGGCTCGATGGCCGCCGCCCGCGAGAAGGGCCTCGTTCGCCAGGAGGGCCGCGACTACGTCGTCGAGGACGGCGACGTGATGTTGTTCCGATTCAATGTGTAGATCAGTTTTCAGTCGTCAGTTCTCAGTTTTCAGTCCGGAGGGGGCGTACGGCGCTAGGCGCTGGGCGCTGGGCGCTGGGCGAAAGCGAACGGTGAGGGGGTTGTCCTTCGATTCCCGATCTAGTTGACCGCGGAGTACCGCGGCCGTCTCGCTCCCTTTGGTCGCTCGGCTCCCGATTTCCGGCCCGCGCCTCCCGCCTCCCACCTGCCCCTACCGGCCGCCGGCGGCGGCGGCGGCAAGTCTCTGCACCGCCCAGAAGAGGCCGACCGCCGCAATCGCCAGCGACAGCGGGATGACGATCCGGCGGCGGTACCAGTGCTTGTGCCGGAAAGGGAGGCCGATCAGGAGAAACGCGGCCAGGATCACGGTCAGCTGGCCGAGCTCCACCCCGGCGTTGAAGCTCAGCAGGGCCGGCAGAAACTCGGATCGTGGCAGGCCGAGCTGCGACAGGACCCCGGCAAACCCCATCCCGTGGAGAAGCCCGAAGGCGAAGACGAGCGCGATCCGCCACGGCGAGAGCGTCGGCCGAAGCACGTTCTCGACGGCCACGTAGACGATTGAGATCGCGATCGCCGGCTCGACGAAGGACGCCGGCAGCGAGACGACTCCGTAGATCGTGAGCGCCAGCGTGATGGTGTGCGCCACGGTGAAGGCCGTCACCTGCAGCAGCACGGGACGGAGGCGAACGGAGAGAAGGAAGATCCCGAGCACGAAGAGGATGTGATCGGTCCCCTTCGGCAGGATGTGCGTGTAACCGAGCTTCAGATACTGGATCGCGACCTGGGCCCGCGTCGGAGGAACGACGGACGCCCGCAGAGTCAGCGGCGAGCTTTGCTCTCCCCCTTCGAGCCAGATCCGCTGAGGCGAGGCGTCCCCTTCCGTCCACACCGTCAGCAGGTAAGACCCGAGACGGGCGTCGCTCTTCCATGCGAAGGTGCGCGCGCCGCCCGGAATCGAGCCGGAGAGGCGGAGCTTCCACTCCGCGTCCGGCCGTGTCGACGGCACCCACGATCGGCGCCCCGGCTGGACGCGGCGCCCATCGAAGAACGCGCCTGAGTCGTCCGCGATCGTCGTCAGAGCGGAGACCGCCTGCGGCGGAAGCGCCTTCGGAAGGTCTTCGATCCGCGCCGGGCCGGCAGGGGAAGCGCCGCCCGCGCCGAAGCCGGGCGGGAGATGCTCGCGATCGATCGTGACGTCGGCCGTCCAGGTTCCGTTTCGGAAAAATCGTACCGTCGTGCGAATCGTCCCGAGCTCGTGCGCGTCGAGGGCCGCCGCGCCGGCGATCAGGAAACCCAGGAGGAAAAGGGCGCGGATGCCTCTCGCTTCGGGACTCCCGACGCTCAACTCTCGACTCTCAACTCTGAACTCCTAGAACCCGTAGGAGACGAAGGCCCGCGCCGTCCGCGGCTCGGCGGGATGCGAATGAATGTCGTTCACGCCGTCCTTCGGTTCTCCCGGAAGGCGAGAAGCGTAGTAGTAGTCGATGTCGCTCGACCGCTCGTTCAAGATGTTGAAGACGTCCAGTCCGACGCGCACACCGTGCCGGAGCTGGTATCCGACCTGCGCGGAGAGCAGGGTCGACGACTTCGACCGGACGCTGTTGTCCTCGATCAGGGGCCGCGGTCCGAAATACCGCAGCCGCAGGCTGCCGAAGACGCCCTCTCCCGGCTCCAGCGCGACGCCGGCGGAGACGACCGTCTCGATCGCGCCCGGGATGCGGTCGCCGGCGTGCGCCGAATCCCGGAATCGAGCCCTCGACGCCGAGACGTCGAGATCCAGGGTCAGCGACGGGACCGGCGTGTAGAAGTTCGCCCACTCGACCCCAGATCGGCGGCTCGGCCGGCTCGCCTGCGTGGTTCCGGCGTCGCCGGTGAAGACGAGCTCCGATCCGACGTCGAGTCCCCAGAGGGCGAGTGTCGTCTGGAGGTGCGGGAGCACGACGCTGCGGACGCCGAGCTCCCCGCCCTTCGCGCGGACGAGCGGCGTCACGCGATCGACCGGGTCGCCCGTCTTCGGATCCACGGTGATCGTCGCCCCGCGCGCGTCATTGCTGTGGAAGCCGTAGCCGAGGTTGCCGTAGAGCTCGGTGTTCGCCCAGGGACCGAGGACGACCGAGAGCTTCGGGCTCGCGAGCGACGCCGTTCGGTCGCCGGAGTTCGCAGAGGTGTCGCTCGCGACGCGGAACCGGTAGAGATCGCCCCGCAAACCGAGAATCGTTCTCACCTTCGGCCCCCAACGAAGGCTCGTCTGCGCGTAGAGCGATCCGCTCGTCTGGACGACGTGGTCGTCGCGGACGGTGTCCAGGATTTCCTGCGCCCTGGTATGGAAGAGACCGTCCTGAACGATGTTGTCGTTGCGCGCCTGGATCCCGACGGTGCTCTCCGCTTCCATCCCCAGCAAAGACGAGATCCACTGCCGGCTGGCCTTCAGCCCGGAGATGACGCGCCGGTCGCGCTGCTGGAACTGGTCACCGTTGACCGGATCGTCCAGAAAATAAGTGAAATTCGAGCTGAGCTTCAGGCGGTAGTCGACGGCGTACGCGGTCACGCGCGTGACGGAGCTCTCCCCGCGACGCTCCCAGTCCGCCGAGAGACTGTAGCGGTGAGTTTCGCCTCCGTCGGTCGGGTCGATCGCTCCGAAGCGGGAGATGAGCCCGGTGGAGACGGCGCGGTCGGGCACCTGATCCGTCGAGCTCCAGCGGTTCCGATATCCCATCGCGGTAACCGAGAGCCCTCCGTCGTCGTTCAGAACGCTGTAGCGGAGAACACCGTTGTACTTGCGCGTCCGATCCGGAAGGAGCCACGGACCGTCGTTGCGGACTACCTCCAGCGCGTAGAGAAGAGTGCCGGGGCCGACTTTCGGCGACTGCGCGAACAGCGCCCGGCCGTATCCCTCGGCGCCGCCTCCGATCCGGGCGATCCCGCTTTCGAGAAAGTTCGCATACACGACGTTGGCGGAGCCCGCCGTCGAGAAGTCTCCCTGGTCGG
>JBBRDK010000154.1:0-6143 GCA_038203955.1 Thermoanaerobaculia bacterium | reverse complement strand
CCTCCCGGCTCGCCTGCCGCATTGCCGCGGAGGTCAAGAACTTCGATCCTTCTCTCTACATCGAGAAGAAGGAGATCAAGAAGATGGACACCTTCATCCACTACGCGATGGGGGCGGCGCAGTTCGCGATGGAGGATTCCGGGCTGCCGGTGACGGACGAGAATCGCGAGCGGATCGCCGTGGTCGTCGGGTCCGGGATCGGCGGCCTGCCGCTGATCGAGGAGACCCAGCGCCGGTTTGTCGAGACCGGCGGCAACCCGAAAGTGATCTCGCCCTTCTTCATCACGGGCCTCATCGTCAACGAGGCGGCCGGCAACATCTCGATCCGCTACGGGATGAAGGGGCCGAACCTCTCGACGGTGACGGCCTGCACGACGGGCGCCCACGCCGTCGGCGAAGCGTACCGGATGATCCAGTATGGCGATGCCGACGCGGCGATCGCCGGCGGGACCGAGGCGGTCATCACCCCGCTCGCCGTCGGCGGTTTCGCCGTGATGCGGGCGCTCTCCACCCGCAATGCCGAGCCGGTGCGCGCGTCACGCCCCTGGGACAAGGACCGCGACGGGTTCGTGATCGGCGAGGGCGCGGGCCTCGTCATCCTGGAAGAGATGGAAGGGGCTACGCGCCGCGGCGCCCGGATCTACGCGGAGCTCGTCGGATACGGCCTCTCGGGCGACGCGTTTCACATCGCGGCCCCGTCCGAGGACGGCGACGGTCCGGCGCGGGTGATGAAAAACGCGCTCGCGGACGCGGGCATCCCGCCGGAAGCCATCGACTACATCAACGCGCATGGGACCTCGACGCCCGCGGGCGACAAGGCCGAGACGCTCGCGATCAAGACGGTTTTCGGGGCCCATGCCTATGAGCTGGCCGTCTCGTCGACGAAATCCATGACGGGGCATCTGCTCGGCGCGGCGGGCGGGCTCGAGACCGGCATCTGCGCGCTTTCGGTGTACCACCAGGTCCTCCCTCCGACGATCAACTACGAGACCCCCGACCCCGAGTGCGATCTCGACTACGTCCCCAACGAAGCGCGCCGGGCGCCGGTCCGGTACGCGCTCTCGAACTCTTTCGGGTTCGGCGGAACCAACGGAAGCCTGATCCTGAAGAGACCCGATTGACCGCGCGCCTTCGGAACCAGGAGCCCTCGCATCCATGAATTCGCTCGTCGCGATCGCCTATGTTCCCGACACCGAATCGAAGATCAAGATCGGCCCGGACGGAAGCTCGATCGACGAATCCGACGTGAAATGGATCGTCTCGCCGTACGACGAATACGGTCTCGAGGAGGCTCTGAAGATCCGGGAGGCGAGAGGCGCCGGGACGGTCACGGTCGTGTCGGTCGGGCCGGAGCGGGTGAAGACGGGCCTGCGGGAATGCCTGGCGCGCGGAGCGGACGACGCCGTCTGGGTCGACACCGGCGAGACGAAAAATCTGGACGCGCTCGGCGTCGCGAAGGCTCTGGCCGCGGTCGCTAAGGCGGCGAAGTTCGACTTCTTCTGGTTCGGGCAGAAGGGCGTCGGTCCCGACGAGTCCCTCGTGGGAGCGATGACCGCCGAGCTGCTGAATCTGCCCCACGTGGCGAACGTCGTCCATCTCGACGTCGGGGAGGGCAAGGTGACCGCGAGCCGTGAGATCGAGGGAGCGCACGAGATCGTGGAGTGCTCTCTCCCCGCGATCCTGACGGCACAGAAGGGTTTGAACGAGCCGCGCTACGCCTCGCTCAAGGGAATCATGGGGGCGAAGAAGAAGCCCATAGCGGAAAAAAAGCTCGCGGATCTCGGCGTCCCCGAGGCGGATCCCGGCGCCGCCAAGGCGCGCTGGCGCAAGCTCTCTCTTCCCGCTCCCCGTCAGGCCGTGAAGCTGATTCCCGCCGACGACCCCGCCGCCGCCGCGAAAGAGCTGGTGCGGCTCCTGCGGGAAGAGGCGAAGGTAATTTGAGTAAATTCCTCGTCTTCATCGAACAGCGGGACGGCAAGGTGCGCAAGGCGTCGCTCGAGGCGCTCTCCCTCGCCCGGCGGCTGGCCGGCGGGCCCGTCGCGGCCGTCCTTGCCGGCAAGGGCGTCGGGGCGCTCGTGAAAGACCTCGGGCGGTACGGCGCCGGGGTCGTCTACGTCGCAGACAGTGACGAGCTCGCCCTCTACAGCAGCCAAGGATACGTCGGCGCCCTCGACGCCGCCGCCCGCAAGGAATCTCCCGGGGCCGTTCTCGTCGCCGCCACGTCCATGGGCAAGGACGTGGCTCCGCGCTTCGCCGCTCGGCACGACTCCGGGGTCCTCGCCGACGTGATGGACCTCCATCTCGACGGAGATCGTCTGGTCGGCTCGAGGCCCGTCTACTCGGGCAAGGCGCGGGCGGAGGTCGATTGCGGCGCTTCGCCGATCCAGATCGCGACGACGCGTCCGAACGTGTTCCCCGCGGAGGCGCAGGAGGCGGCCGAACCGCGCGTCGAGGCACTGGAGCCTTTCGAGGTCGCTCCCCGGGCCCGCGTCGTCCGCATCGAGGCCTCGGAGACGAAAGAGATCGACGTGGCGGAGGCCGACGTGATCGTGTCGGGCGGGCGCGGGATCAAGGGCCCCGAGAACTGGCCGATGGTGCGCGATCTCCAGGAGGCGCTCGGCGCGGCGCTCGGGGCGTCCCGCGCCGTCGTCGACGCGGGCTGGATCGACCATCAGCACCAGGTGGGGCAGACGGGCAAGGTGGTGTCCCCGACCCTCTACGTCGCCGCCGGAATCTCGGGAGCCATCCAGCATCTCGCGGGGATGGGAACGTCGAAAGTGATCGTCGCCCTGAACAAGGATCCCGAGGCGCCGATCTTCCAGGTCGCCACCTACGGAATCGTGGGTGACATCTTTCAGACCGTTCCCGAGCTCGCGAAGGCGGTGCGCGCGGCGAAGGCGGAATAGTTTTCCATTCTCAGTTTTCAGTCGCAGCCGGTCCTTAGCTCGACGGATAACTGATAACTGATAACTGATAACTCATGACTGATTCCATCCCCACCGACCGCGTGATCGCCGGACTTCTCGGGCGCGTCGTCTTCGGCGCGCTCGTCACCATCGCTATCCTCGCGTTCGTGTACTCCGTCGCTCGCCGGATCCGCGTCCTTCTCGCGGGCGCACCCGAGAACCGCTTCGACCGCATTCCGCTCCGAATCCGCAGGACGATCGAGTACGCGTTCGCGCAGAAGAGGATGTTCCGGGATCTCTACGCGGGCATCTTCCACATCCTGATCTTCGGCGGGTTCGTCGTGCTGGTCGTCCGATCGCTCTCACTCGTCGTCGAGGGCCTCATTCCGGGGTTCGTCCTCCTCCCGGGCGCGGCGGGCAACACCTACACGCTCGTGAAGGACGTTTTCGAGGTCCTCGTCCTCGTCGGAGTCGCGATGGCCGTTTTCCGCCGCGCCTTCGCCCGTCCGCCGCGACTCGATCTGACGCTCGACGCGTGGTTCATCCTGTTCCTGATCGCTCTCCTGATGGCGACGGATCTCGTCGCCGACGGGGCCCGGTCGGTCCTGAATCCCACGGCGTTCGATCTCACGTGGTCTCCCGCGGTCGCCGCCGTATCGCGCGCCTTCCGCGGGACTGCGCCGGCCACGCTGCAGGCGATCTACGAGTCCTGCTGGTGGATCCACCTGGCGGATCTCCTCTTCTTCGCGAACTACCTCCCGTATTCGAAGCACTTTCACATCCTCGCCTCGGTGCCCAACATCTTCCTGATGAAGCTCGAGCCGATGGGCCGCCTCGGCACCCCTGACCTCGAGAACTCCGAGCGGTTCGGGGTGTCGCGGGTCGAGGACCTTTCGTGGAAGTCGATGCTCGACGGCTACACGTGCACGGAATGCGGCCGCTGCCGCGTGGTCTGCCCGACGGCGTTGACCGGGAAGCCCCTCGACCCGCGCGTCTTCATCGCGACACTGCGCGATGCGGTCTACGACGCGACCCCGGAGATCCTGGCCGCGCAGTCCGGCCGGGGCGGCGATAGCCCGCCCGCGCCCCGCAAGGACCTGATCGGCGGGTGGGTGACGGAGGACACGATCTGGGCGTGCACCACGTGCGGGTACTGCACGTCCGCGTGCCCCGTCTTCATCATCCCGGCCGTCGACAAGATCATCGAGATGCGCCGGCACCTCGTGCTCGAGAAGGCGGAGTTCCCGAAGGAGATGCAGACGGCGTTCCGCGGCATGGAGACCAACGGGAATCCCTGGGGGATGGCGGCCTCGTCCCGCGCGGACTGGGCGAAAGACCTGCCCGTCATGACGATGGCGGAGGCGGAGGGAAGCCCCGTCGACGTCCTCTTCTGGGTCGGCTGCGCCGGCTCGTACGAGGACCGGGCGAAGAAGGTCTCCCGCGCCCTCGTCGACCTGTTGACGTCCGCGGGCGTCCGCTTCGCGATCCTCGGCACCGAGGAAACGTGCAACGGCGATTCCGCGCGCCGCATGGGCAACGAGTACCTCTTCCAGATCCTGGCGCAGCAGAACGTCGAGACGATGAACGGTTACGGAATCAAGAAGATCGTCACGAACTGTCCGCACTGCTTCAATGTCATCAAGAACGAGTACCCGCCATTCGGAGGCCGATACGAGGTGCTCCACGGGACCGAGCTCGTGTCCTCGCTCATCGCGGAAGGGCGGATCCGCCTCGAGAACCGCATCGACGAGTCGATCACGTTCCACGATCCCTGCTACCTGGGCCGTTACAACGACGTGTACGACGCCCCCCGCCAGATCCTGGAGGCGATCCCCGGCCTGCGCCTTCAGGAGCTGGCGCGATCGAAGCAGAACGGCCTGTGCTGCGGCGCGGGAGGCGGGCGCATGTGGATGGAGGAGAAGATCGGCACCCGCATCAACCAGACGCGCATGCAGGAGATCGCGGAAGCGAAGACCGACTCGGTCGGCGTTTCATGCCCCTTTTGCATGGTCATGATCGGAAACGCCAGGGAGGAGCTCGGGGTGGAGACGAAGCCCTTCGACGTTCTCGAGCTGGCGAGGCGGTCGATGGTTGAGAGAAGCGTCGAGCGTTGAGCGTTCAGCGTTGAGCGTCCATGCGATCCCGAGACGGTGGTTGGTTCTTCGATTCCCGATTCCCGAACGAGTTGAACGCGGAGTACCGCGTCCGTCTCGCTCCCGTTGGTCGCTCGGCTCCCGTTTCCCGGTTCCAGGCTGCCAAGCTGACAGCTGATAGCTGATAGCTGATAGCGTCGCTTCCCGGCACCGCCCTTGCAAAGAATTCAGGCACGGAGGAGTTTGCCCCATGAAATTGCTGACCGGAACCCTGATTCTCGGAGTCACCGTTGCGCTCGCGGCCTGCGCTCGCAGCGTGCCGCCGCCGCCTTCTTCGGCGGAGGGCGGGGACGTGAGCAAGTCCCGCCAGCACGCGTTCAATGAAGCGGTGGACGCGCTGCACGACCAGATTCATTCTCCCAAGGCCGACATCGCCGGAGTCAGCCAGGACGACGTGACGTGGAACGACTCGTGTCTCGGCTGCGGGCGAACGGGTGAGAAGTGCACGAACGTGCTGACGCCCGGCTACCGGGTCGTCCTTCGCGTGCGCGATGCGACGTACGAGTACCACAGCGACCGCGGCGGCAAAGTGCGGCTGTGCAGCCAGGCCCCCGTCCCCGGCTCGATCACCGCTCCCGGCGTGGTGCCCACGCCGGGGTTCTAGCTCTCAGCTGTCAGCTCACAGGATCGGGTTCGCGCGGTCGTAGAAAACAACGTAGGCGCCGGGCGCGGTCTCTCGTGACAATTCAGGAGAGATGCGCCTGCGCCGGATCGTTCGCGGCCTGCTCGCGGAGCTCGGCTCTCTGCGGCGCGGGGCGCGGGCCATGCGGGGCTCGCGAGGCGCGGGCCAGCGGTGGGAGGATCTCGCGGCGCGGCACCTCCGGCGCGAGGGCTACCGGATCCTGGACCGTAACTTCCGCGCGGGGCCGGGAGAGATCGATTTCATCGCGATCGAGGGGCGCGTTCTCTGCTTCATCGAGGTGAAGGGACGCGGGGGAGCGGGGTTCGGTCTCCCCGAAGAATCCGTGAACGAGGAGAAGCAGCGCCGGATCCACCGCGCCGCCGAGGCGTGGCTCCAGAGGGCCCGACCGGCTCCCGGCCTGCGGCGCTTCGACGTCGTCTCCATCCTCGAACAGAACGGCGC
>JBBRDK010000153.1:0-6171 GCA_038203955.1 Thermoanaerobaculia bacterium | reverse complement strand
CTCGGGGCGCTCGGCCGGCTTCGCGGGATACGGGTGCACGAGATCGAGGCGGAAGTTGCCGAGGAAGATTTCCTTCAGGAACGAAGGCGCGGTCCATTCGGACTCGCGCGCGTCCTCGGCCACCTGGCGGGCTTCGGCTTCGGTGGGGGCGCGATGCTGTTTCTGTTCGGTCGTCATTTTGAAAACCTTACAATGAAGTCGGTCGTTTCGCAGCGCCGGCCCGAGAGTTCGGGCTCGAGGAGGCGCGTTCCTGACCCGTAACCCCTTTGGCTCGACTAGAGTTCCCCCCGCGGTGACCAACAAATACCTCTCCTACGATGAACAGCGCGCCCCGAAGGTCCGGGAGATGTTCTCGCGGCTGGCCTGGCATTACGACCTCGTCAACGACGTGATGAGCTTCGGGATGCACCGCCGCTGGAAGAGACGGACGGTGCGGCTGGCCGCGGAGCGTCCGGGGCCCCTCGGGCGCTGGCTCGACCTCTGCTGCGGAACGGGCGACATGGCGTTCCTCGCGGAGCAAATAGCGGGCCCGACCGCGAAGGTTGTCGGCCTCGATTTCACACTTCCCATGCTCGCGGTCGGAAGGCGGAGGGAGATCCGGGACGGCCGGGAGGCGGGGTTCGTGAACGGAGACGCGCTGCGGCTGCCCTTCCCGGACGGGAGCTTCGACGTGATCACGGTCGGCTACGGGCTGCGGAACATCGCGGACCCCGCCGCGGCGCTCCGCGAAATGCGCCGGGTGCTCGCCCCCGGCGGCCGGTGCGTGATCCTCGACTTCGGGAAGCCGCGCAACGCGATCGCCAGCGCCTTGTACCGCGCGTTTCTCCGCACGATGATGCCCGCCGTCGGTTGGCTCTTCCACCGCGATCCCGAGACCTACCTCTACATCCCCGAGTCGCTCGCCCGCTATCCGGGGCAGGTCGGCGTGCGCGACATGATGCGGGACGCCGGCTTCGAGAACGCCCGCTTCGAAGAGAAGCTGCTCGGGACGATGGGGATCAACATCGGAGAGAGAGCCGGACTGCGGAAACCGGGCCTTCCAGGGGACATCGCCTGACTCGAGAGAGACTCAAGAACGAGCTCTCGAAATAATCGGCAGCTCGGACCGAGAGTTTCCGATCCCGGTCCGAGCTGCCGGATTTCCCTACCGCGGTCCCGCGATTCTCCAGTTCAGATCCGGGACGCTCGGTACAGGGATCGCGCCGACGACCTGGGTCGTGCTCATCGTCCAGACGGTGTTCTGTCCGGTTGCGATGTTGCGCCACAGAATGTCCGGCTGGGCATCGCCCGTGTAGTCGCCGACACCCCCGATCCGCCAGTTCAGATCCGTGACCGGGGGGACGGCCGCCAGAGACTTCACGACGGTTCCGTTCATCAGCCACAGCGTGTTCTGCCCCGTCGCGAGATTGCGCCAGAGAATGTCCGGCTTGCCGTCTCCGTCGAAGTCTGCCGCCCCGTCGATCTCCCAGTTGACGTCCACGACTGTCGGAACCGGCGCGACCCCGGTCACCGCAGACCCGTTCATGAACCACACCGTGTTGGCGCCCGTTGCGATATTGCGCCACAGCAGATCCGCTTTGCCGTCTCCATTGAAGTCCGCGATCGCGCGGATCCTCCAGTTCACATCGCCGACCGGCGGCAACGGTGCCTGAGAGGCCAGTGCGGCTCCGTTCATCACCCAGATCGTGTTTTGTCCCGTGGTGTTGTTCCGCCAGACGATGTCGCTCAACCCGTCCCCGCTCAGATCCCCGACTCCACCGATCTGCCAGCTCTGGTCCGGGATCGTGGGAATCGCGCCGAACCCGATGACGTTGTTCCCGCTCATCCGCCAGATCGTGTTCTCGCCCGTCGAAACATTGCGCCAGAGAATGTCGATGCTCCCGTTCCCGTCAAAATCCCCCTGCGCCCGAAACAGCAGGTCGGCGGTCAAGCGCGCGACGAAGGCCTCCGTGAATCCGCCGCCGTACGCGGGCTGCGCCCCACCCGTGGTCCCGGGAAAATTGGTTGAGAACGTGCCCCCGGCTGCGTACAGCTCTCCCGACGTCGGATGGATCGCGAGAGCGAAGGCGCGGTCCAGGTCGCTCCCGCCCAGGTACGTCGCCTGGCGGAGCGTCGTCAAGGCCGCATTCAAACGCGCGACGAAAGCATCTTTGAAGTTGCCGCCGCCACTGGCCGCCTGCGCCCCACCCGCCGTCCCGGGAAAATTCGTAGACTCGGTTGACCCGGTCACGTACACCGAACCCGACGTCGGTTGAATCGCCATAGCGAGTGCGACGTCGCTCCCGCTCCCGCCGAGGTACGTGGCCCCGCCGACGCTCGTCAGGGCGGCATTCAAACGCGCGACGAAGGCGTCGTTAAAACCGCCGCCGTTGCCCGCCTGAGCCCCACCCGTCGTCCCGGGGAAGTTCGTTGAGTTCGTAGACCCCGCCACGTACACCTCACCCGACCCGGGATGGATCGCCAGAGCGGTAGCGCCGTCGGAAAAGTTCCCGCCCAGATACGTCGCCTGGCCGAGCGTCGTCAGGGCCGCGTTCAGACGCGCGACAAAAGCGTCATCAACGCCGGCAAGGAAATCCTGCGCCCCTCCGAACCTGCCGGGGAAATTCGGAGAGTCCGTGTAACCGGTCACGTACACCTCACCCGACGGATGGATCGCCAGACCGCTGGGGGCGTCGGCTTGGTTCCCGCCCAGGTACGTCGCCTGGCCGAGCGCCGTCAGGGCCGCGTTCAAACGCGCGACGAAAACGTCGTCGCCGCCGCCGCTCGCCGCCTGCGCCCCGCCCAGCGTCCCGGGGAAATTCGTAGAGGTCGTGTACCCGGTCACGTACACCTCACCCGATGTCGGATGGATCGCCAGAGCGTAAGCGACGTCGTACCCGCTCCCGCCCAGGTACGTCGCCTTGCCGAGCGTCGTCAGGGCCGCGTTCAAACGCGCGACGAAGACGTCATTGCCGCCGCCACTCGCTGGCTGCGCCCCACCCGTCGTCCCGGGGAAATCCGTAGATCCCGCTAGCCCGGTCACGTACACCTCACCGGACGTCGGATGGATCGCCAGAGCGTAAGCGGCGTCGGAGGCGCTTCCGCCCAGGTACGTCGCCTGGTTGAGAGTCGTCAGGGTCGCGTTCAAACGCGCGACGAAAGCGTCACTGAAAGCAAGGCCCTCCGGCGTCACCACCCCTCCCACCGCCGGCTGCGCCCCTCCCGTCGTCCCGGGGAAATTCGTTGAGCTCGTAGCGCCGGCCACGTACACCTCACCCGACGTCGGATGGATCGCCACACCGGAAATTTGGTCGTTCCCGCTCCCGCCCAGGTACGTCGCCTGCAGCAGAGGATCGATCACCACCGGCAGCGCAGGATCATGGGCACCCAGACGGAAGCCGTAGCTGAGGCCACGAACGTCATAGGCCACATCGATCTCGCGTCGCACGCCACCCCGTTCCTGATAAGCCACCGGCGCAGTGAACGTCACGTCTCCAGGTCCCGTGGACGCAAGGAGCGCACCGGCCCGATCCGTTCGCAGCCGCCGCGCGCCTGCCACGCTCATCCGGATCCGGGACGCATCGGCACCCGGCTGGACCGTGAAGAGCTTCTCGACACTCCTGCCCTGCGCCCGGAGCTTGACCACGATCCCGGGCCAGACTTCCCCGAGGGAGACGTCTTCGAGGGTATCGAGTCCGCTCCTCCAGCGCGCCGGGTCATTGCCCAGGAAGTAGCTGACACGGGTGGACGCCCGCATCGCCTGCGCTCGGACAGACTCTTCCGCCCACCGCGGTTTCCGTGAGCGACCAGCCGGGCTTCCTGCCCGCGGACCGCCTGCTCGACCCCGACGCCGAGGCTTTTTTCCCCGGCAGCGAGTAGACGATCCGGCCGTCCCGCGTGACGAAGACCGTGCCGGCGAACGTCGGCGCATAGAAGGCCACCGCGGAATCTGTCTGCCCCGCATTGGCGATGAAGGGAACGTGCAGGTGCGAAAGCCCTTCTCGGACTCGTTTCTCGCTCGTGACCGGAGTCTCGGATGTTCCGGGGGTCCTCTCGCGCGCCGCGCTCTGGACAGGGACCAGAGCCATCGCGGCCATCCCTAAAAGGGGAAGACCCCGTTTCAGGATGCCCGGTCTGGTCAGGCTTCGCATCCAATTCCCTCGAGAAGCGTGCGAAGCGGACTTCTGCAGTGGCGAAGGCGTCACAGTGAGTTTCACGGACATTCTCCCTGCGCTCGGCGACGCATTTTCAGTTTTCAGCTGCTTCAGGCGATGCCGGATCATACCGCCTAGCAGGACCCCGGGCACCTCAGCGGAATTGCTGAGCGCAAGGCCCGACCAGAAGGGCCGGACTACCGGGGGGAATGGCGTAAGGCGAACGGCGAACGGCGAAATCGTCGTCGCGTGAGGCGCGCCGTATGCATTCCGGCTCGCTCCTCGCCCTTCGCCCATCACCGATATACACTGCGCGGTTCTTATGGCGCATCAATACATATTCACGATGCAAAACCTGCGGAAGGTCGTCCCTCCGCAGCGCGAGATTCTGAAGGGGATCTATCTCTCCTTCTATCCGGGGGCCAAGATCGGCGTCCTCGGGTTGAACGGCGCAGGCAAGTCGACCCTGCTCCGGATCATGGCGGGCGTCGACCACGACTTCGCGGGAGACGCCGCGCCGGCCGAGGGGACGCGCATCGGGTTTCTCCCGCAGGACCCGCGGCTCGACACCAGCAAGGACGTCCTCGGCAACGTCGAGCTGGCGGTCGCCGGGACGCGCGGCCTCCTGAAGCGGTTCGACGAGCTGAACGAGAAGATGGCGGAAGAGCTCACGGACGCCGAGAGCGAAAAGCTGATGGCGGAGTACCAGCGCGTTCAGGACGCCATCGAAGCGACCAACGCCTGGGAGCTCGACCGGCAGCTCGAGATCGCGATGGACGCTCTGCGGCTTCCCCCCGCCGACGCCGACGTCACGAAGATCTCGGGCGGCGAGAGGCGCCGCGTCGCGCTGTGCAAGATCCTCCTGGAGCGCCCGGACCTGCTCCTCTTAGACGAGCCGACGAACCACCTCGACGCGGAATCGGTCGCCTGGCTCGAGCGGCACCTCGCGGAATACCCGGGCACGGTGGTCGCCGTCACCCACGACCGCTACTTCCTCGACAACGTCGCGGGATGGATCCTCGAGCTCGACCGCGGCGCGGGCATCCCGTGGGAGGGCAACTACTCGAGCTGGCTCGAGCAGAAGGAACAGCGGCTCGAGATGGAAGAGAAGCAGGAATCCGCCAAGCGGCGGACGTTGAGACGCGAGCTCGAGTGGGTGAAGATGTCCCCCCGCGCGCGGCAGGCCAAGAGCAAGGCGCGGCTCGAAAAGTACGAGACGCTGCTGGCCGACAAGGGTCCGGAGGCGCGCGGCGAGACGGCGGACCTTTTCATCCCCCCCGGTCCCCGCCTCGGAGACGTCGTCGTCCGGGCGGAGAAAGTCCGAAAGTCCTACGGCGACCGGCTGCTGATGGAGGATCTGACCTTCGATCTGCCGCGGGGCGGCATCGTCGGGATCATCGGGCCCAACGGCGCGGGCAAGACGACGCTTTTCAAGATGATCATGGGGCAGGAGAAGCCCGACGCCGGCAAGCTCGTCGTGGGCGAAACCGTCGTTGCCTCCTACGTCGACCAGGATCGGGACCGGCCGGATCCCGCGAAGTCCGTCCACGACGAAATCTCGGGCGGTCAGGACCGCATCATCGTGGGGAAGCGCGAGATCCCGTCGCGCGCCTACGTCTCGATGTTCAACTTCAAAGGGTCCGACCAGCAGAAGCGCATCGGCGATCTCTCGGGGGGCGAGTTCAACCGCCTTCACCTGGCGCGCACGCTGAAGAAGGGCGGCAACGTCCTCCTCCTGGACGAGCCGACCAACGACCTCGACGTCGACACCCTGCGGGCGCTCGAGGACGCGCTTCTCGAATTCGGCGGGTGCGCTGTCGTCATCAGCCACGACCGCTGGTTTCTCGACCGGATCGCGACTCACATCCTCGCGTTCGAGGGCGACAGTCAGACGGTGTGGTTCGAAGGCAACTACCAGGATTACGAGGCCGATCGAAAGCGCAGGCTTGGCATGGAAGCCGACCAGCCGCATCGAATCAAGTACAAAAAACTCGCCGCGCGGTGAGGCGCGCGGCGGTCGAGCGTCGAGCGTTGAGCG
>JBBRDK010000152.1:0-6253 GCA_038203955.1 Thermoanaerobaculia bacterium | reverse complement strand
TCAACGCTCCAGGTAGGTGTACCTCGGGAACATGGCCTCGAACTCCTTGTAGATCCGCTGGACCTCGTCCTTCTTCACGGGACGGTTGGTCACCCGGCGAAGCTGCTTGTTGATGGAGTCGAGGATCTCCGTCCGGTCGTAGTTCATGTACTCGAGGACGCGCTCGCAGGATTCGCCGGGGAGCGTGTCCTCGACCTTTCCGCGCCCCTCCCCGTCCACGGTGACGAGGACCTCATGCGCCTCGCCGAAGAGGTTGTGGAGGTCTCCGAGGACATCCTGGTAGGCGCCCATGAGGCAGAACGCGACGTAGTACGGCTCGTCCTTGCGGAACGTGTGGAGGGGCAGCGTGTCCTTGATGTCCCGCAGGTCGATGAACTTGTCGATCTTGCCGTCGGAGTCGCAGGTGATGTCCGCGAGTGTGGCCACCTCGACAGGCCGCTCGTTTAGCCGGTGGATCGGAAGGATGGGGAAGAGCTGATCGATCGCCCAGGAGTCGGGCAGGGACTGGAACACCGAGAAGTTCATCACGTAGGTGTCCGCGAGCATCTTCTCCATATCCTCGAATTCCTCGGGGATTTCCTTCAGGGTCTTCAAGTCCCGATGGATGCGCTCGCAGATCTGCCAGTAGAGGATCTCGCCCTTCGACCGGTCCTCGAGCGAAAGATGCCCGAGGTTGAAGAGCGTGAAGAGCTCCTCCTTGTACTGCTGGGCGTCGTGGTAGCTCTCGCGGAGATTCTTCGCGTTCGTCGATGCCAGGATTCCCGCGAGCTCCTGGATGACGGGTGCGTCGTTTCCCGTCACGCGCACCCGGCGGCCCTGTTCGATGCGGTCCGCGACGTCGAGGACGTTGGCGATCAGAACGGAATGGAACGCAGTGACCGCGCGCCCGGACTCCGTCACGAGGGTCGGGACGGGGACCTTCTCTTCCTCGCAGATCTGCTTGATCGTGTAGACCACGTCGTTCGCATACTCCTGGGTCGAGTAGTTCATCGACGACTCGAACGCCGTCTTGGAACCGTCGTAGTCGACCCCGAGCCCGCCGCCGAGGTTCAGGTACTGGATCGGGACTCCCATCGCGCGAAGCTTCGCGTACACGCGTCCGGCCTCGCGAATGGCGTTCTTGATCTTGCGGATGTCGGTGATCTGAGAGCCGATGTGGAAGTGCAGCATCACCATGGCGTCGAGCATCCGCCGGGACTTCAGGATCTTCACGGCTTCGAGCATCTCCGGCGTCGTGAGCCCGAACTTCGCCGCTTCGCCGCCCGACTTTGCCCACTTCCCCGAGCCGCGGGCGTAGAGCTTCGCGCGCATGCCGAGCAGCGGGCGGACCCCCCGCGCCTTCCCGACCGTGAGGATCCGGTCAAGCTCCGAGACTTTCTCCAGGATCAGGACCACCTTCTTCTTCATGCGCACCGCGTTCAACGCCATGCCGATGAAGGGGTCGTCCTTGTAACCGTTGCACGTGATCAGGCACTCCGGCCCGAGGTCCGCCGCGATCGCCGCGAGCAGCTCGGGCTTGGACCCTGCCTCGAGGCCGTAGTTGTAGGGCCGGCCGGCCTCGATGATCTGCTGGACAACGACCCTCTTCTGGTTGACCTTGATCGGAAACACTCCGCGGAAGACGTTTTCGTACTCGAACTCCTGGATGGCGCGCGCGAACGCCTCGTTCAAGCTGCGCACCGCCTCGGACAGGATCTGAGGGAAGCGGATGACCATGGGCGCAGTGATGCCGCGCAGGGCGACGTCGTCGACGATCTGCTTCAGTGCGACGGCGCGGTGGGCCTCCCGCGTGGGGCGGACGAAGAGGTCGCCCTCTTCGGAAATGTGGAAGAACCCCTTTCCCCAGTTGGGGATGCCATAGAGCGCGGCGGCATCTTCGTAACGCTGCTCCCGCGGCCGGGCCCGCGACGCGGAGATCTCCGCAGCGCTGCGGCGAACAGGCTTGGCACTGGGCATGGAGTCGGCATGCTAGCAAACGGGGCGGGAGGGAGAAGACGTTGAGCGTCGAGCGTTCCGCGTTTAGCGTGGCTAGGGGCCTCTCCTCCTCTTCCCGGGCCCGGGGAGAGGACCGGGTGAGGGGTCGGGCCATCTCCTCGATTCCCGATCTAGTTGACCGCGGAGTACCGCGGCCGTCTCGCTCCCGTTGGTCGCTCGGCTCCCGATTCCCGGCCCCGGTTCAGATTCCCCCTTCGTCCAGATTCTTCTTTCCGCCGTGCGTGCCGGGGGTCTTCTTCGGAACGCTCTCCTCTTCAGGGTTGACGAACTGGCCCGTCCCGCCCGCGCGGCCGTCGGCGCTTTCGCCGTCCCGGCGTCGCTCCTCCGTCATCGATTCCCCCGTGGGCCCCCGGAATTCCTCGCCCTCGCTCTCCGCCCGCTTCCTTCGCCCTTCGATCTCGTCTCTGGCCATCTCGCCCTCCATGAAAAAAAAAGCCCGCGTCGCCGCGGGCTTGAATTTGAGAGACGACTGTCAGCGTTTGACTTCGTTCCCCAGATCTTCCAGAGCTTCGCCGACCTTTCGCCGGGCCTTGCCGAGTCCCTCCTCGACCGCTCCGCCCGCGCGCTGGTCCGCGCCTTCGCTCTCGAGCTCCTTGTTGCCGGTCAAGGTGCCAGCCGCCTCTTTGACCCGACCCGCGAGGTTGTTCTTCTTGCCGTCGATTTCATCTCTGTTCATCGGTGCTCCTTCCGCCCGGAAAAGGTGCAGGTTCCATGCCGGACGCGCCGTTGGCGCGCGGCTGTCCTTCAGAAAAGACAGTCCTTCCGCGGATCGGATGTGCAGATCCCGCTGGGGATTCGGGATCGCGATGCCGGCTTTCGAAAGCTCTTCCCAGATCGCGAAGTTCAGCTCGCTGACGAAAGCGGGCCGCTTGTGGAGCATCTGGGACGTCCAGCAGAGAAGCTCGAAGTCGAGCGTGGAGTCTCCGAAGCCGCGGAAGTAGACCGAGGGGGGAGGCTCGGGCAGGACACCGTCACAACGGAGGGCGGCCGCGACGAGCGCGCTCTCCACCTCGCGCGGGTGGCTGTCCGACGCCACGCCCACGGGGACGCGAAAGCGGATGCGATTGCTCCGGAAGCTCCAGTTGGTCACGATGTCGGTGATGAACTTCGAGTTCGGCACGATCAAGAAGACGTCGTCGTTGGTGCGGATGACGGTCGAGCGTGTGCGGATCTCGACGACGTCGCCGTTCACCTTGTCGATCTCGATGCGGTCGCCGACCATGATCGGCCGCTCCAGCAGAACGATGATCCCCGCGAAGAAGTTCTTCACGATGTCCTGCAGGCCGAAGCCGAGACCGATGCCGAGCGCCGCTCCGAATGCGGCGAGGCTCGACGCGTTGATCCCGAGAGCGTTCAAGGCGAGCGTGCCGCCCGCAAACCAGATCAGGTAGCCGAGCACCCGGCCGACGGAATACCGGGCGCCGATCGCGAGGTTCGTGCGCGCGAGGAGCCGCTCGGCAACGATCTTCCGGGCGACGCGCGCGGCGATCCACGTGATGGCCAGGATCGCGAGGAAGACCAGCAAACTCGAGACGGTGACGCTGTTCTCCCCGACCTGGAAGAGCCGGAAGCTCAGGAAATCGCCCACGAGGAGGGCGGGTGCAGGTTTGGTGCCGGGGAGTTTTCAGTTCTCAGTTTTCAGTCGTCAGTCGGGTGCCGGCGCCGGGCGAGAGGAACTGGGCGCTGGGCGGAGGGCGAAAGGCGGGCCACGGCCTCCATCCTTCGATTCCCGATTCCCGATTCCCGATTCCCGATTCCCGATTCCCGTTTTCGCCTTTTCCCGGCCCCCGTCCCCCTACGGCTTCCCCAGCAGCTCCAGGGCGGCGACCGTCAGGGACGACACGCCCATCCGGATCGTCGCGACGCGGTCGGGCGCGAACTGAGAGGAGTGGAGCGAGGGCAGCGGGGTGCCGTTCTTCTGCGACTCGGCGTAGCGGCCGGGCTCGACGGCGCCGATCTCGAACTGGAGCGCGGGGACTCCAGCGCGCCCGTATTCGGAGAAGTCCTCGCCCCCCATGACGGGGGTTCCTTCGATGACGTTGGTTTCACCGAACGCGCGGGCGAGCGCGGACGCGATCCGTTTCGTCAGGGCCGGATCGTTGAACGTCGCGGGGGTCGTCTCGGCGACGACGACGGTCGGCTCCTTGGGCGCTCCCGCCGCCGCGGCCTCCCCCCTGGCGATGCGCTCGATCCCCTTCAGGAGCCGCTGGCGCACGTCCTCCTTGAAGGAGCGGACCGTGATCTCGAGCTTCACTTCGTCGGGAATGATGTTGTGCTTCAGCCCTCCGTGAATCGATCCGACCGTCACGACGGCGGGGTCGAACGGGCTGTTCTCGCGCGCGACCAGAGTCTGCAGCGCCAGGACGGTGCGGGCCGCGATGACGACGGGGTCCACGGTCGTGTGCGGATACGCTCCGTGCCCGCCGCGGCCGAAGATCGTGACGTCCACGGAATCGACGTTCGCCATCGCGTAGCCGGGCGTGTAGACGATCTTCCCGGAGGGCTGCGTGGCTTTGTCGTGCAGCGAGATCGCGAAGTCGGGCTTCGGGAACCGGGTGAAGAGGCCGTCCTTCAGCATATGGAGGGCGCCCGACCCCTTCTCCTCCCCGGGCTGTCCGATCAGGAAGAGCGTGCCGCGCCAGCGGTCCTTCGCCCTCGCGAGCAGCGTGGCGGCGCCGATCAACGACGTCATGTGGATGTCGTGGCCGCAGGCGTGCATCACGGGCACCGTGTTTCCGGCGTCGTCCTTCGCGGTGGTCTTGCTCGCGTAAGGGAGCCCGGTGCGTTCCTCGACCGGCAGCCCGTCCATGTCCTCGCGCACGAAGACCGTCGGGCCGGCGCCGTTCTTCAAGATCGCCACCACGCCGGTGCCTCCGACTCCCGTCGTGACCTCATATCCGAGCTTTCGCAGACGATCGGCGACCTTCGCGGAGGTCTTCTCCTCGTGCATCGAGAGCTCGGGATTGCGGTGCAGATCCATGTAGAACGCCTCGAGGTCCGGCGTGAGCCCGTCCAGCGGCGCCAGTGCGGGATTCGCTGCAGCGGCCACGGGCGCGGGAGCCGGGGCCGCGGCGAGGGCGAAAGGCGTGGCGATCGCGGCGGCGAAGAAAAACGGACGCATGGAGGCCTCCTGGTTGACGGCTAAGAGAGCAGAGCGGCGCGAGGCTGTCAAGAAGGCGTGTGCGATGCTAGCGATCGATGTCGAGCGGCTCCGAAAAGCCCCGCCGCGTCGGGACCCTGGAGAGTCTGCGCGCGGCGTTGACGTCGCGCCGCCTGGGCGCCGTCGCCCTCCAGTCCTTCGCGTCGGGGCTGCCGCTGGGGTTGATATGGATCGCCCTGCCCGCCTGGCTGACCTACCGCGGTGTCGACATCAAGACCGTCGGGCTGTTCTCCCTGTCCCAGGCCCCGTGGACCTTCAAGTTCCTCTGGGCGCCGCTGATGGACCGCTTCAGCCCGGGCTTTCTGGGCCGCAAGCGGTCGTGGATGATCGTGTCGCAGCTGTTTCTTCTGGCGGGGATCGCCTTCCTCGCGACGCAGTCGTCGGCGCCGCGGGTCGGGCTCGTCGCCGCGATCGCCATTTTCATCGCGTTCTGGTCGGCGTCGCAGGACATCGCCATCGACGGGTATGCGGTCGAAGTCCTCGAGCCCGGGGAGATGGGCACCGCGGTGGGAGCGCGGGTCGCGCTCTACCGCGCGGCCGTGCTTCTGGCGGGCGCCGTCGCCATCACGGCCGGGCAGCGCCTGGGGTGGACGTTCGTGTTCTTCACGCTCGCCCTCCTGTACGTCCCGCTCGCGGGAGCGGTCGTCTGGTCGCCGGAGCCGCCCCCGGTCTCGAAGCCTCCCCGCACGCTGCGCGACGCCGTCTTCGAGCCGCTGATCGGGATCTTCCGCAAGTCGCGAGCGCTCGAGATCATCGCGTTTCTTCTGCTCTACAAGTTCGGAGAGAACCTCGCCACGGCGTTGACCCGGCCGTTCCTGATCCAGAAATGCTTTTCTCCCGAGGACGTGGGCCTCGCGACAGCGACGATCGGTCTGATCGCGATCATCGGCGGGACTTTCTTCGGGGCGTGGACGACCGACCGCATCGGCCTCGGCCGCGCGCTCTGGGTCTTCGGCATCACGCAGGCGGTCGGCTTCCTCGGTTACATCGTCGTCGACCGCATGACGCCGGGCGTCCCGTGCGCCGGGGGGGCGGCGGGCGCGATCACCCAGTCGATGGCGAGCCGCCTCGTGATGTACGGGAGCGTGGGCGTCGAGA
>JBBRDK010000151.1:0-6425 GCA_038203955.1 Thermoanaerobaculia bacterium | reverse complement strand
AGTACGACTACATGAAGTCGTACAGCCCCTACGACAACATCTCGGCGAAGGCGTACCCGGCGATGCTGGTCAAGACATCGTTTGACGACAGCCAGGTGATGTACTGGGAGCCCGCGAAATACGTGGCGCGGCTCAGGGCCGTGAAGACCGACACGAACCCGCTCCTCTTCAAAATCAACATGGCGGGCGGGCACGGCGGGTCCTCCGGCCGCTACGACCGGATCCGAGAGACCGCCTTCGACTACGCGTTCCTCTTCAAGACGCTCGGCGTTTCATGATGCTGACGCGCGACTCGATGCGCGAGCTCTTCGGTTCGGGGCGCCTCTCAATCTCCTGAGCAGCACGGCCAGCTAGAATCGCGGCACGACATGCCGCTTTCGCCGGGCTCCCGCCTCGGACCTTACGAGATTCTCGCGCCGCTCGGCGCGGGCGGGATGGGGGAGGTGTACCGGGCGAAGGATGCGCGCCTGGGCCGCGAGGTGGCGATCAAGGTGCTGCCGGCGTCCTTCTCGGCCGACGCGGACCGACTGCGCCGCTTCGAGCAGGAGGCGCGCGCGGCCTCAGCGCTGAATCACCCCAACATCATCACGATCCACGACATCGGCTCTTCCGACGCGACGTCCTATATCGCCATGGAATTCGTGGACGGAACGAGCCTGCGAGAACTGCTGGCGTCGGGGCCTCTGACGACGAAGAGAATGCTGGACGTCGGCGCCCAGATCGGCGAAGGGCTCGCCAAGGCCCACTCCGTCGGGATCGTGCACCGGGACTTAAAGCCCGAGAACGTGATGGTCTCCAAAGACGGCTTCGTCAAGATTCTCGACTTCGGCCTGGCCAAGCTGTTCCAGGCACCCACGGACCAGGCCTCCGGGATGCCAACCGTCATCCAGGACACCCAGCCGGGAACGGTGATGGGCACGGTCGGTTACATGTCGCCCGAACAGGCGAGCGGCAAGCCCGTGGATTTCCGCTCGGACCAGTTCGCCTTCGGCTCGATTCTCTACGAAATGGCGACCGGCAAGCGCGCGTTCCAGCGCGACACCGGGGCGGAAACGCTCACGGCTATCATCCGGGACGAGCCGGAGCCCGTGGCTCAGATCAATCCGAAGGCCCCGGCGCCCTTCCGCTGGATCGTCGAGCGCTGCCTCGCCAAGGACCCGGACGAGCGCTACGTCTCGACGCGGGATCTCGCCCGCGATTTGAAGAGCGTACGAGAGCACATTTCGGAAGCGGTCGTTTCGGGCGGAACACCCTCCGTGGAAGCTCCTCGCCGTCGGGGGCTTTCGCGAGTCGCCCTGGGCGCCGCGTTGCTTGCCGCCGGACTTCTCACCGGCGTCCTCGCCGCCCGGCGCCTGATGAAGACCGAACCGCCGTCGTTTCGTCAGCTCACGTTCCGCCGCGGCGAGATCCAGTCGGCGCGGTTCGCTTCCGACGGCCAGACTGTCGCCTACAGCGCGGCCTGGGAAGGGAGGCCGCTCGAGATCTTTTTCCACCGGCTCGAGAGCCCGGAGTCCCGTCCGGCGGACGTCCCGGCCGGGCTTCTGGCCGTGTCGATGTCCGGGGAGATGGCCATTTCCTTAAACCGTCATCCCGTCTCCACATCCCCGTACGCCCGCACGGGGAGGCTGGCCCGCGTCGGCATCGGCGGAGGTGCCGCGCCGCGCGACATTCTTGAGGACGTCCAATGCGCGGATTGGTCGCCTGACGGCCAGAGCCTGGCGATCGTCCGGGACGTGGGCGGCCGCAACCGGCTCGAGTATCCCGTCGGCAAGACGCTCTACGAGACGGCCGGATGGATCAGCCACCCGCGCGTCTCGCGTCGGGGAGACATGATCGCATTCTGCGATCATTCGAGGTTCGGGGACGACTCGGGATCCGTGGCGGTGGTGGACCGGGCCGGAAAGAAAAGGACGATCTCCGGCAGGTTCTCATCCTTGCAGGGTCTCGCCTGGGCCCCGGGGGACGAGGAAATCTGGTTCACCGCGGCGGAAACCGGCGCCAACCGCGGCCTCCATGCCGTGACGCGGTCGGGGCACCATCGATTGCTCGCGCGCGTGACGGGCTCCCTGACGTTGCAGGACGTGGCGCAGAACGGCCGTGTTCTCGCAACGAACGACGACGCGAGGCGAGCGATCGTCGGGCTCGCTCCTGGCGAGAGCCGGTTACGCGAACTGTCCTGGCTCGATTACTCCGGACCACGGGATCTTTCGGCCGACGGGACGATGCTCCTGCTGGACGAGACGGGAGAAGGAGGCGGCGAGGGTTATTCCGTTTACCTCCGCAAGACCGATGGCTCCCCGGCGACGAGGCTGGGGCCCGGTCTCGCCCGGCGGCTCTCTCCGGACGGAAAATGGGCGCTGGCAGTTTTGAGCCCCACCTCCGACCCGGAGATCGTCATCTACCCCACCAGCGTCGGAGAGCCCCGGCGTCTCCCCGGGGACGGACTCACAGTCGGGGCGGCGGAATGGTGCTGCGACGGGAAAAGCATCCTCATGACGGCGAGTGAGCCGGGGCACGGCACGCGTGTTTATCTGCGAGGCCTCGAGGGAGGCAAGGCGCGAGCCCTGACACCCGAGGGCTACCGCGTGGTGAACAGAGGGACCTCGCCCGACGGGCGGTCCATCGTCGTCATCGGGCCGGATCAGGGCTTCTCCATCTATCCCGTCGGAGGGGGAGAACCGGTTCCTGTTCCCGGAGTGCCAGCCGACTATCGGTTCACCGGATGGAGCTCCGACGGAAAATTCCTTTTCGTCCATCGGACAACCGAGATGCCGCCGAAGATTTACCGCCTGGATCCGAGCAGCGGGAAGAAGGAACTCTGGAAGGAACTGTTGCCGACCGAGGGGACCACTCAGGGAGCTCTTGGTGATGTGATTCTGTCGCAGGACGGTCAGTCCTACGTCTACAGTATCCGCTGGATCCACTCCGACCTCTACCTCGTCGACGGCGTCAAGTGACGCTCTCCGTTGGATCGAGGCTCGGTCCGTACGAAATCCTCGCGCCGATCGGCGCGGGCGGGATGGGAGAGGTGTATCGCGCGAAGGACCCGCGCCTGGGCCGCGAGGTGGCGATCAAGGTGCTGCCGGCGTCCTTCTCGGCCGACGCGGACCGACTGCGCCGCTTCGAGCAGGAGGCGCGCGCGGCCGGGATCCTGAACCACCCCAACATCACGGCCGTCTACGACATCGGCGCGGACGACTCGGGTGCGCCCTACGTCGTGACCGAGCTTCTGGAAGGCGAGACGCTGCGCGCGCGGATGGCGGGCGGGGCTCTCTCTCCCCGCAAATCACTCGAGTACGCCCTCCAGATCGCCCACGGCCTGGCCGCCGCCCACGAGAAGGGCATCGTCCACCGGGACTTGAAGCCCGAGAACCTCTTCGTCACGAAGGACGGCCGCGTCAAGATCCTCGACTTCGGTCTGGCCAAGCTGACTCACACCGAGGAAGGCGGCCAGGCCACCAACCTTCCTACGGCCACCGCAGGCACCGAGCCCGGCGTCGTTCTGGGGACACTCGGCTACATGTCCCCCGAACAGGTGCGGGGGCGGCCCGCCGACGCGAGAAGCGACATCTTCTCCTTCGGCGCGATCCTCTACGAGATGCTCTCGGGCAAGAGAGCCTTCCACGGCGACTCCGCCGCGGACACGATGAGCGCGATCCTGCGGGAAGACCCGCCGGACCTCTCCGTCACCAACCAGAACATCTCCCCGGGGCTCGAACGCGTCGTCCGCCACTGCCTCGAGAAAAATCCCGAACAGAGATTCCACTCCGCCCACGACCTCGCCTTCGACCTCGAAGCGCTATCCGGAGTTTCTTCGCCCGCACAGACCGGATCCGTCGCCTCCGCCGGGTCCCGACCGCTGCGAAAACTCCTGCTCGGCTCGGCCGCGGGGGTCGCCATCCTCGCGGCGACGTTCTTCGCGGGGCGTCGGACAGGCGCGCCGTCGGGAAGGAACGAGGCCCCGCCCGTCGTTCACCGCCGTTTGACCTTCCGCCGCGGGAACGTCCTGTTCGCGCGGTTCGCTCCGGACGGGCAGAACGTCGTCTACAGCGCGGCGTGGGGAGACCGCCCCGCAGAAATCTTCCTCGCGCATGTGGGAAGCCCGGAGTCCCGCCCTCTCGGCATCGTCAACGCGAACCTGCTGTCGGTTTCTTCGACCGGCGAGCTCGCGCTCCTGCTCAAGAAATCGAACGTCTACGGCACTCTCGGCGTTGGAACCCTCGCCCGCGTTCCCTTAACCGGGGGAGCGCCCCGGGAGATCCTGGAGGACGTCGCGGACGCGGACTGGTCGCCGGACGGAACCGAGCTTGCCGTCATCCGGCCCGTCGGCGGCGAATCCGCGGTCGAGTTTCCGATCGGGCGGCGCGTCTATGCATCCCACGGTGAGCTGGGCCGCGTGCGCGTTTCGCCGGACGGCAAGTCGGTCGCTCTCGTCGAGCGGGGACCCACCGGCAACAGCCTGATCGTCGTCGCGAGGAATGGAGAGCATCGATTTCTGACGAAGGGTTGGATCTCCATCGACACCTTCGCCTGGCACCCCTCGGGAAGGGAGATCTGGTTCATCGGCATCGACCTCTCCACGGGAATCGCGGTTCGTGCGATCGATCTGGCCGGTAAGATCCGCCTCGTTTCTTCTCTGACAGACGACGAGGTGCTTCACGATTTCTCACCCGACGGCCACGTTCTCGTGGAGCGCGAGGTCGGCGACCACGAGATCCTCTTCTCGTCAGACCAGGAAAAAGAAAGAAATCTCTCGTGGCTCGAGGAGTCCCACGCGGCCGCTCTGTCGGCGGACGGGCTCCAACTTCTCTCGAGCGAACAGGGCGAAGGCGGCGGCGAAAAAGGATCGGTCTACATCCGCAAGACCGACGGATCGCCGGCCGTTCGACTGGGCGACGGCGAGGCGCAAGATCTTTCCCCCGACGGCAAATGGGCCCTTTCCCTTCTGCGGGGAGCGCAGCCGCGTCTGGTCCTGCTTCCCACGGGTGCGGGCGCACCCCGGACGATCGAGACGGGGACGCTTCAGGTTATCGGCGGGGGGTTCCTGCCGCCCGACGGACGACGCCTCCTGGCGGGCGCCATGGAGCCGAAGCACGGACCGCGCGGTTATCTGATCGAGCCGGGCTCCCCTCCCCGCGCGTTCACCCCGGAAGGAATTCGGGGCGCGGGCCCGGTTTCGCCCGGCGGTGACCGCGTCATCCTGAAGGGTGCCGACGACAGATGGGCGATCTATCCGGTCGCGGGCGGGCCGCCGCGCCCCCTTCCCGGGCTCGATCCGAAAGACGAGATCCTTCAGTGGAGCTCGGATGGCGACAGCCTCTACGTCACGCGCTACGGGGCGCTGCCGCTCGAGATCGATCGGTACGCCATCTCGTCGGCCACCCGACAACGGTGGAAAGAGCTGATGCCGGCGGAGCGAGCCGGACTGGTCCGCATCGACAACGTGATCATCACCCGGGACGGCCGCTCCTACGCCTACACGCACAATCGGGTGCTCGCCTCGGACCTGTTCGTCGTTTCAGGCTGGAAGTAACTCCTCTCGGCTGACGCGCCGGCAATCCGCACGGCTGTGAAAACCACACCGCTCACGCAGCGCGAATCAAACGCGTTCGACTGGAACCGTTCTTGCGAAACGGATTCTCATGAAGGCCAGGTCCAGGCGCCCTCTTCAGTCCGGAGACGACCTGCCCCCGTTCGATCGCAAGACCGGGATCGTCCACGCCATCGTGGACACCCCGAAAGGCAGCCGCAACAAGTTCAAGTTCGACGACGAACGCGGACTCTTCAAGCTCGCGGGCGTTCTGCCGGCGGGCGCGTATTTCCCCTTCGATTTCGGGTTCATCCCGTCGACTCTCGGCGACGACGGCGACTCTCTGGACATTCTCCTTCTGATGGACGAGCCCGCGTTTGTCGGGTGCCTGATCGAAGCGCGGCTTTTAGGAGGCATCGCCGCGAACCAGACTGAACACGGAAAGACGGAGCGCAATGATCGCCTGATTGCCGTCGCCGATAAATCGGGGACTCAGAAACATCTCAGCTCGATAGACCAGCTCCCGGAAACCCTGCTCCACGAGATCGAGCACTTCTTCGTCTCATACAACCAGGGCAAGGGCAGACTGTTCGAGCCAACCGGGCGCTTCGGGCCCGGCGAGGCGCGGCAGCGGATCGACGAAGGCCGGAAGCGTTTCGAAAAACCGCCCGCGAAGAAGAGAACCAGGAAAAAGTAAACGTCAGCGGGGCGGGATGGTCCCGCCCGGCGAGGCCTTCCCCGAGCCGTGATGCCAGTGCGCGGGCACCTCCGCGTCGAGCGGATGCGTCACGGCCGGCCACTCGACTTCCCAGAAGGGCGCGATCTGCTTCAAAGCCCCGCGCGCGGAAGATCCGGGATTCGCGTTCTCGCCGTCGATCGTGAACCACAGAAACGC
>JBBRDK010000150.1:0-6433 GCA_038203955.1 Thermoanaerobaculia bacterium | reverse complement strand
GACGGACGTCGAGAAGGCACGAGCCCTCTACGACTGGATCGTGGACAACACCTTCCGGAATCCCAGGACGCGCGGCTGCGGCGTCGGCGACATCCGCTTTCTGCTGGAGTCCGGGGACCTGGGCGGCAAGTGCGCCGATTTAAACGCGCTCTACGTCGGTCTGGCCCGCTCGGCAGGGCTGCCGGCGCGTGACGTCTACGGCATCCGCGTCGCCAAATCGGAGCTCGGATACAAGAGCCTCGGCGCCTCGTCGGAGAAGGTGACGAAATCCCAGCATTGCCGCGCCGAGGTCTACCTCACGGGCTACGGCTGGGTGCCGGTGGACCCCGCCGACGTTCGGAAGGTCATTCTCGAAGAGCCGCCCGGCAATCGCCCGCTCGCCGACGAGATGGTGACGAAGGCCCGCGCCCGGCTTCTCGGCTTCTGGGAAATGAACTGGATGGCGTTCAACTTCGCGCACGACGTCGCGCTGCCGGGATCGAGCGGTCCCCCGGTCCCCTTCTTCATGTACCCGCAGGCGGAGACCGCGCAGGGCAGGCTCGACAGCCTGGACCCGGACAGTTTCCACTACGAGATCACCTCGAAGGAAACCACGAAAGGTTGAAGCGTCGGCCTCGACCGCGTCCCGCGTGAGGTCGACCGGGAACGAACAGCCGCGCCCCGCGGGTCGTCGGACCCGGAACGGACGTGACGCCCTCCGCCGTTCGCCCTTCGCCCTTCGCCCTTCGCCCTTCGCCTGGAAAGCGATCCGGGAACCAGGGTCACTTCCCAAGCCATCCTCCTGAGAAACCGGCACGGCGAAGCCCCCGGACGAGGTAGGGACATCCGCGCATGAGCCGCCAGATGAGGCCGGAGCGGAAGTTCTCGATCATCAGCACGACCGGGCCCTGGTCGAGACCGTAGTAGCCCCCCGCGACCCAGACCGCGCCCTTCGAACCGGGGCTTTCAGAGTCGTCCGCGAAGGTCGGGTTGAGGCTGCAGAGGAACCCATACTCGCTGCGCGTGTCGGGATACTCGCTCGTGAATGCCTGAATCGTCGGTAGCACGATCTCGGGCGCGAACGGGAGCGAGGCGACCGCGGCCCAAGGCGAGAGCGTGCCGTCGTCCGGCCCGGACGGCACGCCGCGACCGAGGTAGTCGTAGAACAGGCGGCGGCGGCCTCGGATCCGCCGGACCGCGCGGCCCGGTCCCGCGCTGGCCGAGATTCCCCAGACAAACTCGCCGTAGCCTTTGAACTTCCGAGGGTTGCGGATCGCGTACTTCTGCTGGACTAACGTCGCGCGGCGGCTGTTCTCGAAGTAATCGATCTCCTTCTCCCCCATGAAGTCGTCGGAGATTCCCCGGAAATCGATCCAGACGTGCGAGAGCTGATGGATGAAGAGAGGACCGGCGTAGAGAAACTCGTAGCCGTAGAGCTTCGTCCAGCGGTACGTCGCCGACCACGCGGCGAAGCTGTCCCGCGGGAGAGGGTGACTCGGAGATCCGAGGCCGAGCACATAGAGGAGGAGGGCCTCGTTGTAGCCCCGCCACCGGTAACGAAGAAAGCCGCTTTCCGGAGTCCAGCCGTGCGAGACCGCTTTCCCTCCGTTCAAGGCCCACCGCCAGTCGGCGCGGCGGTAGAGACGGTCGGCGAGAAGCCGGATTTCCCGCTCGCCCGCGGACTTCCGGTCGAAGTACGCCGCGGCGCAGAGCATCCCCGCAAATAGGATGGCGGAGTCGATCGTGGAGAGCTCGCATTCGTGCGCACGAACGCCTCTCTTCATATCCAGAAAGTGGTAGTAAAAGCCGCGATACCCCGTCGCGTCCTTCTCCGGCCCGTGAGCACTCTTCGCGAAGAAGCGCAGCGTCACGGCCGTTCTTTCGACCGCCTCGTCCCGCGTCATGTACTGCCGCTCGACTCCCGCCGGATAGCACGACAGCGCGAGCCCGACGGCCGCGATGCTCGAGGGGGCGCCATAGCGGGTGTTGTCCCGCACGAGGCCGTTGCCTGGATTGGCCTCGTGAATGAAGTACCCGAACGTGTCCGATTGGAGCCGGGCGAGGTCCGCGGATTTCACTCGCCCCGCGAGGTCAGCGGGTTTCACTCGCCCCGCGAGATCCGCGGGTTTCAATCGAGGGCCGCGACCGCGCTCTGCACCGCTTCGGCCAGCGTCGGATGGATGTGGATGGCTTCTTCGATCACCGTGCAGGGAGCCTTCGCGTTCATGATCTCGATGAAGAGGTGAATGAGCTCCGCTCCCTCGGCCGAAAGCACGGCGGCGCCGAGGATCCGCCGGGTCCGGGCATCCACGATCACCTTGACGAAACCCTCCGGCTCCCCGATCTCTTTTGCCTTGCCGTTCTTCTTCATCTCGAATCGGCCAATGCGGATTCGGCGTCCCGTCTTGCGCGCCTCCTCTTCCGTCAAGCCGGCCCGGCCGAGCTGGGGGTCGGTATAGACGGCATACGGGACGATGCGGTCGGTCGTGCGTGACCGGTCGCCCGCGATCTGCGAGGACAGGATGCGATAGTCGTCCCAGGCCGTGTGGGTGAACATCGGACCGCCGCGGATGTCTCCGGCCGCCCAGATCCCCCGGACGTTGGTCGCGAGACGCTTGTCGGTCGCGACGATTCCCTCCGGGCCGACCTTCACGCCGACCTTGTCCAGCCCGAGATCGTCCGTGTTGGGCTTCCGGCCGGCGGCGAGGAAGAGATGAGAGGCGGCGAGCGTCGAAGCCTTCCTGCCCTCTCGCAGAGTTAGCCGAAGAAGGTCTCTCCCTTTGGCGACCCGATCGAGCCTCGTGTTCAGCCGGAAGACGATCTCTTCGGACTCCAGGAACTGCTGCATGGCGGCAGCGACGTCCGGGTCTTCCCGCGCGGTGATTCGATCGCCTTCCTCGATCACCGTGACGCGGCTCCCCATTCTCCGGTAAAACTGGGCCATCTCCAGCCCCGTGTAGCTTCCGCCGATGACCGCGAGGTGACCCGGAAGTTCCGGGTGTTGCAGCCAGTTGCCGGCCTCGAGGTATTCGATGCGATCCAGCCCTTCGACCTCGGGAATCCGGCTCCGCGTTCCGGTGTCGAGCACGACCTGGCGGGCCGTCACGTCCAGGTCTCCGACCCGAAGCTGGAAGAGATGGCGTTTCTTTCCGACGAAGCGGGCATGCCCGCGGAGGAGCCTCGGATTCGAGCTCTCAGCGAATCCCTTTCGCAGGCCAACCCGGGACTGGGTCACGATGCCCCTGGCGCGCGCGAGCACGCGAGGGAAATCCACTTCGACTCTTGGAATCGTCAGCCCGAATTCGTTGCCGCGCCGCGCGAGGTGGGCGACCCTCGCCGATGCGATGACGGATTTCGTCGGAGTGCAGCCGAAGTTGACGCAGGAGCCTCCCAGTTCCTTTCGCTCCGCGAGCGCGACGCGCCTGCCCTGCCCTGCAAGCGCGTGGGCGAGGGGAACTCCGGCCTGACCTCCTCCGATGATCAGGACGTCGTAAGCGTGGTCACTCTTCGTCGTCGGCATACCGGTCTCCCCTGGCGTCGGGCTTCCCGTGTCGGCGGCGACGAGGGTATCTGATCGCGGAAAGAGCACACCGAATCGACGAAACCATCCGTGTCCGGTGATCCGATCGGGCTACGGCGTGCGTGCAGGGCGAGTCGCCGGCGGTCCGAACGATCGGATCGCCGGAAAGATTTTTTCGACCCACATCCGAAGACACCTTTTCCCCGCGAATCGAAAGGCCTCCCGGCGCGCCGGTCCGGCGGAAGCGTAGAGCCGTTTTCGGAGCAATGCCCTGGCACGGCGGAGCCGGGTCTTCACGGCATCTTGCGACAGGTTCAAGCACGCGGCGGTATCGGCGGTGCTCAGTTCCTCCACGTTTCGCAAGACAAAAACCGTCCGATACAGATCTGGGAGAGCATCGATCGCCGCCTCCATCATCGTTCCGACCTCTCCGACCAACACTCTTTTCTCCGGGTCGAGCTCGGAAGTGGGCTCTTCCCGGACTGCCCTGGCGGACCCTTCGGCCCTATCGCCCCGGGTTCTGTTCATCCGATAACGGGCCCGAGCTTCGTAGACCGCGATCCTGGTCAGCCAGGTGGAGAACTTGGCGCGACCGGCGAACTGTTTGAGGTTTCGGTACGCCCGGAGATAGGTCTCCTGAACGACGTCGGCTGCTTCCTCGTCATTTCGCAGGATCGCGCGCGCAGCCCGATAGACCTGTTGACTGTGCCGGTGAAGAAGATTCTCGAAGAACGCCGTCTCGCCTGTCAGAACACGCCGGACGAGCTGGTCATCCGTCATGGCTTCTCCCATCGAAACCTCTGTCGGCGTTTTCCGCGTCATCTTCGATCCTCTCCTTCGACTGCTGACCCTACGGAGTTCCTCCGTCCGCGAACGGTGGCATCTTTTCTTAAATTCTCAAAAATTTCGTCACCGCAGGGAGATCCAGACACTCTATTCGGGCAAAGGAACGCTGCCCGCGGTCGCGCGTCGCGAACACGGGGCCTCGAACGGCGGGTTCTCAGTGGCGGAAGCGCGTATCGCGTTGACTGTGTTGACTTCAGGAGGATCTATGGCGCGCCAACGATGGATTTTTCCTCTGGTTCCCGTAGTCCTGGTGGTGTTTTCCTGTCTGTCCGGGCCGAGAAGCGTTCAGACCAACCCGGCCGTCGCGTCGGAAAAGAAACAGGTCTCAGGTCAACGGGACGACATCGAGGACAACTCGGAACGAATGCTCAAGGAAGGGCGGGAGACCTTCCGCTACGACACCTTCGGGAGCGAAGAGTTCTGGGCCAAGACCCGGCTCCACGAGGCGATCCTCGGCGAAAAGCAGGGGGGGGTCGGCCCGGGGCTGAAGGCGATCGATGCCCTGAAAGTCGGGCTGAAGGTCGACATCGGAAAGCTCCCGAAAATCCTGGGAGAGGTCCTCAAGAAGGGCAGCGTGAGCCTCGAAAACCCCGAGACGACGCTGGAGCTTCTCAAAGCGGACGCCGTCGTCGGGGTCAAGGCCATCGTGGACAAGGACACCAGGAAAGTCACCGGCATCGGCATTCGCTGCGCCTTCTGTCACTCGACGGTCGACGATTCGTTCGCGAAGGGGATCGGCCGGCGTCTGGACGGCTGGCCCAACCGGGATCTGAACGTCGGCGCCATCGTGGCGATGGCTCCCAACCTGAAGCCCTTCGAGGACCTGCTCGGCGCGGATGAAGCGACGGTCAAGAAGGTCCTCATGGCGTGGGGCCCGGGGAAGTACGATGCCGAGCTCGATCTGGACGGAAAGGGATTCCGGCCCGACGGCAGGTCCGCGGCGACCCTGATCCCGGCGGCCTTCGGGCTGGCGGGCGTCAATCTCCACACGTACAACGGCTGGGGATCCGTGCCGTACTGGAACGCGTACGTCGCGATTACGCAGATGCACGGCAAGGGGACGTTTTTCGATCCCCGGATCCAGAAGAACCCGGACCAGTACCCCGTCGGCGTGAAAGCCGGGTTCGGGAATGTGCGCAACGCTCCGGATCTCGTGAGCGCGAAGCTCGCGGCGCTCCACTACTACCAGCTGGCGATCCCGGCGCCGAAGCCGAAGAACGATTCCTACGACGGACCCGCCGCCCAGCGCGGCCGGCTCGTGTTCGAGGGAAAGGGCCGCTGCGCGGGCTGCCACGTTCCGCCTCTCTTCATCGAGCCCGGCTGGTCCATGCACACGGGCGAGGAGATCGGCATCGACAACTTCCAGGCGAGCCGGTCTCCGGATAAGAAGTTCTATCGGACGACGCCTCTCGCGGGCCTCTTCGCGCGGGCGAAGGGAGGCTTCTACCACGACGGACGCTTCGCCGACTATCGCGCCGTGGTCGACCACTACGACCGGCATTTCGGCCTGCGGCTTTCGGATCAGGAGAAGGGGGAGTTGATCGAGTACCTGAAGTCCCTTTGAGAAAGTCGAGAGTTGAGAGTTCAGAGTTAAGAGTTCGTGGGGAGACCCGGAGCCAGCTCCTCGACTTCCGCTCCACTTTCAACTCTCACCCTCAACTCTCCACTCTCAACTCTCAACTCATCTCCAAGACCACCCGGAACCTCGCCTTCCCGCTCAACATCCGGTCGTAGGCTTCGGGCGCGCGGTCGAGCGGGAAGATCTCGTTTCTGGAACGGACCCCCGTCTGCACGGCGAACTTCATCGTGTCCTCGGATTCGATGGAGGTCCCGGAGGGCCATCCCGCGATCGACCGCCGGCCGCCGATCAGGAGTCCGGCGGGAACCGACAGCGGGTCATGGGGCGCGCCCAGAACGACGAGCTTCCCGTCCACCGCCAGGCCGGGCAGGGCCGCGGTCATCGCCTGTCCGCTCGTGACTGTCGCGAGGATGACTTTCGCTCCTCCGAGGCGCGTGAGCTCCGCCGCGGGATCGGAAGACTCGCTGTCGATCGCATGGCGCGCGCCGAGCTCCCGGGAAAGGCCTTCC
>JBBRDK010000149.1:0-6474 GCA_038203955.1 Thermoanaerobaculia bacterium | reverse complement strand
ACGGAGACGTTCGTCGGCTCGAGAAGCCCGACCCCCGGATAAAGCGCGGCGGCCGTGAGCGACCGCATGTTGGGAGACGGGTTCACCCATTCGAGCCCCGTCTCGTCGTACCAGGCGTCCCGTGTCCACCCGCGCATGCGGACGACTTCCACCTTCGCGCCAATCCGGTTCTCGGAATTGAAGAACCGGAGGAGCTCTCCGGGCGTCATCCCGTAACGGACCGGGATCGGGTGGTACGCGGTGAATGAGAGTCTCTTCGCGTCGGCGACCGGGCCTTCCACGGCGGACCCCCCGATCGGATCCGGACGGTCGAGCACGACGAGGGGAATCCCGGCCTTCGCGACTTCCTCGAGCAGGTATCCCCCGGTGCTCGTGTAGGTGTAGAACCGCGTGCCGACGTCCTGGATGTCGAGGACGAGGGCGTCGAGATCCGAGAGTTCGGCGGGCGCGGGACGGCGGCGGTCGCCGTAGAGCGAGATGACGGGGAGATTCGTCGCCGGGTCCCGCCCATCGGCGACGAAGGCGTCGGCGTCGGTCCGCAGCCCGTGCTCCGGAGAAAAGAGCCGGACGAGCGTGACTCCGGCCTTCCGCGCTTGCGGGGACGCGAGCACGTCGATCGTCGAGCGGCCGTCGCGTGCCATCCCCGTGGCGTTCGTCACGAGCCCGACGCGCTTTCCGGCGATCGGGCGAAAACCGTCGTCCACCAGGACGTCGATCCCCGCCCTCACCGAACGGGCGGGCGCCGGGACCGCCGCCGCGATCCGCCGCGCCGCCGTTCTCGTGTCCTCGGAGAGAGCGGCCGCCGCGACGCTCGCCACGATCGCCCGGATCCGGACGATGTCGCCCTTGCCGTCGGGATGCACGCGGTTCGAAAGGAAGACGACGAAGGTCTGCGAGCTCGGGTCGATCCAGACCCCGGTTCCGGTGAATCCCGTATGTCCGAACGAGCCGCGGGGAAAGAGATCTCCCCGGTTGTTCGAGAAACCGCTGTCGAGGTCGAAGCCGAGGGCGCGGATGTCTCCATCGCCCGAAAATCTCGGCCGGGTGAGAGCGTCCGTCCCGAGCGGCGAGAGGATCCGCGCGCCGCGGAGGCGCCCTCCGTTTAAAATCATCTGGCAGAACTTCGCGAGGTCGTCTGCCGTCGAAAAGACGCCCGCGTGGCCGGCGACTCCACCGAGAGCGAAGGCGCGGGGATCGTGGACCTCGCCGCGCATCCAGCGGCCTTCTCTCTGCTCGCTGGGCGCCACCCGCGGCGGCGGTTCCGGCGGCCCTCCGGGCGGCAGAGGTCGGAAGCCCGTGTCGTCCATGCCGAGCGGCCGGAAGATCCTCTCGGCGGCGAACCGGTCGAGCGTCCTGCCCGACACCCGCCGGACGATCTCCCCGAGGACCTCGTATCCCACGTCGGAATAGAGGAACTCCGAGCCCGGTCGCGAGCGCAGGGGCTCGCGATACTTGCGCGCGAAGATCTCTTCCGGAGTTCCGACGTAGAGCTCGATCGGGTCGTCAGGCGCGAATCCCGCGCGGTGCGTCAGGAGCTGCTCGACCGTGACCTTCGACCGTTCGCCGCCCCCGGCGGCGAACTCCGGGATGTAGCGCGTCACGGGATCTCCCAGGCGGACCTTCCCCTCTTCGACCAGGATGAGGATGGAGGGCGCGGTGGCCACGCACTTCGTGAGGGACGCGATGTCGAAGATCGTGTCCGGTGTCATGGCCTCGCGGCCGGGCTGCAGCGCGCGGTCGCCGAACGCCTCGCGATACGCGACGCGGCCCCGGTGCTCGACGAGAACCACGGCGCCGGGAAGCTCGTGCGCGGCGATCGCCTCGGAGACCGCCGACTCGATGCGGGCGAGACTCGCCGGATCCATCGCCGGCGGGACGGCTCTGGCGGAGGACCCCGCGGCCGCCGCCGTGAGCAGAAGGGCCGCGATCACGCTTTTTCCCGCGCGATCCCATAGATGAGCAGCGTGCCGGAGACGAGCAGGAGCGCCCCGAAAATGGCCGCCTGGCGGGGCAGGTGGAAGATCATCCCCCCGGTTGCGAACATGATCGAGTAGACGGCCGTGATCCCGAGCAGCCAGAACCAGAAGCTGCGCCCGATCTCGCCGGGCGGGGGAGCGATCCCGGTCGCTCGGGCGATCGGCGCCCATCCGCCCCCCGAAGGACGCACCTTTCGATAGAACGCCTCCAGGGTCGCCGGCGGTTCCGGGCGCGTGGCGAAGGTGACGGCGAGCCAGACCGCGGTGGTCACCAGGGTCGTCAGGATCAGGTTCGCGGCGAAGCCTTCGGGCCGTGCGGGGTCGAGCGCCGGAATACTCGCGCCGGCGAACCGCAGGCCGAGCGAGGTGACGAGCGCGGCGCCCATGGCGGACACCTCCGACCAGGCGTTCACGCGCCACCAGTACCAGCGGAGGATGTAGACGAGTCCCGTGCCCGCGCCGAGCGTCAGCAGCAGCTCCCACACCTTGCTGATCTGGTCCATGAAGATTGTGACGACGATCGAGAGGACGAGCGTGAACAGGGTGGCGAGTCGGGACACCAGGACGTAATGGCGCTCGGACGCGTCGCGGCGGACGAAGCGCCGGTAGAGGTCGTTCATCAGGTAGCTCGACCCCCAGTTCATCTGCGTCGCCTGCGTGGACGTGTAGGCCGCCGCGAACGAAGCGAGCATGAGCCCGCGCAGGCCCACCGGCAGGAAGTCGACCATCATGTGGACGTAGTTCAGGCCCGGGTCCTCCGCGCCGGCCGCGTTGCGCACGGATCCCCCGTAGATCGCGAGAGAGCAGAGCGCCGTGACCACCCACGGCCAGCTGCGGAGCGCGTAGTGCGCGACGTTGAAGAAGAGCGCCGCCGAGCGGCTGTTCCACTCGTCCTTGCACGCGAGCATGTTCTGGGCGACGTATCCCCCGCCGCCCGGCTCCGCCCCCGGATACCACGAGGCCCACCAGTTCAGGGCGAGAAGCGCAGCGAGCGAGATCACCGGAAGCGCCCACGACGGGTGGCCGCCCGCCGGCCAGATCGAGAGAATGGCGTCGGCCGACCCGAACGTCGTGCCGGCCGGCGACCCGGAGGGGTGCGCCGCGCCCACGCGCGCCTTCAGCGCCTCGATGCCTCCGACCGCGCCCACGGAGACGACGGCGAGGACGATCGCGCCGCCCATCTCGAAGAGGTACTGGACGCCGTGATTGGCGGCGACGCCCCAGTAGCCGGACACCACGGTGTAGGCAAATGTCAGCAGGAGACAGACGGAGAGCGCAGGCCACCTCGAGATCCCGAGCGTGCCCGCGATCACCTTCGACATGCCGAGGTTGACCCATCCCATCACCAGCATGTTGACGAGAAGGCCCATGTACGCGGCGCGAAACCCGCGGAGGAACGCGGCCGGTTTTCCCGAGTACCGCAGCTCGGTGAGCTCGACGTCCGTGATGACCGCCGCGCGTCGCCAGAGCCGGGCGAAGAAGAAGACGGTGAGCATGCCCGACGGAAGCATCGACCACCATAGCCAGTTGCCGGCCACGCCGTTCTTCGCCACCATTTCGGTGACGGCGAGCGGCGTGTCGGCGGAAAAGGTCGTCGCGACCATCGCGGTGCCCGCGAGCCACCACGGCATCGAGCGGTTGGAGAGGAAGTAGTCGAGCATGGACCGCTTCGCCTTGCGCGCGAAGAAGAGGCCCAGCCCGAGGATCAGGGCGAAGTACCCGAGAAGGATCGCGAAATCGATCGGGGCCAGTTTCATCGCCCTGCCTCCGCGGGAGGAATTTCTCCCGCCGCATGTCCGGCCGCCCTCTGGATCCCCGCTCCCCGCGCGGCGATCCCCGGGATCGAGACGGGCAGCCGTCCGCCGATCGCTGCCTCGCCGAACAGTGCCTTCGCCGCCGCGGCCTGCTCGTCCGGCTGGCTTCCCCACGCGACGAGCGCCGTCCGCGCGGCCGGGACCTCGCTCAGGACATAGGGGCTGCCGAAGACCGCGATCACGACGCGGGACGTCCCCCCGAGGACCCTCTGCACGGCGGTTTTCCCGGCGGGAGGCATGGCGATGGAGCCCTTTCCGCTCTGGAACCGGACGAAGATCGAAAGGACGACCTGATCGGCGGCCGCGGCGCCCGTGAGAGCGGCCTCGACTTCCCTGTCGGTCGACAGACTGTCGATCAGAAAAACGGCCGGAGGCGCCATCAGGCGCGCGCGGAGCTCGCCGCTCAGGTCGTCGGCGAACCGCGGGACGTCGGTGATGACGATGTGCGCGGTTCGAGCGTCGCGCCGCAGCGGCAGGGCCGACGGCTCCTCGCGAACGAGGGTGATCGACCTCCGGGCGATCTCCCGAGCGAGAGAGCGGTGCTCGGGCCGGTCGACGATTCGAAAGATCGACGCGGACGTCGCTGCCGCCGGCTGCACGCGTTTCTTCGCGGCGAGAACGTGCGCGACGGCGTCTTCGAGCCGCGCCCGCGGAATCCGACCGCTCGCGACCGCCCGGCGGACCCCGGCAATCGCAGCGTCGAGATCCGGGGATTTCAAGACCTGGTCCGCCCCGGCGAGGACCGCTCGAACCGCCGCCTCGCCCGGGTCGAAGTGGTCCGTGATCCCGCCCATGTCCAGCGCGTCGGTGACCACGAGGCCGCCGAAGCCGAGCTGACGCCGCAGGAGACCCGTCGTGACTGGCTCGGACAGACACGCCGGCATCGTCGCGTTCTGCGAGGCCTCGGCCGGGTCTTTCGTGTAAGGGTTGGCGGCCGGCGCATCGGGCCGCACGGGCGCGACCGCGGGATCGAGACTCGGGATCGACAGGTGCGCGGTCATCACCGAGGCGACTCCCGCCGCGATGGCGGCGCGAAAGGGGACGAGCTCGACTGCCGCCAGCCTCTCCGGCGTCGCCTCCAGTACGGGAAGAGAGCGATGCGAGTCCGTCCGGGTGTCTCCATGGCCGGGGAAATGCTTCACCGTCGCGAGCACGCCCTCGGACTGCAGGCCCCGGACGAAGGCGGCCACGAAGCGTCCCACCTCCTGCGGGTCTTCCCCGAAGCTCCGGACGTTGATGACAGGGTTCTCGGGATTGATGTTCACGTCGGCGACCGGCGCATAGATCTGATTGAGGCCGATCTCGCGCGCCTCCCGGGCGATGATCCGCGCTTCGCGCTCCGCGAGCGACGGATCGCCCGTCGCGCCGAGAGCCATCGGCCACGGCCAGTAGGTCGTGTCGTGGAACCGCATGCCGAGTCCCGCCTCGAGGTCCGCGGAGAGGAGCAGCGGCGTCCTCGCGGCCGACTGCAGCCGCTCGTTCAAGAAGGCCGCTTCGAGCACGTCCGAGTAGAGGAACCACATCACGCCGCCGACGTGGTTGTCCGCCACCTGATGGATGAGCGCGCGGTATTCCGGCGAGGCTTCGTTCATGAAGCGCGCGGTCGAGGCATAGACGAAGAGCTGCCCGATCTTTTCGTCGAGGGTAAGCGGCGCGGGTCCGCGGACGCTCGCGCATGCCGCGGAAAAAACGAGGAGGGCCGCGATCCCGGCGCAGAAAATGGGGCGGGGACGGCTCCCCGTTCGGTGTCGTGGCACGGTCGCAGAGTCTACCGTCCCGCGGGACGGGCTCGCCCGGGGCCGGCGTCCGTCAGTCCGCGACGGCCTCCGTTTCCGGCTCGGGCGTGACGGCCGCCTGGTCTTCCTCGCCGGTCCGGATCCGGTAGACCTTCTCGACGGGCAGGACGAAGACCTTCCCGTCGCCCACGGCCCCGGTGCGGGCGGCGCGCAGGATGGCATCGACCGTCGGTCCCACGAAGTGATCCGAGACTCCGATCTCGATCCGCACCTTTTCCGAGAGCTCCATCTTGACGGTGGTCCCTCGGTAGGTTTCGACGCGCTCCATCTCTCCCCCGTGCCCCTGGACCCGCTGCAGGGTCAGCCCCCGGACCTCGGCTCGGAAAAGAGACTCGAGAACCGCGTTCAATCTCTCCGTCCGAACCACGGCGACGACGAGCTTCACGACACGCCGTCCAGGGCGATCGCCCCCGACGGAGCGGCGGCCAGGGCCGATTCCGGCAACACGAGGATCGCCCCTTCGCCGTGACCGTACGCCTCTTCGCCGTGCTGCACGACGTCCTGCCCGAGACCCTGCTCCCGCTCACTCGCGCGAAGCGGCACCACGGCCGAGATCGCGGTCAGGATTCCCCACGTCATCACGGCGCTGAACCCGATTGTCACGGCGACGGCGATCGCCTGGACGGCCAGCTGCCGGGGATTGCCGAAGAAAAGTCCGTCCGCGATGCCGTTCCAGACCTTGCTGGCGAGAAGTCCCGTCAGGAGAGCCCCGACGGTTCCGCCGACGCCGTGCGCCGCCACCACGTCGAGCGAGTCGTCGAGACGCGTGCGCGCGCGCCACAGGAGGGCGAAGTAGCTCGGCAGCGCGGCGACCGCCCCGAGGCCGATCGCGGCCATGGGTCCCACGTAGCCGGCCGCCGGGGTGACCGCGACCAGCCCGACGACGAT
>JBBRDK010000148.1:0-6477 GCA_038203955.1 Thermoanaerobaculia bacterium | reverse complement strand
CGAGGCGGCGCACGTCCTGTTGACTCGAAAGCGCGGCACCTGCCGGTTGAAGAAGTGGGGTCTCAAGCTGGCCAAGAAGAAGGGCCACGGGAAAGCCCGGGTCGCGGTCGCTCGCAAGATCGCGGTTCTGCTTCACCACCTGTGGATCACGGGAGAGACGTACAAAGCCGCGGCCTGACGACCGCACCGAAGGAGGAAGACGCCAGATCTGCGACGAGCCGAGAAAGGGGCTTCGGAGCAGCCGGATCGCGAGTCAGACCTGGGGCTTGACCTCGCTTCATCAGATTGCGACCGGTTCTTCCGAAAACATCCTGTGGCGCTCACGCGGCCTGAATCCACCCCTTCCTCGACCCGTTGCGGAGGCAGAAACCAAAAGACGATCGAGTTCACTTGGAGGCTTGACGAGTCACGGCCGCTTTAGAGAAAGACTCCCTCCTGGTCGACATCCCCGCTGTAGGATCCTCGCAGACCTATGGGGGCGGCGAGGTCCCCCAAAAAGACGCGGACCTGGACCAATCGAGGTGGAGAGGAGGAACCAGCCATGCAGAAGTCTACGAGCGGATCGAGGACAAAAGTGAAGGAGCTCGAGCCTTTCAACAAGCGGAGCGTCGACGTCGAGCGGTTCAAGCCAGACGTGTCGGAGAAAAAGTTCGTCAGCCTCTTTGGCCTTCCGCCCGGCTTCTCGCTCGACTTCCTGACGATCGAGGCCCTCGGGATCCCGCGGACCGTCGGAAAGGGCCGCACGAACCTGACCTTCATCAGGCCAACCATCGTCCAGGCGGATGCCGCGACTCCGTTCGCGAGCTTCGACCGGCGCGAGTCGCCGAACCGCAAACCGGCGATCTCGATGCACTTCGAGCCGTCCGCATACGGGATCACCGGCGCCTCGAGCTTCCTCATGATTTTTTCCGTCGAGTGTTTCGGCCAATCCACCTTCACCCTCGACGGCTTCGCGGGCTCCGGGACCCTCAGCAACAACGGCACGAAGACATTGAATGGCAAGGTCGGAGTGACGCTCGAGTTCCACAACGTGGCGCCCGGCCAGCAGACCTTCGGCTTCCTGGAGCAGAGCGCCGGCACCGCCTGGAATTTCTTTACCGCGCGGGTCCGGTTCCCGTTCCCGATCCTGGTCAACGCCTAGTGGGGTCACGTCAGAATTCCTGATTTCGGCGTCGGCGCTGTCAGTCCCGATTCGCGGCTATCGCCGCGGGCGATGAGCGGTCAGACCGGAAGTCCTGACTTCGCCCGCGGTTCGCAGGCTCAGGCGATCGGGCTTACCGCTCTTCGGCAGCCACCGACCCGCCGCCTCGCGCCGTCGTCGTGTGCAGGCCCCAGAGCGCGAGCGCGAGCACGAGGCCCATCGCGATCGCGCCGATGTAGAAGTACCAGGCCGAAGGGTCCGGGGTCATCACCCAGTACTCCAGCCAGTATTCGCAGGTGCGGCAGACGAGCGCCGCGAGCAGGCCGAAGCGGATCGCAATCATGACGAGAAGGCCGGTCGTTGCCGCGGCCATCGGCAGCGTCACGGCCGGCAAGGGCGCTCCGAGGTAGTTCGCCGAGAAGAAGACCGCCACGATGATCGCGGCGAGCCACTCGAAGCGCACGAGACGCCGGACGAACACGAGGAACATCACGAGCGCGAGGACCCACCAGATTGCGTACCCCGGGGAGTTGATCAGCCACGCGACGCCGTTCCGGACGCTGGACGGATCGCTCAGGAGGCCGCGCGGAATCGGAGGAAGCTCGCCAAGCCAGATTGGGATGTAGCGGCGGATCGGGCCCATCAGGATCCCGATCAGGGCGCCCGCCGACGCGCCTACGACGAGATCCCGCCCGACGAGCGGATCCTTCCAGCCTCCGGCGACGAGGCGCGTCCACGAGATGAGCATCCCGGGCCAGAGGCGGCGCATGATCGGCTCCAGCGCGACGTACACGATCCAGGCCACCGCGCCGATCACCGCGGCGCCGGCAAGGCCGCCGCCGAAGACGTCGAGCTCGTCAACCGTCGACACGTGGTGGGCGCCCAGAGCCCACATGGCAAACTGCATGAGGACGACGGCCGCAGCGAGGCGAGCGGCGCCGCGCCGGTCGCCGCGGCCCGCGCGCAGATTGCGCTGCGCCATCCACGCCCCTGCGAACATCAGGGTCAGGAGGATCAGACTCCACACCAGGTCTCCCACGCGCGCTGCGGCGTCGCGCCGGTCGGGGACATCCCGGGAGGACGTGGACCACGGGCCGATCCAGAGGAAGGAAATCGGCCTGCCCCGATGAGCCGCAGCCTCGACGCGCATCGTCAGGCCCGGGCGCTCCGGATGAGGCCCTTCCCAGGCCGCGCGCGCGTCGGCGTACGAGCGCGGGTTCCATCGCGGCTCGACCGGCCGGAAGGAGCTGGCGTCGAGCCCCGCCGCGCGGAAGAGGGGCGTCCAGTCGGGCGCTGATGCGGCGGCCGCGGGCGCCGAAGGCTTCTCGACCTGCTCCGGCACGACGTGGAGCTCTTTCAACCGGCCTTCCGGATCGAGACGCACTTCCTTCATACCGGTCCGCAGGGGCGGCGGATCGAGCTCCGTGACGACCGGTTGGGGAAACGGACCCAGGGTCAGAAAGCCGGGAACGAGCGGCAGCGGGCTCTCGCGATAGACGTAGCTCAGGCCGTCTCGCGACATGCCGCGGCGCCACCGATCGCGCGAGCGATCATGCTCGTCCGCCCAGACGAAGAATCCGTACTCGTTGACGAGGGTGCCGGCCCAGTCGGCCGGCCGGTCGCGCATGCCAAGACTCGCCAGGAGCTCTCGCGCGCGGACGCGCAGGACTTCGCCCGATTTCTCGGAGCCCGCGAGCGGGAGGAGGCATACGCGCGGGGCCAGGAAGGCGTGGAGCAGCATGATCGCCAGGGCGGCCGCGACGAGGCCTCGCGCGACGGCGGGTGACAGGCGGTCCTCGCTGCCGGCGGCCGCGACCATCTCGGGGGACGGCGTCTCCCCCGCCGCGAGCGCGGCCGCGAGCGGATCTCCACCCGGAAGGGCCGCGGCCACCTGCGCCGCCGACGACGGCCGCATCTTCGGGTCCTTCTCGACGCAGCGCAGGATCGCGCGCTCGACCGCCGGATCGAGGCCGGGAACGAGGGCGGAGGGGCTCGACGGCGTTTCCTCCGCGTGCTTCTGGCGATAGCCCGCCAGCGTGGGCGCGTCGAAGGCGTGCTTGCCGGTGTACAGCTCGAACAGGACGAGCCCGAGAGCGTAGAGGTCGCTCCGCACCGACGCGCCCGCGCCCGAGAAGAGCTCCGGGGCCATGTACGCGGGCGTGCCGGCGATCTCCGTCCCGCCGGTTCCGTCGGCTTCCACGACCGCCAAGCCGAAGTCCATGATCCGCGCGCGGCCGCGGCCGTCCACCATGATATTGGCGGGCTTCAGATCCCGGTGGAGGACGCCGCGCTCGTGGGCCGCGGACAAGCCCGCGCCGAGCTGCCGCGCGATCTCCAGCGCCTTGGGCTGCGGGAGCCCGCCGATCCGGCGCAGCAGCGACGCGAGATCTTCCCCGTCCACGTACTCCATGGAAATGAAGTGGCGCCCGCCTTCGGCTGTCTCGCCGATGTCGTACACGCGGCAGACGTTCGGGTGCGCCACCTGCCGCGCGGTGCGGACCTCGGCGAAGAAGCGGTCGAGCAGGTCGGCGTTTGAGGAAAGCCGCTCCGGCAGGAATTTCAGCGCGACCGGCTGGCCGAGCTTCAGGTCGTCGGCGCGGTAGACCTCTCCCATGCCGCCGCGCCCGATGAGTCCGATGATGCGGTAGCGCTCGGCGAGGATCGTGCCCGGCGTGAAGCCGCCGGAGTCGATCGAGTCGGAGGAGGCGAGGCGGCCGACGACAGAGGAGGGCTGGCGTCTCAAGGCCGCCGCGGCCACCGAGGGCGAGGGGAGATTCGTCGGCAGCTGCGACGGGGAAGAAAGGGACACCGCTTCGCCGCAGGAGGGGCAGAAGCGCGAGGCGTCAGGGATTTCCGACGAACAGCTCGGACAGCGAATCACGTTGTCCGGGATGGTACCGGATCGTTCCGAGGGGGTTGTGGTTCTCCCGATGCTTTCTCCGTGGGTCTTGATTCGCCCCTCGTGCCTCTCTTTCGATTCGAGCTCTGCCAGGTTTGATGTGTCGCCCCTCACCCCAGCCCTCTCCCCCGGCGCGCGGGGAGAGGGGGCGGAGCTGCGCTTGCGTCGACATGGCGGCGGAGCCCGCCCCTGCCGTCCTTCCCTTCCCCCCGGCTCGGGGAGAGCGGGAAAATCGGCGGGGAAGACCCGAAAACCTGATTTCGCTGATCCGTGCCCTGAAAACCGGATTTCGGGTCTGACCCCGTATCCCTGCCCGGTCGGCTCGCCGGATCTTGAGACAAGATCTCGCCCCAGGAGGAGCATGCCAATGAACTACTCCCGGATCATCCTCGCCGCGCTCGGCGGCTTCGTGGCCTATTTGGCCGTGGGGTTCGTGGTTTTTGCTCTCACCGCGGCTACGATGAAGCGCGAGTTCGCGAAGTACCCCGCCGTCTACCGCCCGCAGGAGTCCATGAAGGGAGTCATGCCGTTCGGGATGGCCGCGATGCTCGTGGCGATACTCGTGCTCGCGGTCCTCTACGCGATGGTCTACCGGGGAGGATCCGGCCTCGCCGAAGGGGCGCGCTTCGGAGCCCTCATCGGCCTCTTCGTCGTCTGCGCGTTCGTGGTGCACAATTGGATGATGCTGAACATTGAATCGAAGCTCACACTCTACCAGGCCGTCTCGTACTTCGTGCAGTGGGCCGTCGTGGGAGTCGCGATCGGGCTGATCTATCGGCCGCGGTAACCGGGAGCAAATCAACATGAAACCCAAGAACACGATTTGCCTCTGGTACGACAACGACGCGCTCGAAGCGGCCCGCTTCTACGCGGCGACTTTTCCGGACAGCCACGTGACCGCCGCTCACAAGGCCCCGAGCGACTACCCGGGTGGCAAGAAGGGCGACGTCCTGACGGTCGAGTTCACCGTGCTGGGCATTCCCTGTCTCGGCCTGAACGGCGGCCCAACATTCCAGCACAACGAGGCCTTTTCCTTCCAGGTCGCGACGGACGATCAGGAAGAGACGGACCGCTACTGGAACGCGATCGTCGGCAATGGCGGCAAGGAAAGCCAGTGCGGCTGGTGTAAGGACCGCTGGGGCCTTTTCTGGCAGATCACGCCCCGCGTGCTGACCGAACGCCCTCGCGGCCGGGGGCGACGAGGCGAGGCGCGTGTTCGAGGCGATGATGCCGATGCAGAAGATCGACGTGGCCAAGATCGAGGGTGCGCGACGGGGCTGACGGGGCTGACGGGCTGACGGGCTGACCGACACCGCCGAGGGAACGGCGGCCGAACGAGGCTGCCGTTCCCGATTGGCGATTCCTTAGCGGGACTTCACGGTGGCTCTCCCCTTCGCCTTCGCGCGCCCTTCGGCAATCGCCTTCTCGACATCGGCGATCTCGCGCGGGGCTTCGCACGAGAGGCACTCCATTCCCGACGGTGTCACGAGCACGACGTCCTCGATCCGAACGCCGAGATCGTTCCAGCGCGGATCGGGCGCCGCGCCCGCGGCGATGTAGATGCCGGGCTCGACGGTGAGCACCATGCCGGGTACGAGCTTCGTCTGCGCGAGACCGTAACGCGCGAGCCGATCGACGCCCGGAGGATACTGGTAGCTCCCGGCGTCGTGGACGTTCAGGCCGACCCAGTGGCTCGATCCGTGCGGGTAGAACTTCTGGTACGCGCGCGTCCGCAGGATCCCGGCGCGGTCGCCCGTCAGGATGCCGAGGGAGAGCAGGCCGTCCACGATGACGCGCACGGTCGCGTCGTGGACCTCGTGGAAGGCCGCCCCCGGCTTGACCGCCGCGAACCCGGCCTTCTGCGCCGCGAGCACGATCTCGTAGATCTTGCGCTGGTCCGCCGAGAAGCGGCCCGAGACGGGGTAGCTCCGTGTGACGTCGGACGCGTACATCCCGTACTCGCAGGCGGTGTCGTTCACGATGAACGCGCCATCGGCGAGCTGCGCGTCGTCGTTGACGTAGTGGAGTAGGACCCCGCTCGCGCCCGACCCCACGATCGGCGGATAGGCCATTCGCGCGGCGCCGCGCGCGAGGCACGTGCCGACCATCGCGGCCTAGGTTCCACTCGCCCCGGCCCGGGGCCACCTCCGCCATCGCGGCGCGGTGGGCCTCGGCCGAGATGCGGGAGGCGACGCGCAGCAAGTCGATCTCCGTCGCGTCCTTCACGAGCCTCAGCTCGGCCAGAAGCGGCGAAGCGTCGGCCGCGGGCCTCGGCGCGAGCGCGTTGGCGTTGCCGGCGTTCCAGGTCTCGAGGAGCTTTCGTCCGAAGGCCTCGTCCCCGCCCGAGTCGTAGTAGAGCGCCTGCGTCTGTCCCGAAGCCGCCAGCGACGGCAGGCGATTCCAGAGCTCCGCGATCGGATACGCCTCCGCGCCGAAG
>JBBRDK010000147.1:0-6494 GCA_038203955.1 Thermoanaerobaculia bacterium | reverse complement strand
TACAAGCCGATCGAAGACGTCATCGCAAAGTCTTCCGATCTCGTCGAGGTCGTGGCACGATTGAAGCAGATCGTTTGCGTCAAGGGATGAAAGGGGGCCGGCAGATGGCGAGAACGGCGGTCGGAGCCAGGCGGGGGTCGGGGAAAGCGGATACCCGGACCGTAGCGGAGACGCCGTTTCCCACCCCTGACCGTTACACGCGTTCCGGCCATCGGGTCGGAGACATCTGCTTCGAGTGCGAGTGCCGGATCGTCGAGATCGGCGGTCCGCAGGGTCTGCTGCTCGCCTGGTGCGATTGCGGCTATCCCGAAGACCACTCGGAGTTCGAGATCCTCTAGGCGCGCGGCGATTCGCGGCGGCTGCGGAAAAACCGCAACCGCCACGCCTTCCCGGGTGTTCTGAGCGGGGGAGGGAGACCTCATGCCCGCGGAGCGATTTCGCATCGAGGTGCCGGAGCCCGTCCTCGCGGATCTCCGGGAGCGGATCGCGCGCACGCGCTGGCCCGACGAGATTCCCGGCGCCGGGTGGCGGTACGGGGCGAGCACGGCCTACGTTCGGGAGCTGCTCGCGTACTGGAGAGACGGTTTCGACTGGCGGGCCCGGGAGCGAAGCCTGAACGAGCTCTCCCACTTTCGCGCCGAAATCGGCGGCCAACGGATCCACTTCGTCCACGAACGGGGCGAAGGTCCGGATCCGATGCCTCTCCTCCTGACCCACGGGTGGCCGAGCTCCTTCTTCGAGATGACGAAGCTGATCCCGCTGCTCGCCCGCCCCTCCGAGCATGGCGGCCGCGCCGGGGATGCGTTCGACGTCCCGTCGCTTCCCGGCATGGGCTTTTCGGACATCCCCTCGACGCCCGGAATGACCAAGACCCGCATCGCCGGCCTGTGGACCACGCTGATGACGGACGTCCTCGGGTATTCGCGCTTCGGCGCCCGCGGGGGTGACATCGGATCCGGCGTGACGGCGTGGCTGGCGATCGATCATCCGGATCGGGTCGCCGGGATCCACGTCTCGGACGTTCTCCGGCCGGCGCTCGGGCCCGGGAGCGCGCCTCTTTCCGCGGCGGAGAGCCGCTTCCTGGAGGAGGAGCGCTCGTGGATGGAGCGGGAAGGCGCCTACGACCGCATCCAGGCGACTAAGCCCCAGACACTGGCGCACGGGCTGACCGACTCTCCCGCGGGGCTCGCCGCCTGGCTCGTCGAGAAGTTCCGCTCGTGGAGCGACTGCGGGGGAGATATCGAGCGGCGGTTCTCCCGGGACGACCTCTTGACCCACCTGACGGTTTATTGGGCCACCGGGACCATCAATGCCGCCAACCGCCTCTATTTCGACCGGGACCACGCTCCGCGCGCCCTCTCGGCCGGCCAGAGAGTGGAGGTGCCGTGCGCGGTCTCCATTTTTCCAGCCGACATCGACCATCCTCCCCGTGAGTGGGGGGAGCGCGCTTACCGCGTGGAGCGATGGACGGAGATGCCGCGGGGCGGACACTTCGCGGCATGGGAGGAGCCGGACCTTCTCGCCGAAGACTTGAGGGAATTCTTTCGTCCGCTGCGTGAAGCCGGGAAACGGGAGCCGAGCGACCAACGGGAGCGAGACGGCCGCGGTACTCCGCGGTCAACTAAATCGGGAGCCGAGCGACCAACGGGAGCGAAACGGCGGCGGTACTCCGCGGTCAACTAGATCGGGAATTGTCCTGTTGAGCGGCCCGACTCTCAACTCTGAACTCTCAACTCAACTCTTTCGCTCAACGCTGAACGCTTAACGCTCAACCGTCCTTATCCCTTACACTCTCACCGGATGCGCCCGGCGCGTAAGGTGCGGCTCGGAGAGCCCTCCGCGGACTCGGCGCAGCCTTCCCTTTTTCCCGAGCTGCCGCCGCCGACCCGCATCCAGGCCGCGATCCGGATGACGGAGTCCAACGTCGCGCGGACGGTCCCTCCCGGAATCTCCGGCGTCTATTTCGTCAAGTCGGTCGGCCCCGGTGGCCGGATCGCCGAACGGGTCGGACGCGACGACGTCGACCTGCGCCAGCGGCTGCTCCAGCATGCCCGGGACGGCGGCGAGAACGTCCTGTTCGGCTGGATTCGAGCGCAAAACGCCAACGACGCCTACCGGCTGGAGTGCTACCTCTGGCACGCGCAGGGCGGCGCGTGGGCGAGCATCGCTGGCGACGCCCACCCGGCTCTTGCCGAGCGCATTCCGTTTCTCGGGTGTCCGGATTGTGAGGAGTAACGGTTGGCGCTGGGCGCTGGGCGCGCGACGGCGGCATCGATCTCGCTTGGCGCTCCGAGGGGTGAAGCATGACGAAGGGGACCGGTGAAGGTATGGATCGGGACGAGCTGCAGGGAAACCTGAAAGACCCGTCGGGGCTCCCCCCGCGCGCCGGCGACCGCCGGAGCGGCAACGACCAGCAGATGCCCAAAGGCGCGGAAGGCCGCGAAGGCGGTTCGGCCGGCAGCCGCACCCTGGACGTCGCAGACGATCCGCCCGCCGGGAAGCCGGTCAGGGAAGATTAGAAACTGGCGCCTCCGGCTCCCGGGAAAGGAACGCTCAACGCTCAACGCTCGACTTCTCTTACGGCTCACACCGCCGACGCGGGCGCCGTCTCCGGTGATCCCGGCCGGCCCGCGGGCGCGGGAAGCGGGTTCAATCCGAGATCCTGGTCCTTTTTCGGGAGGATCTGGTCCTTCCAGCAGAGCTCGGGGCGTCCGCGCACCAGCCGGTCCGCGATTTCCGCGCCCATCTGGACCGAGTGGTCCATGTTGCCGATCTCGTACTTCCAGGCGCCGAAGCGGCCGCGGGAGTAGATGTCGCGCGATTCCAGCCAGGGCTGGATGACCGAGAGGGCGTCATCGCGTCGGATCGTCGGAATCGGGTAGGTGTATTCGCGCGTGATCAGGTGGGTGTCGACGACGTCCTTCCGGTCCGCGGGCGAGAGAAGCCTGGTGTTGACGAATCCCTGGAGGACCTCGTCGACGACGGTCTCGAGATTCACAGGCTTGTACGACGACCGCGACACCTCGGCGAGAAGCGAGTACTGGCGCGTGGCGTCCGGTACCACTTCCGGCGAGTAGTTGGAAAGATAGGTGACCCGGTAGTAGGGACAGTTGTCTTCCGGGAAATACATCCAGCACTTCGTGGTGGGCGCGGGCTGATTGACCCCGACTCCGATGATCGCGCTGCCCGAGTGGTGGAGAAGGGAAGTCGCCTCGACGATCCCGGCGGGCGCGTCGGACACGGATTGGACGAGACGGTCGACGGGCATCGTCGAGATGAGCTCGTCGTACTCCTCGTCCGATCCGTCCGCGAGCACCACGCGCTTCCTGCGCGCATCGACGCCGGACACCTGAGCCCCGTATCGAATCCGGTCCTCCAGCGTCTCGGCGACGCGGAGGAAGAGCCCGCCCGTTCCGCCGTGGCGCGGGTACTTGAACGTGTTGTTGGGACCCCAGGAGACGTCGGCGCGGTTCAGGACGACGTTCGCGATCATCCTCTCGAGATCGACCACGGGAACGCGCTCGCCGATCCAGTGCGTGCCCAGCATCTTCGGCGGGTGCGCCCAGACCTTGAAGTTGTAAGGCATCATGAAGTACTCGGCGATGCCTTCGCCGAACACTCCGTGGATCAGCTCCTCGAACGTCCTGTACGCCGGCTTGTCCTGCCCGGACGCGAGCTGCGCCTTCTGGGCGCCGATGACGCCCAGAACGCATTTCAGGACGGCCTCGGGAGGCAGGTCCTTGATGTTGTTCTGAAACGGGTAGGGGAGGAACCGCTCCATCATCCAGACCCACGCCTCGCGCTGAAGCTCCTGGTACTCGTCGCCGAGCATGCGGTCGAAGAGCTCGTCGAAATAGCGGAAATGGGAGAACAGGACGTGGCCGCCGATGTCGTAGATGAACCCGTTCGCGCTGGTCTCGCTCGAGGCGAGCCCGCCCGCGCTCTGCCGGCCTTCGAGCACCACGAAGTCCTCGTGGCCGAGCTCTTTCAGGCGGTACGCCGCTCCGAGGCCGGTCGGCCCCGCTCCGAGGATGACAATCTTTTTCCGCAGGGACTTGGCGTCGTGAGCCACGGTTGTTCCTCTCGGGTGTTCGATTCCTCGAACTTCAGTATCCTCTGGAGCGCGGCGAAGCGAAAGCGACGCCGTTCCAATTCAGCGGTTTCCGGGACCGGCGGCGAGCCGGCGGCCCGAGTCGATTCAGTGTCGCCGTCGGGAAACGACCCCCATTTCGGCGTCCGGCGGCCGGGCGCTTTCGAGGTCGAACCCGCCCGGCCGGGAAACGCCCGGCCAGCCGGGGCATCGCGTGGCCTTGACCAGGGAGCGGCAGATCGCGAGCGCGCGCGTCGGACCCGAGGCCGTGACCATGGAGAGAATTCTGCGGCGGGCGGGAGAGGCCGGAGACGCGCCCGGATGCTCGATCCACATGGCGCTCCAGGCGCCGTGCAGCTCGCTCACCTCGCAGGTCCATCCCGTTTGCCGCGAGACGAGCCCGGCCAGAGCGGTCGCCGTCCAATCCTCGGTGGAAAAGGGCGGGACGGACCGGCCCGGAGCCCGCGAGAAGACGCGCCGTTCGACCTCGCGGTCGAGCTCGGGGCCCGACGTCGGAGGTAGCGAGGCGCGGGGAACAAGACGTCCCGACGCGACGGCATCGAGGACGGGGATATCGAGCGAACGGATGTGGAGAGACATCTAGACCTCCGGGGCGTCCTTGACTCGCGGCGTGAACAGCAACATCCGTACCATGCGATGGCACGCGGCTGGAGGGCTTTTTCTCCCTTACGCGCGCGCGTTTCCTGCGGGTGACTTCCGGCAGGCGGGCCAGAAATCGGACGGCCGCGCCGACGACGTCCGGGTCGCGGAGGATCTTGTGGTGGCCGAGGCCGCACGTCGTCAAGAGCTGCGCTCCCGGCCACGAGGCGGCGAGTGTCGCGCCTTCCTTCCAGGGAACGCGGCAGTCTCTCTGGTCGTGCACGATCAGCATCGCGGCGGTCGGCGTGTCGGGACCGATCAGACGCAGGTCTTCCCACGTCACGCCGTATCGCGAAATGAGACGCCTCTTCATCGCGTCTCGCACCGCAGGCGGGATCTTCATGTAGTGAGCGAATCTCGCGGCGTACGTCTCCGGGTCGATCGGAGGCGCCAGGAGAACGGTTCGCCCGGCGGACGTGCCGCGCCGGAGGGCGAGGGTCGCGGCGGGCGCTCCCATCGAATGGCCGAGGATGCCCGCAAGCGGCCCGCGGTCCCTCGCGAACGCCTCGATCGAGGCGACGAAGTCGGGGAGAGACGAGGTCGATCCCGTCGAATCTCCGTGACCGGGAGCGTCGAACGAGATCACTGAAAATCCGGCCGCGGCCAGAGGGCGAAAGCATCGCGAGAAACGTCCGGCGTGCCCGCCCCATCCGTGCACCAGAAGGATGGGCGGACCGCTGCCGACGGTCCAGCTCGCCAGCCGGCCGTTTCGGAACGGCATCCAGGAGAACGCGGCGTGTTCGAGAGCCCGGCTTTCGGAATCGAGGCGCGGGTACCGGGGCGGTGTCCGGAAGAGCAGCTCGGCCCAGCGCGCGGAAAGACCCGGGGCGTACGTGGAGAGGGGCCGAAAACTGGCCTCGGATGGCCTTGAGAACGGTCTGATCGCGATGCGTTCTGGGGAAGCGGAACATCCGGTCCTTCCGGGCCGGAAAGCGGAAGATCGAGGAAGAGGGGGGCGTCGCTCTCGCCACCCGGCCCCAGATTGCCAGAATGGCGCCACAGGAGAGGCGGTCCTCGGCCGGCGCGGCACGGGCCTCGCACCGTCACTGGCGTGGCGAACCTCGAAAACAGGATCGAGAGCGCCTTGAACGAGGCCCGGACGCTGATTCTGGGCGCCCAGGTGCTCCTCGGGCTCCAGTTTCAGGCGGTGCTGGAGGAGGGGTTCCGGACTCTGCCGGACGGCTCGCGGTACCTCATCCTCGGAAACCTGGCCCTCCTGGTCGTCGCCACCGGACTCCTGATCTCCCCGGCCGCCTATCACCGCATCGTCGAGTCCGGGCGGGTGAGCGATCGGTTCTTCAAATTCATCGGCCGCGTGACGGCGGCGGCGCTGCTGCCCTTCGCGATCGGCCTCGGGGTCGTGTTCTCCGTCGTCGGGAGAGAGATCCTGGGGGGGAGCGGCGGCTGGCTCACCGGGGGACTGGCGGCGGCTTTCGCGCTCTTTTTCTGGTACGGCCTCGAGCTCTGGAGACGGAGCCTCACCGTGGAGGGGAAAATGGCAAAGAAGGGCGACGAGCGGAGGACGCCAGGCGTCGAGGACAGGATCAAGAACGTGCTCACGGAAGCCCGGGTCGTCCTGCCGGGAGCGCAGGCCCTTCTCGGATTTCAGTTCGTCGCGGTGCTGAAGGAGGCGTTCGAGAAGCTTCCGGAGTCGGCGAAGCGGGTCCACCTCGCGGGTCTGGCCGCGGTCGGGATTTCGACGGTGTTTCTCATGGCGCCCGCCGCGTGGCACCGGATCGTCGAG
>JBBRDK010000146.1:0-6607 GCA_038203955.1 Thermoanaerobaculia bacterium | reverse complement strand
GGATTTCCAGCGCCGCTTCCCGCCGCTCCGCCGCCCGGATCGCCTCGAACGCGAGGAGGACGTAGTGGAGGGCGACGGAGAGGAGGTAAAGCAGGAGGCCCGCGGAGAAGAGCACAGGAACCTCGCCCGCGTACCGGTCGGCAAGGAGGGCGAATGCGGGAGCGAGCGCGATCAGCCGTACGAGTCCCGCCCCCGCGAAGACCCAGACGGCGCTCGTGAAGACGGCCGCGACGCCATGCGTGACGATAAGAAAGGCGAGCCGGTCTCCCGAGAGAGGAAGACCCCTGGCCGGATACCAGGCGGACAGCCCCAGGAACGCATAAAGGAGAGTCATCGGAACGGCGACCACCGCCGCTTCCTCGAGGGACAGGGCACCGGGCCGCGCCAGGAGCGCCACCAGCACCGCGGCCAGAGGCGCGCAGGCGGCGAGATACGGGCCGAGACGCCCTTTGCGGGCGAAGATCGGATGCACGAATCAGCTTTTCACTTCGACCGCGTTTTCATCAGTTCTTGACTTCGACGCCGCCCATGATCGACATCCCCTTGACGATCAGCGTCTTTCCCGGAACGCGGCCCTCGGAGACCGCCGATCCCGCGCTGCGGGTCGAGCTCGAGAACACGCCGAGCACCGGGACCCCGCGGACCACGACGTTCCAGTCCTCCGGTACTCGAAGATCGACGCCGCCCCAGAGCGTGAAGACCTCGAGCTCCGCGGCGTCGCCGCCGATCGCCGCGCCCCGAAGGTCGATCTGAAAGCCTCCCATGATCGCGGTGACCTCGCCGCCGCGGAAGTCCTGGCTGCGGACCACGCGATCTCCTCCACCCATCAGCGCGAATTCGTTCAGCGTCGAGCCCGCGACCGTTTCCCCCCGCATGCCGGCGAGCCTGCCGCGGGCGCCCGCGAGAACGTCCTCCCCCGGGAGGTCCGCGGCGGTCGGCCCGCGAGATCCTCTCCCCCTCAGAGATCGCCAGATCAGGATCGCGCCAAAGAGCAGGAGGAAGACCGGCCAGAGCTGCCGCATCCCGAAGGGAAGAATCCGGAGACTCCGCGCCAGAAGGAGGAGGCCGACGCCGGTGATGACGATGCCGGCGATGCGCTGCTCGGTCGCGCGCGACTGCGAGACTTTCAGCAGTCCGAAGCCGACGATGATGAGCGGCCAGTAGCGGAAGACGTCTCCCGCGTCGATTACGCCGAAGTTGTCGAGCGTGAAGACGAGGCCCAGGAGGATCAGCATCCCCCCGGCGATGATGCGCCCCGTCACCCTCGGAGAGCCGGCGCAGCTCATGGACGGGACTCCGGGCCCGCCGGCGAGCCGCCGCCGACCGCGCCCTCGTCGTTCCAACGCCGCACGAAGTAGGACTCGGTGATCAGAGCGACTCCCGCGATGACCAGAAGCACCGGCCAGAAGTCGTGGATGTGGAACCAGAAGACCCCGAGCCGGTCGAGCTGGAAGAGGACGCCCAGAACGAGCAGCACGGCGCCCGACGCGAAGTGATGCGCGCGGCGGGGTCCGAGCAGGCGGGTCAGTCCGAGCCACACGAGAAGCAGCGGCCAGTAGTCGCCGAGCCGGCCCGCGTGAATGAGCCCCAGGTTCTGGAAGAGAAACAGGCCGCCCACGAGAAGAAGGAGCGCTCCCGCCACCACGCGGGAGGTCCTTTTACGGTCATCGTCGTATCGCATCGTTCGTCTCCTTCGCCGTGAACCTACGGCGGGCGGGCGGAGTCGTCCCGGCGATTTCGGTCAACGGTGGCCAGGGGTCGGCGGACGGTGGACGGGCGGCGAGGGTGCCGGCGAAGGGCGGGGCGAAGCACCGGACGCCTCCTCCGCAAACATGCTCGCATTCGCCGTTCCTTCGCCGCCTCAGCTTTCGCCCGGCATCTCTTTCGCCTATGCTTGCCGGCTGCAAAGGGAGACGCATGGCTACCGACGTCATCATGCCGCAGATGGGCGAATCGATCGCCGAGGGAACGATCACCAAGTGGTTGAAAAAAGTTGGCGATCCCGTCAAACGGGACGAGCCGATCTTCGAGATCTCGACGGACAAGGTCGACGCCGAGATCCCCTCCCCCGTCGCCGGCACCCTCCTCGACATCAAGGTCCAGGAGGGAGCGACGGTCGCGATCAACACGGTCGTGGCATCGATCGGCGAGGCCGGCGAGCAGAGCGTCGGCGCTCCGGCCGAAGCGGCCGCTCCCGCCCCTGCCCCGGCCCCGGAAGCGCCGCCGGCTCCGAAGGAAGTCCCCGTCGCGCCGAAGAAGGAAGCCCCCCCTCCGCCGAAGCCGCCTCTTTCCGCGGCGCAGCCCGCTGCCGCTCCCGCGCCCCCGGCGGCGGCGCCTCCGGCCCCAGCGGCCGCGGAGAAATCGGGCGGTCCGGCGCCGGCCGCTCCTCCCGCTCGACCGGCTGCTCCCGTCGCGGACGCCCCCGGCGGCGGTCCGGCCGCTCCCCGGACAGCCGGCGGAGAAGTCGAGTCGATCGAGGAGCGCATTCGCCAGCGCTCCTCTCCGCTCGTCCGGAAGATCGCTCAGGAGCACGGGGTCGAGATCGGAGAGATCGAAGGGACGGGCATTCACAGCCGCGTCACGAAAAATGACATCCTGTCCTTCATCGAGAATCGTCCGGCGGCGGCCGCAGCCCCGGCCCCGCCCTCGGCAGCGGCCCCGGCTCGTCCGGCGGCGGCGGCATCGGCGGCCCCGGCTCCCGCGGCAGCGCCGGCCGCCGGCCGCGCGGAAAGCGCCCCCGCCGCGAGGCCCGCCCCGCTCCCGGTCACGGATCGGGACGAAGTCGTGCCGATGACAAAGATCCGGCGCATCACCGCCGAGAACATGATCCTGTCCAAGCGCACGTCCGCGCACGTGACGACCGTCTTCCAGGTCGACTACAGCGCCATCGCACGGCTCCGCGAGAAGAACAAGGACGCGTTCTTCGAAAAGAACGGGGTGAAGCTGACGTACCTCCCGTTCATCTTCCGCGCCTGTGTCCAGTCACTGAAGGAGTTCCCCCAGGTCAACGGATCGATCGACGGCGAGAACATCGTGTACCACAAAGACATCCATCTCGGGATGGCGGTTGCCCTCGACTGGGGTCTGATCGTGCCGGTGATCAAGAACGCGGATGAGAAGTCGATCCTCGGCCTGGCGCGCGCCACCACGGACCTGGCCGAGAGAGCGCGCGCGAAGCGCTTGAAGCCGGAGGAAATCCAGGGCGGAACTTTCACCGTCACCAACCCGGGCGTCTTCGGCTCGCTGTTCGGGACGCCGATCATCCCGCAGCCGCAGGTCGCCATTCTGGGCGTCGGCACGATCGAAAAGAGGCCGGTCGTGATCACCGACGAGAACGGCAACGACGCGCTCGGCATACGGACCGTCGGCTACCTCGCGCTCTCCTTCGACCACCGCCTGATCGACGGAGCGGATGCGGACCGCTTCCTCGCGAGCGTCAAGAAGACTCTTGAGAAAGGCGAGTTCGACCTCGGCTGACGCGGCCGCCGCGGGCGTCCGGCGAGCGGGCGAGGACGATCCGGGCGGCAGCGGAACGCGGCTCTCGCCGCCCGTCCCGCGCCTGGGACCGCGCGCGCTCGGACTGATCCTGGTCCTCGCCGCCGCGGCGCGGCTGGCTCTCGCGCTGCAGGTCGGACTCGGCGCGGTCCAGTTCGGGGATGCGCCGGCCTATCTCTACGCGGCAGAGGCGCTCGTCCAGACGGGCCGGTATCCGAGCACGACGGACGTCGGATTCTTCCGCCCTCCCGGATACCCCGCTTTTCTCGTCCTCGCCACCCTCGGTCATCCGCAGCGACTCGTGCTGGCGAAGCTCGCCAACGTCGCGCTCGGCTCCGTCGCGGTGCTCATGCTCGCCGCCCTCTCGGCGCGCGTCTTTCGATCCCGACGGATCGCTCTGGCGACGGGCGTCGCCGCGGCGCTGGCTCCCGGACTGGTGCTGATCGCGAGCGACGTCCAGAGTGAGCCTCTCTTCCTCGTCCTTCTTCTGGCAGCCGCGTTTCTGCTCCTGGCCGCCGTCGACCGCCCTTCCTCGACGCTCGCTCTGCTCGCGGGAGGAGCTTTGGGCCTCTCCGCGCTCACGAGGCCCACTTCTCTCGCCCTGGTTCCTTTTCTTCTCGCTCCCCTCGCCGATCGCCGCTACCCTTTCCGCGTCCGTAGCCACATCGCCGGAGCGGCCCTCCTGGGAGTGCTGTTTTCCGTGGGACCCTGGACTCTCCGCAACGCCGTCGTCTTCCACGAGATCATTCCTGTCAGCGACGCGGACGGCCGGGCCTTCTACGAGGGAAACTCCGTGTGGGCCCGCCGGTATTACGCCCTGCGGAGCCGGGAAGAGTACGCGGCGTGGGTCACCGCCGAAGACACGGACATCAGGAAGAGACTCGGCGAAGTCGAGGCCGGGGGAGCTCTTTCCCCTCGCCAGCGCGCCCGGGCCTTTCGAGACATGGCGCTGCAGGACATCCGGGCGGATCCCGGCGCCTCTCTCCGGCTCCTGCTCCGCAAAGGCTGGTTCTGGTTGAGGCCCTATCCGACGACGTGGTTCCGCTCGGCGGGGATCGTCTGGTTGACCGGTCTTTACTACGGGATCCTGTACGTGCTCGCCGCCGTCGGATTTCGATCGGCCCACCGGCGGGGTGTGCGCCGGTTCGCGCTCGGAGCCCTCGCCGTCAGCATGGCTTCGCACGCGCTGATCATCGTCGTCTGGCGATACCGGATTCCCTACTGGGATCCGATCCTTCTTCTCTACGGCGTGCCGGGCGGCGCTAGACTCCTGTCCCTATGACGGTCGCGACGGCTCGGCGGACGGTTAAGGCCCGCTGGCTCGGGCGGATCTCCTACGCGGAAGGCCTCCGGCTCCAGCAGGAAGCGGCGAACGCCGTCGCGGAGGGTGCCGACGAGTCTCTGCTCCTGCTCGAGCACGCGCCGGTCTTCACCCTCGGGAGAAACGCGACGGCGGCCGACGTGCTGATGTCTCCCGAGCGGCGGCACGAGCTCGGCATCGAGCTCTTCGAGACGGACCGCGGCGGCAAGGTCACGTATCACGGCCCGGGCCAGCTCGTCGGTTACCCGATCTTGAATCTCGATCCGGATCGGCGGGACGTCAAGGCGTACGTCACCGATCTGGAGGAGGCACTCATCTCGACGCTCGCGGAATTCGGGATCGCCTCCGCCCGGTCGCCGCGGCCCGACCGCGTGACGTCCGTCTGGGTCGGAAACGACAAGATCGCGGCCATCGGCGTCCACATCTCGCGCTGGATCACCACGCACGGCTTCGCCCTGAACGTGACGTCAGAGCCGCTCGCCGGATTTCTCGGCATCGTCCCCTGCGGCATCGTCGACGGCGGCGTGACATCGATGGAAAGGCTGCTCGGCGAGACGCCCACGCTCGAGCGCGTCGCTTCCGCGTTCCGCGGACGGTTCTCGGAGATCTTCGCCCGCGAGATAATCGGCCCGTGAGCAGCCTGCCCGTTCTCCCCCCCGCGCCCCCCCTGCGTCCGTCGCGCCTAGAGCGCCCGGAGTGGCTCAAGGTGCGTCTGAACACGACCGGGGAGTACGACGAAGTGCGCGCGATGATGCGCCGCCTCTCTCTCGTGACCGTATGCGAGGAAGCGCGCTGCCCGAACATCCACGAGTGCTGGGCCAGAGAACGCACCGCCACCTTCATGCTGGCGGGGGACATCTGCACGCGCCACTGCGGTTTCTGCGCGGTGGGGAAAGGCAGGCCCGGGGAGCTCGATCCGCAGGAGCCGGAGAGAGTGGCTGAGGCGGCCGCCGAGCTCGGCCTCTCCCACGCCGTCGTCACCTCGGTCAATCGCGACGACCTGGACGACGGAGGCGCCGGTCATTTCGCCGCGACGATCCGGGCAATCCGCGCGCGGGTGCCGGGCTGCACGGTGGAGGTCCACATTCCGGATTTTCAGGGCAATCCGGCGGCCCTCGAGTGCGTCCTCGCCGAAGGGCCGGAGATCCTGAACCACAACACCGAGACGGTTCCGCGGCTCTACCGCCGCGTGCGCCCTGAGGCGCGGTACGAGCAGTCGCTCGAGCTTCTCGCGCGCGCCGACCGGTGGCGGCGAAGTGCCGGCTCGGCGTTGAAGACGAAGTCCGGCCTCATGGTCGGCCTCGGCGAGACGATCGACGAGCTCGTCGCGACTCTCGCCGACCTGCGCGCCTCCGGCTGCGACATCGCGACGCTCGGGCAGTACCTGCAGCCGCACGCGCGCCGCCTGCCCGTCGAGAGGTACTACACGCCCGCGGAATTCGACCGGCTCCGGCAGCAGGGGGAAGCGATGGGATTCGCGCGCGTCGAGGCGGGACCTCTCGTCCGCTCGTCGTACCACGCCCGGCGCGCGCTCGAGGGAGCGTCCGGCGCATGAGGCGACCGTCCTTCGGGGTCCCGCCGGTCTCTCTCGTTTTCGCGCTCGCCTTCGGGATCGCGGCGTGCGCCGCGGGCCAGGTGACCGGCGCGGCACTGCGCCGCGAGCAGAAGCCCGTGTACCCCGAGGGTCTCCTCAAGATCCAGAAGCAGGGCAACGTGCTGGTCATCGGCCGGATCGATCGCGAGGGCCGTGTGCAGGACGCGCACGCCATCGCGGCGACGAACCCGGGCTTC
>JBBRDK010000145.1:0-6829 GCA_038203955.1 Thermoanaerobaculia bacterium | reverse complement strand
TGGCCGGGTAGCGATGTTCGAAAGGATAACCGCTGAAAGCATATAAGCGGGAAGCCTTCCTCAAGATGAGATTTCCCGGGGGTAACCCCCTAAAGGACCGTGGGAGACGACCACGTTGATAGGCTGGGTGTGGAAGCGTTGCAAGACGTGAAGCTGACCAGTACTAATCGTCCGTGCGGCTTGACCATAAAATTCTCAAGGCGCGAATCAGATGGCGTGACTACCTGACTCTCTCAAGTCAGTTGAGTTGTCAGTTCTCAGTTATCAGTTCTCAGTATTGGGGACGCGGTCACTGAGTCCCTCGAGGGAACCGCGTACTGACGACTGAAAACTGATAACTGAAACTGTATTGAGTTTTCCCGGTGATCTTAGCGAAGGGGCCACACCCGTTCCCATTCCGAACACGGAAGTTAAGCCCTTCAGCCCCGATGGTACTTCGAGGTAGACCTCGTGGGAGAGTAGGACGTCGCCGGGGAATTAATTTCGAGCCCAGGACCCGTTCCTGGGCTTTTGTATTTCTGTCGGAATTTCCCGATCTGAGTTCTCCCCCGCCCAGCCGGGGGCTTGCGGGGGTGTTCCTGTTCCCACGCCGACGGCGACCGTGCCTCCAACTCCAACGGCGACCCTCCCGCCGGGCATCACCCCGACCCCGACCGTGCCTCCGACCCCGGGTCCGGGCGGTGGAGTGATCGTGCCTGCGCTTTCGCCCTGGTCGCTGGCCCTGTTCGGTCTGGCGCTCGCCGGCGCCGCCATGCTGCTCGTGCGGTGAGGGTAGCGGGCAGGCCGAGCCCCTCGTCCTCGCGGATCGCCGCAGCCTGAGTCTACGGACTCCATGCCGCGGCGGGGATCCGTTCGCATCCGCTGGCTGAGGCTGCCTCTTGAACGGCGCGCGCTCGGCGCTGGCGCCTTCACGCCGCCGCGACTTCCGACACGCTCCGCGCATGCCGCGGCGTCCAGCGTTTTTTGGCAGTCACCGGCGGATTTCGGGAAGGCTTCTTGCTTTGGACCGGTCGAGACGGCCGGACCGGGTGATGACATCATCGAAGCGAAGGGGGAGCGCCCATGAAATGGGAAGGCGAGCGGGAGAGCAGCAACGTCGAGGATGGACGCGGCGGAGGAGGATTTCCTATCGGGGGACGGGGCGCGTCCCTCGGGTGCGGCGGCCTTATCATTCTTCTTCTCGTCTCCTGGTTCACGGGCATCAACCCCTTGAGCCTCCTGAACATGGTGCAGGGGAACGCCCCGGTTTCGACGGGAGCGCCGCCGGCGCCGGCGGGCCAGCGGGCTCCTGCCGGGGAAGCGGGGACGCGGCCGGGCGCTCCGGCGGACCAGCTCGGGCGCTTCGCCTCCGTCGTGCTCGCCTCGACGGAAGACGTCTGGAAGGACCAGTTCTCGAAGATGGGCAAGACGTACACCCCGCCGAAGCTCCATCTGTTCACGCAGGCGACGCGCTCCGAGTGCGGCATCGCCTCGATGGCGACGGGACCGTTCTACTGCCAGCTCGACCGGAAGGTGTATCTCGACCTGAACTTCTTCCGGGAGCTTTCTCAGCGGTATGGGGCCCCCGGCGATTTCGCCGACGCATACGTGATCGCCCATGAGGTCGGCCACCACATCCAGAACCTGCTCGGCGTCTTCGACGAGATGGGAGGCGGCCGCGGGCGCGGGGCGAATTCCAACTCCGTCCGGATCGAGCTGCAGGCGGATTGCTTTGCCGGCGTCTGGGGTTTTCACGCCAACCAGGACCGCCACTTGATCGACCCCGGCGACTTCGAGGAGGGGCTTCGCGCGGCCGGAGCGATCGGAGACGACCGGCTGCAGCGCCGCACCGAGGGAACGGTCTCGCCGGAGAGCTTCACCCACGGCAGCTCCGAAGAGCGGTCGAGCTGGCTGCGCCGGGGCATCGAGACGGGCGACCCCGGCCGGTGCAATACGTTCCAGAGGCAACTGCAATGACCGGCGATAGCGATAGACGGTAGAAGGGAGGCGGGGCGTCCCGCAATTCGACGCCTCTCCGCTCGTAGAATGGCGGGGTGGCGCGGCTGACCAGAGACGCCGGAATCGCGGGCGCCGCGCTTTCGGTCCTGCTCGCCGGCTACGGCGCCCTCCTGACCACTCACGCGTCCCGTGCGGTCGGAGGCTCCGACAGCTCGGGGTACTATAACGAGGCGCGAGGACTCGCGGCGGGCCGCGTCGTTGAACCCGTGGAGCCCCTGGCGAGACTCGGTCTCCCTCTCGGCGACAGCCGTTACTTCATTCCTCTCGGCTACTCCGCGGGTTCCGTGCCCGGAACGATGGCCCCCTCCTATCCCGTAGGGCTACCCCTTCACTTCGTCGTGGCCGCGTCGATCTCCGGCTGGGCTTCGGGTCCTTTTCTCGTGAGCCCCCTCGCCGCCGTCGTTTCGCTTTTCCTGATCTTTCTGGTGGCTCGGGAGCTCGGACTCTCCCGACCCGCAGGACTCGCGTGTGCCGTGATGTTCGCCTCTGTCCCGGTGCTCGCGTTCCAGGGGCTCCAGCCGATGAGCGACGTCGTCGCGACCGCGTGGGGCCTGGGCGCCATTCTCCTCGCGCTGCGGGCCCGGAAATCGGGCGGGTGGGCGGCGGGGGCGGGATTCGCCTTCGGAGCCGGCGTTCTCGTTCGCCCCTCGTCCGCAGTTCTGATCCTGCCGCTGATCTTCGCGCTGCCGCCGAGCCGCCGCACCTGGTCCTGGTTCTTGCTTGGCGGAGCGCCTTGCGCCGCGTTCCTCTTCGCGTTCAACAGCGCCGTTTACGGGGGGATGCTCGGGAGCGGCTACGACGCCAGCGGCGCCTCGACCGCCTTTTCGCTCCGCAACGCCGGCTGGGGGGTCCGCCACTACGGATGCTGGATCTCCGTGATGATGTCGCCCATCATCCTGCCCGTCTGGATCGCGGGGTGTCTTCGCTCCCGTCGTCCCCTGCGGGACCGCCTTCTCCTTTTCACCTGGTTTGGCGCGCTCTTCGCGCTGTACGTCCTCTACTTTCCCTACGATGTGTGGTGGTACACGAGGTTCCTGCTGCCGGGCATCCCCGCGCTTCTGATCGCGACGGCCCTGCTGGGCGAGGACCTGGCGGTGGCGCCGCGCGGACCGCGCCCGCTTTGGAAGAGGGCGGCCGTCGCCGCGGGCTTTCTCTTCATCTGCGGCGCCGGCCTTCGGCTGGGACGGCGCGAACAGGGTCTCCAGATCGGGCGGGGGCAGGCCGTCTTCCGCGAGGCGATCCGCTGGTCCGCGGCTCGCGTCCCTCGCGAGGCGCTCGTTCTCTCGATGGAGTTCTCCGGCGCGATGAAGGCGTACGGCTGGGGAACTCCGGTCCGGTGGGACTGGATCGAAAAGGAGGACTTCCCGGAGTTGAGGCGCCGGCTCGAGAGCCCGGGGCATCCTCTGTACGCGCTGATGCTCCCGGACGAAGTCATCCAGGCGAGCAGGAATCTTCCGGGGAGATGGACGTACCTCGGGTCCCACGGACCGGCGAGCCTGTGGCGGCTCGAGCCCGCCGCTTCGGACTGATCAGGTGGCGGTCTGACGGGCCTCCGCCGGTGAAGGACTCGCCCCTTCCGCGCCCTTTCCAGCGCCCGACCCGTTCCCGCTGCGGCGAGATCCGACGAAGACCTGGAAGTCGGGCTCGATTGCCCCGCTTCCGGAGAGCCGTTGCTCCGCCTGGCAGAGCGCCTCGAGCAGATCGACGTGCGCGGGAACGTCGTCGCGAAAGTTCGGGATGACCCCGTAGAGAAGGGGGTTCAAGAGCCCGCCCCCGTAGGGATACTCGCGCTCGACGTGGAAGGCCTGCCGTGCGACGGGCAGGACGTCTTCGCTCCGCACGGCCTCCGTGGGGTCGTCGGCAATGACGCGTTCCGGCGCCAGCCGCTCGCGCCGCCAGAGCATCTCTCCGCTCGGGAACTCGCGCCGCAGCTCATCGGGAAGAAGCCGGAAATACCGGTTGATCAGGTGCATCCGCTCTTCCGAGTACTGGAAGCGGTTCGGACCTACGTACTCGTTGAAGATGAACTTGCCTCCGGGAGCCAGGGCGGCGTGGATCCTCGCGTAGATCCCCTCGAGGTCCGTGATGTGGTGGAGAACGTCGTTGGCAATGATCGCGTCATAGGGGCCTTCGAGCGGCGCGTGCTCCAGGTCGAGGACGCAGTATTCGATGTTCGAGACGCCGGCCTTTTCGGCTTCTCGCCGCGCCCGATCGACGGTCGCCGGCGCCACGTCGCAGGCGAGGATCTGCCCGAACCTGCCGCGCTCGGAAAGCCCGCGCTCGAGCCATCCCGACCCGCAGCCCAGCACGAGCGCCTTCTCGACGCGCCCGGGAAGGTGCTCGACCTCGACGAACGTGACCCAGTCGCAGCGCGGATTCCCGGAGACGAGGCGGTGCAGATACCGCCGGACCACGGGAGACGCCGTCCAGACGAGTCGCTCCATGTGGGCCTTGAAAGCCCCGTCGTTCCAGCGGGAGGAGATTTCCATCGGGAGGAGAGATTATCGTCTTCCGGCCGCTCCGTTTGGGTATCGGAGCGGCGGGTCGGGCGCGGTTTACCATGGTCCGATGCGCGCACGCTGGAGCGTCCCCGGCCCGGCCATCGGGGGGCGCGCTCGCGCTTCTCCGCCGCATTCCTCCACCGTGGCGGGGCGATCCTTCTCCTTGCCGTCCGTGCACTCGCGGCGGAGGGCGTTGCCTCTCCGGAGCGAGCGCCGGCGGTTCGCGTCGGAGCAGACACGGAGGCGGCGATTCGCGCCGGCGAACGGGCGCGCGTCATCGTCGTCTTCCGCACCGCCGTCCCCGGCTCCGAGCACTCTCCGGATTCGAGCTTTCGCCGCCGCGTCCTGGCGCGTCTGTCGCCGGACGAATTCCAGCCGCTCTCGAACTGGAAGTCGCTTTCCGCCGCGGCCGGTCTCCTGAGCGCGCGCGGGCTCGAACGGCTGCGGGAAGACCCGGACGTCCTCCGGATCGACCTCGACGAATCGGGGCAGGGGCACCTGGCGGAAAGCGTGCGCCTCATCGGCGCGAACGCGGTCCATGCGCAGGGAGTCACGGGCCGGGGCGTCACGGTCGCGATTCTCGACACCGGGGTCACGGCGAATCACGCGGACCTGGCGGACGACGTCGCGGGCCAGCAGTGCTTCTGCCGCAACGGTAACGGAACGGGATGCTGTCCCAACGGGCAGACGGAGCAGTCGGGTGCCGGAAGCGCCGAGGATGACAACGGGCACGGAACGACGTCGCCGGCGTCATCACGTCCGGCGGGCGGATCGCCCCGCCCGGCGTCGCGCCCGACGCGAAGATCGTGGCGGTGAAGGTTCTGGACCGGAACAACGCGTTCGCGGGGGTCTCCCAGGTGATCTCGGCGCTCGACTGGGTCCATCAGAGCCGGCCCGACGTTCGGATCGTCAACATGAGCCTCGGGACGTTCGCGCTCTACGACGCTCCCTGCGACCAGGCCTCGGCTTCCGCGATGGCGCTCGCCGACGCGGTCGCCGCGCTCCGGGCGAGGGGCGTCGTCGTCTTCGCCTCGTCGGGGAATGACCGCTCCGCGGCGCGGCTGACCGCCCCCGCCTGCGCGTCGGCCGCCGTCGCGGTCGGCGCCACATACGACGCGGACTTCGGGACGTTTTCCTTCTTCGGCTGCTCGGAGCCTACCGCCCCGGACAGGGTCGCGTGTTTTTCGAACTCGGGTCCGGGGCTGCGCCTGCTCGCTCCCGGAGCGGCGATCACGTCGACGGGAGTCGGCGGCGGGCGCTCGACCTAGGTCGGGACCTCGCAGGCGGCCCCCCATGCCGCCGGTGTGGCGGCTCTGCTGCTCGAGGCGCGCCCGTCGCTCGAGCCTGAAGCGGTCGAGGGGATTCTCGTCGCGACGGGCCGCCCGGCCACCGACGCGAGGAACGGAAGGACTTTCCCGCGCGTCGACGCCGCCGCGGCTCTCCGGGACGCCGGCGTCGGCGCTGCCGGAGCCTGCGCCTCCGACGCGGCGACGCTCTGCTTGAACGGCGGGCGATTCCGAGTGCCGGCGGCGTGGCGAGCCCCCGCCCTGGCCAGCGGCGGCGTGGGCCGGGCGGTGGCCCTGACCGGCGACGCCGGCTATTTCTGGTTTTTCTCCGCCAGCAACGTGGAGCTGGTGGTCAAGCTCGTGGACGGACGCGGGTTGAACGGGCGCTACTGGTTTTTCTCCGGCGCGCTCTCCGACGTCGATTACACAATTGCCGTCACCGATACGGCGACGGGAGCGGTCAGAACCTACTTCAACCCGAGCGAGACTCTGTCGAGTATTGCCGACGTCTCCGCCTTCGGTCCGTGACCCCCGCGGCCACTCCAAGACAGGCGGCCGAAACCGCCGACACGATCGATCCCGCGAGGAAGCCGGGGGGCCGGTAACTCAGCCGGATGCCGTGATCTCCGGCGGGCAGGTCGAGTCGGATGAGGAGGTTCTCCGCCCTGGAGACCGGAAGGTCGCGCCCCGCTTCATCGCGGGCCGCCCAGCCTCCATCCTGCACAACGCTCACCACCGCAGGGACCCGAACGGGCGCGCTCGATCGGAAGGAAATCTCGTTCGTCTCTTCCCGGTAGCTCGAAATCGTGAACCGGTCGGCGGCGCCGCGGGAAGGGGGCGGGATGCGATCTGCCCCGAAGACCCGCGGGAGCGCCAGGGTGTTCTCGAAGACGACGCCGTCGGTCCCCGAGTACGCGAGGCGCCACTTCGGGCCCGGCGGCGCCTCGCCGGGCTCTCGGACGAGATACCGGAGGTTCAGAAGGTCGAGCGCCGGGGCGTTCCAGTCCCCGAGCCGCTTGAAATATTCGGCCGGGGGATATCCGC
>JBBRDK010000144.1:0-6918 GCA_038203955.1 Thermoanaerobaculia bacterium | reverse complement strand
GGCCTGCCGCTCCTTGAAGTGGAAGAAACGCGCCTCCTCTTTGGGGAAACGCAGCAGGGCCTTCCGGAACGCGCCGGCGGAATCGGGCCCCTGAAGCGAGGCGGCCAGTGTCCGGCGGCAGGCCTCGTCCTCGCAATGAGGGAGGAAGGCCTCGAGGTCTCCGAGCGTGCGCTCCCCCTGGTCTCGCGGGAGGGCCACGAACCGGGGATTTTCCGCGAACTCCGCGTGACGCCGGGAATCCGCGACGAGCGCCTGCTCGACGTCGCCGGTTTCCCGGTCGAAAAAATGCGTGATCTGGTGCGACCGGCTTTCGAAGCCGACGATCAGGCCTTCCCAGTCGATTCGCAGCGGCATCAGGCGTGCGGAATCCACCCTGGACAACCGCAGTTCGAGGGCATATGCCGGTATGATACGCGGTTCATATGGTTGTGAAAAAAATCTCGACGTTCGACGACTGGATCGACTCGTTCCGCTCCTGGCAGAAGGACATCGACCTCCGCCTGCCCCGCTTCTCGGACTACCAGTTCGAAGCGAAATACGGAGACCTGAAGACTTCCGAGATCGAGTTCGGCGACTTCGCCGGCAACCGGAAGTGGGAGCGGGTCACCCAGATTCCCCAGCAGCAGATCCGGGACGCGCTCTTGAACCTCATCGTCTATCAGGGGGACACCGAGTTCGCGTCGGTCGAACAGCAGCGGAATCTCCTCGACACGTCTCCCTCCGACTACGACACCGACAGCGTCTGCCGGATCATGGTCGAAGAAATGCGGCACGGCTGGCAGATGTGCCACCTGCTCGTCAATCACTTCGGAGAGACCGGCAAGGTCGAAGCGCGAAAGCTCCTCGAGCGCCGCGCGTGGGACAACAGCCGCCTTCTCGGTTCGTTCAACGTGGACGTCGACAACTGGGTGGACTTCTTCACCTACACCGAGTTCGTGGACCGCGACGGCAAGTTCCAGCTGAACATGCTGTCCACGTCCGCGTTCGAGCCGCTCGCCCGGTCCATGGGACCCATGCTCCGCGAAGAGGGGTTCCACCTCGGCACGGGCCACATGGGACTTCAGCGGATCGTGAAGGCGGGCCGCGTGCCGCCGGCGCTTCTCCAGAAGTACATCAACAAGTGGCTCTCGACGGCGTACGACCTTTTCGGCAAGGACTCTTCATCTTCGGCCGAGTGGTTCTACGTCTGGGGACTGAAGGGCCGGTACGACGAATCCAGGCAGCCGGAGGCTCCGGACAAGGCGCACTTGAACGAGCTCTCCCGCGAGATGTATCGCCAGGAGGTCGAGAAGCTCCTTCAGTCGATCAGCCGCCTCCTTCCGCCGGGAGCGGATCCCATCATCGCCCCCGACATGAAGTTTCATCGCTCGATCGGGGAGTTCGCTGGCGAGCCGTACTCGGTCACCGGAGAACGTCTGTCCCCGGAAGCGTACGCGAAGCACGCCGCCGAGGTCCTTCCGAACGAGGAGGAGAAGCAGTTCATCCGCGACCTGATGCGAGTTCCCGGCTGGATCGCGCCCCGCGAAGAGGTCACCGCGATTACCGAGAACTGAGGCGCTGACGGCCTCCGGTCTTCGCCGCCGGCTCCTCTCCTGGTACCGGAGGGAAAACCGGCAGCTTCCCTGGCGGGGGACCCGCGACCCGTACCGCATCTGGGTCTCGGAAGTGATGCTCCAGCAGACCACCGTCGCGGCGGTGCGTCAGCGGTACGCTTCATTTCTCGATCGTTTCCCCGACATCGATGTCCTGGCCCGCGCGAAAGAGGAGTCGGTGCTCGCCGAGTGGTCCGGCCTCGGCTACTACGCCCGGGCCCGGCACCTTTCGCGGGCGGCCCGCCAGGTCGTCCGCGACCACGGGGGTCAGCTCCCGCGGGACATCGAATCGCTGCGTGCCCTTCCCGGCTTCGGCGAATACACGGCCGCGGCCGTGGCGTCGCTCGCCTGGAACGTCCGGACGCCCGCCGCGGATGCGAACGTCACGCGAGTCCTCTCCCGGATTCACGCGATCCCGGGAACCGCCGGGTCTCCGCGTCACCGCCGGCGGGTTCTCGCCGCCGCGGCGGAGCTCCTGCCGCTCGCCCGGCCCGGGGACGCGACCGCCGCCCTGATGGACCTCGGACAGGCGATCTGCCTTCCCCGGCGGCCGCGGTGCCCCCGCTGTCCTCTGCGCGCCGAATGCGCCGGCTTCGCTTCCGGAGATCCGGAGCAGTATCCCCGCCGGCCGCGGAAGCCCCCGATGGTTCGCGGGAGCGTCGCGGCGGGAGTCGTCCGGCGGCAGGGGCGCGCGCTCCTCCTGCGGCGGCCCGGAGACGTCTCGCTGGGAGGGCTGTGGGAGTTCCCTTCCGCTCAGGCGGCAACCCCCTCCGCCGCGAAGGAGGAGCTGGCGGTGCTCCTGCGCTCCCTCGGGCTGACGCTGGACGAGGCCACGCCGCCCGCGCCGGCGAACCACACGATCATGCGGCGGCGTCTCGAGATCGCCGTGTTCCGGGTGGTGCCGGCGCCGCTCCGGCCGGAGCCCGCCGCGCGGGGCCGCGCGCGCTGGTGGACCCCGTCCGAGCTCGACCGGGCGGCCGTCTCGACCCTCACACGGAAGATCGGACGCGCGGCCGGGTTCCTTCCGGTGGCACAATGATCCCATCCTGACCAGAACGACGGGCGGCTGGCTTCTCTTCGGGGCGTGGCTCGCGTTCGCTCGGGCCGGGCAGGCCGCCGCACCGGAAGCCCCCCCGGCAGTCCCCGCTTCCCGCCTCACCTTGCGCAACGGGACGGTTTATCTCCTGCGCGAGCCTCCGCGGATCTCGGGCTCGCGCGTGGTCTTCACGACCATGGACGGCCAGCTCTATTCGATGGACCAGAGCGAGATCGAATCGATCGGCGCCGCTCCCCGCGCGACGCGCACTCCGAGGCCCTACTACAGCACGGAGGATTCCCGCGCGCTCGGCGCCCTCGCCCGGCGCGACCGCGAGGCGCGCGGATTGAAGGCGGAGGTCGCTCCCCGCCGTGCCCCGGCGGCCAGGAAGCGCGCGCGGAAGAAACCGACGCCCGCGGCGACGCCGCGGCGTCGGAGTTGAGCAGTCCGACGGGACGGTATCGATCCAGGTCGGATTCCGGAGGCGGAGTCCCGGAGGAGATTTCACGGCGCAACTTCGACCGTCTTTTCACGACGAAATGCATCAAGGGCCGCGAAATGGGCGTCACCGTCGCCGCGACCGTCGCCGCCCTCGAAGAGGGGTCGCTCGAGATCGAGAGACGGCCGGGCGGCGGCCCGATCGCGAGCCTGCGCCCCGGCAGCTGAGTGTCGAATCGTCCCCGCCTCGAAGGACTCTTTTCGCTCGCTCCCGCAACGATCGCCCCTGAAATCGCCGGATTCGCCAGACCGATCCATCGGCTCGCCGCGTGAGTAGTCTCCCGACCGAAGGGAGGGAGGAGGCTCACGCGGCGGGAGGTGGCGCATCAGCGCCGCCGACGTTGGTGGCGCACCAGCGCCGCCGACGTGTTTATGATGCGGCCATGCACATCGACCGAGAAGGACAGAGCTTCGAAGTACGGGAGATGGGCTCCGGCCCGACTCTCATCCTGGTGCACGGCTATCCGCTCGACGGAGGCATGTGGTCCGGCGTGGCTCGCGTGCTGTCGAGCGAGTTCCGGGTCTTGAAGCCTGACCTGCCGGGGCGGCCCGAGAATCCGCTGCCAGCCGCGGGGACCATGGCGAGCTATTCGGAGTACCTCGCCGCGCTGGTGTCCGCGGTTCCGCCGCCGGTGGGGATCGCGGGATTCTCGATGGGCGGCTACGCGGTGCTCGGGCTCCTGCAAGATCACCCCGCGGGCGTCGGCGCCCTCGCGCTGGTCGATACCCGCGCGGGCGCCGACGACGACGCGGGCCGCGAGAAACGGCAGGAAGCCATCGCTTCCCTCGAGACGGGCGGCGCCGCGGCGGTCGCGGACGCGATGATCCCGAAACTCCTCTCCGCCGAGGCGCGCGGCCGGGCCGACGTCGTGGAGAGGGTTCGACGGACGATTCTGCGCCAGAGCACCGCGACGCTGCGGTCGGACCTCGAGGCGATGCGGGACCGGCCCGACCGGACGGCGTTCCTTCGCGAGATCGCCATTCCCACCCTCGTTCTCGCGGGGGAGCTCGATGAGATCACGCCGGCCGAGGACGCACGGCGCATGGCGGAGTCGATTCCGGGAGCGCAGTTCGTGCCGATCGCCGGAGCCGGGCACGCGTCCCCGATCGAAAGGCCCAGGGCGGTGGCCGCCGCGCTGACCGCGTTCTTCCGCCCGGCCCTCACGTAGAGGGCGCCTTCGGCCCGGCCGCTGTGGTAAAGACCCTTCGATGAAATTCTTCGGAAGAGAAGCCGCCCGTGCCGCCACCACGCCGGGGAGCTCGCCCCGTCTGCACGTGGGATGCGGCAGCGAGGCGATCTCCGGCTGGGTCAACATCGACAGCCGGCCGCTCCCCGGGGTCGACCGGGTGCTCGACGTCACTTCTGGTCTCCCCTTCGAAAACGTCGCGGCCGTCTACGCCGAGCATTTTCTGGAGCACCTTCCCTTCGAGGACGGCCTGGCGTTTCTCGCCGAGTGCCGGCGGGCGTTGCGCGACGACGGGGTCCTGCGGCTCTCGACTCCCAACCTCGACTGGGTGTACCTGACGCACTACCAGATCGGGAAATGGTCCGAGGACGAGGAGAGCCTTCGCGATTGTTTCCAGTTGAATCGCGCGTTCCACGGCTGGGGACACCGATTTCTCTACAACGCGCCGTCATTGTCCGCCGTCCTCCGGGCGAGCGGCTTTGCGACGGTGCGATTCCAGAAGTACGGGGAAAGCGACGTAGCGGAATTGCGCGGCCTCGAGCGCCACGAGACGTGGGAAGACACGCCGGACCTTCCGCACGTAATCATCGCCGAGGCGCACGGACGCGCCGAGCCGCGCCCTCTTCCGGCGAAGATCCTCGGTCCGTTCCGAGAAGCCATCGCGATCAGCTGACGGGCGCTTCTCTGGCACACCCCGTCTGGCTTCTTCTTCTCCTGGGGATCGTTGCCAGCGCGGTCTTCCTGACGGCTCGATGGCTCCGACGGCCGTTCAACGCGGCGGAGGCTGTCTTCTCGTTTCTCCTCCCGATTGCGCTCTTGTTCCCCGGTTTCTTCTCAGGCGGGACGATCCTGCCGGTCGATCACGCGATGCTCCTCCCGCCATGGAGCCACGTCCGGCCCGCGGTCCGGTACAACGCGAACTTGAACGACGCCGCTACCCAGATGGCTCCCTGGGCCAAGGCCGCGCGGATGGCCTGGAAGGAAGGGTCCCTCCCTCTGCGCAACCGGTGGAATGGATCGGGGACGCCGCTCGCGTCCAACGGGCAGTCCGCTCCGTTCTCCCCCTTTTCGATCCTGATGCTGCCCGTCCCGCTCGCGGCGGGCTTCACGCTGGCGGCCGCGGCGAAAATTCTTCTCGCGCTGTCGGGAATGATGCTGTGGCTGCGCGAGCTCTCCGTTTCGCGGGGATCGGCCTCTTTCGGCGCCGTTCTCTTCGCGTTGTCGATGACGATGACGCCATGGCTCCTGTTTCCCCACACGGCGGTCATCTGCCTCTGGCCCTGGGCCGCGCTTTCCATCGAGCTCCTGCGGGACACGGCGAGCCGTCCGCGGGCACGAGTCCTGCTGACGTCGGTCTTTTTCGTGTGGCCTCTCTGCGGCCACCCGGAGAGCGTCGTCCTGGGCGCGATGTTCCTGGCGCTCTGGCTCGCGGCGCGGGCGCTCTCCGGAGCGTTGCCGGATTGGATCCGGCTGGCCCGCGACATCGGGATCTGCGCGGTCGCCGCGCTGGGGCTTTCGGCCTTCCTGCTGCTTCCTCAGGCGCTGGCGATCGGCGCGTCCAACCGCATCCGGGTCGCCGAGGAGTTCTGGCGGAGGCTCCCCCTCTCCTGGTCGCCGCACGGCCCGCGGTTTTCCGGGACGATCGTGACGTCGCTCTTTCCGCGTTCCTTCGGCGACGAGATCGCGTCGCCGGGGATTCCGGGCGCCGCCGGCAGCTTCCCGGAGATGGCGCTCGGTCACTTCGGGCTCGCCGGCGCGGCAGCGGCGCTGCTGATCCTGCGGCCCGGAAGCAGAAGGCGACCGGAGTCGATGGCTTTCCTCCTGCCCGCCGCGGCCGGGCTGGCGGCCGCCGCGGCGCTATGGCCGGTGTTCGAGATCTTTCTCCACCTTCCGGGCCTGCGTTTCATGCTGCCGACCCGGTACCTCTCCTGGGTGGCATTCGCCGGAGCGGCCGCCGCCGCGTTCGAAGCGGACCGCCTGCGGCGAGACCTCGCGGCGCGGCGCGGCGCCGCAATGGCCCTGCTGTCGGTGGCGGTGGCTCTCGCCATCGCCGCCGTCCTGGTCTCCCGGCGGCTCGCCCCGCTCCACGCCGCCGCGGGCGGGCTCCCGAGTCAGAAGCACGCCCTTCTCCTCTCCCTCGCGGCTCTCGCCGCGACGGCGGGCGCCGCGCTGGCCGCGGCTCTGAACCGGACGGCCGCGCGGCGTCTCCCCCTCCTGCTCGCCGCCGTCGCCGCCGTCGAGCTCGGCATCCAGGGCTCGCGCCTCTATCGATTCGGCCCGCCGGCGGACCTCTTCCCCCAGACGCCTCTGACCCGATTTCTTCAGTCGCGCCCCGGGCCGTTCCGCGCGGGCGGCGACGGCGCCGCTCTCTTCCCCAACTCCAACGTGTTCGCGGGCGTGGAGGACATTCGCACGCACGATCCGGTCGAGCGCCGAGACTACGTCGACTTTCTCGACCGCGCCGGCGGATATCCCCCGGCCGAATATTTCAAGCGGCTCGGGGACTGGAACGCCCCGGCGCTCGACCTTCTGAACCTCCGGTATCTCGTCCGAGAGCCCGGCGAGGCGCCGCCGGGCCCGAAGTGGCGCCTCGCGTACTCGGGGA
>JBBRDK010000143.1:0-7126 GCA_038203955.1 Thermoanaerobaculia bacterium | reverse complement strand
GGTCCATGCCGAGCTCGTCGCGCAGGTCCTTCGCGGTCGGCTGATCGCGGTGGGCGATCTCGTAGAGGACCCGGACTTCCGCGAGCGAGAAGGGGCTCGCGAGCAGGCCCTCCTGGAGGATTCCGATCCGGCGTGTGTAGAAACGGTTGAACTGGCGCACGGCGCCGATTTCGCGCCGCGGGGGACGATGAGCTTCCAGAGCGCTTCGCATGGCGGAGGGTGACGCAATATAGTTGCCTGAGTCAACCACTTTCTGACTCGCGTCCGAGGTGTTGCTCCGGGCGCCCCAGGCGCGTAGTCGGCGGCACTCTGGCCTCTCCACCTCCTCCCCGGGCCCGGGGAGAGGTCCCGCCATCGGCGTCGGGAGGGCTTAGTGTATAATAAAGACCTGACCCCAGATCAGATGCGGGTCCAGAGGAGGTCCCAGGCTTCGCGGCGCTCGGCGAAGGCGGAGATCCGGCCGGCCGGATCGCGCTGGAAGACGTAGCGATATCGGGGGCGGCCGGGCGTGAACAGCACGTCGGGAGCCTCGGCGCGCAGCTCCTTCGCGTCCCGGCCGGCCTGCTGGCCTTCGAGGCCGTCGCCTTTGCGGCGGATCTCGTAGCCGATCTCGGGAGTGAGCGCATAGCGCCCGCAATACTCGTCCGCCGTCGCGGAGGCGAGAGCCATCGCCGGCGGGTCGGTCCGGAGGGCGAGCACCTGGGAGGAAAAGAGCCTCCATCCCGCGGCGGTCTTCAGCCATGTGTCCGTGCTGCGGTACTGACAGTGAAGCTTGTGGCCGTGGTAATCCTCGTGCTCATCGGACACGTACGTCGCGATCGCCACCGGGCCGCGGACCCGTGCCTTGAAGTCGATGACGCGGATGTCTCCCGTGACGCCGGCGGGCATCGGCTTGAGCTGCTCGAGCAGCGCCTTCCGGTCCGAGACCTGGCCATCCTCCGCCGTATAGACACAGTCTTCGTGAAGGTATTTCTCCCAGACCGAAACTTTCCCGGGGACGATGGAGTCGAGAAGCTCCTGCGTCTGGGCCTGAAGCGTGGCCGAGATGGCGCTCAGCTCCGCCTTCGTGAGGGGGGACATCGCGGCGCCCCGCTTCGACATCGCGGCGCCCCGCTTCAGGGCTCCGGGAAGCAACGCGGCCGCCCCCAGCGTCAGGGCGCGCCGGCGATCGATCGTCATGGAGACCTCCTGTCGGTCAAGCGCTAGTTGGGGGTCAGGCTTTATTACACTAACGGCCTCTTCCTGGCCGATCGGGATGGGGCCGGACCCCTCGCACCAACCCTCTCCCCGCGCCCGGGGAGAGGGAGAAGGGTGCTGATCCGGTCACCGGGCTGCGGGGAAGAGGGCAGCTATCGCGATCCCAGCGCTGACATAAGGAGAGGCAGCTATCGCGGGTCCTCCGCTGTCTCGAGACGTAGGGACGCTCCCAAGGTCGTCCTCTGTCTCCTCGACAGGACGCCTGGGAGAGATGTAAAGCCTCCGCCCGCGGGCTGCAGAATTGTGCCGAAGGGTTTATTGTTCAAACACCATGAAACCGAACCTCGCCTTTCTCGCGATTCTGTTTCTCGGCTCCGTCCCCGCATTCGCCGACACGCGGCCTCCGCAGACGGCCGCGAAGCCCGCGGAGAAGTTCGACAATCCCCTTCTGGAGGACGTCGTCCAGATGACCCGGGCGCAGCTTCCCGAGTCGAGCATCCTGGCGTTCGTGCGCGCGCGGCGGTCCCGCCTCGACGTCGATGTCACGGCGGCCGATCTCATCCGGCTGCACCGCGCCGGCGTGAGCGACCACGTCATCGCGTACATCGCGCGCATCACCGGGATCGAGGATCGGTCCTCGCGTGACGACCGGGATCGCAGCCGATATCGCGACAGAGACCGGGATCGCGACGGAGATCGGGACAGAGATCGGGATCGCGACCGCGACATCGACCGCGACCGGGACGGCAAAGACGGCGACGCCGACGGCGTGATCGCCTACGACGGTCCGCGGGACCGGGATGACGACGGAGAGATCGAGGCTTATGGCCGGCCCTGGCGGTCCGTCTACGACTCCTGGCCCGGGTGGTGGGATTACCCCTACTGGTGGGGAGTCTCCCCCTGGTGGGGATCGGAGATCATCTTCCGGGGCGGGGGCAGGTTTCACGGGGGCCGCGGACGCGACCACGGCTGGCGCAACGACGGGGACCGGGGACGTTGGAGCGGAGGCTCCTCGCACGACGGAGCGAGCCGGGGCTGGGGCGGAAGCCGCGGCGGCGGATCCCGCGGGGGCGGGTCGCACGGCGGCTCGCACAGCGGGGGCTCGCACGGCGGCGGGGGCCATCACGGGGGTAGCGGGCGCCACTGAGAATCGGAATCGGCTGAGAGAAAAGGCGGGCGCAGGCCCGCCTTTTTCATTTGCGAGAAGGGGGCGGCGCCGCGAAGTCTTCCCCTATCGGCCGGCCGCGGCGTCAGCGGCGCAGCACCTTGACCATCTTCGACGTGTCCGATTCGAAACCGAGCTTCTCGTAGAGAGATCGCGCTCGGACGTTCTTTTCGAAAACGTTCAACGTCAGAAGGCGGTGGCCGCGAGCGCGAGACCACTCCTCCCCCGCCGCCATCAACGTCCCGCCGACCCCGCCGCCCTCCGCCCCTTCCGCGACGACGACGTCCGAGACGTGGCCGTGAGTCTCGCCGGTAAAGAAATCCGCCGACTCGTGCACGTAGATGAATCCGACGGGCCTCCGCTCTTCATCCTCGCCGACCAGCACGATCCTGTCCTCGCCGGGCGACTCCAGCGCCCGGTCGATCCAGCCCGCCACCGCCGCGTCCATCCGGTCCCGCGGGCGAAACGGCGGGGGGCCGAAGTCGTGGAGACGGGAGGAGAGCGGGAGGATCCAGGCACGATCCGCCGGGGTGGCGGGGCGCACGGTGATGGCCAACATGGGACGTTGCGTGTTGAGCGTTAAGCGTTGAGCGTGATGCGAAGACGAGACGCCCGGCGCCCGGCGCCGAAATTTACATCCGTTCGATACGGACCTGCGTGATGGCTCGGCGGCGGTCAGTCTGCCTCCGGTCGGCGCCGCTCCGGCGATCCTCGGCCGCGGGCGGATCGAGAACCGCCTCGAGCTCGGCTAAGAGGTCGTTGGTCGGATCCTGGATCGAGCCCAGGGTCCAGGCCTCGAGCGCTTCCGTCGGCATCCCGACCACGGCGTTCAAGGCGGCGGCGATGCGCCGCGCCTCCTCGACCGACTGCACGGCCGCAACGGCCTCACCGGCCCCGTCGAAGACCGCCTTGCCGATCGCGTACCAGGGCTTGATGTCGCTCACGAGCGCCTGCCTGTCCTCTGCTCTGGCTTCCATTTTTATCTGCTTCCTTGGATGGCGTCGATGAATTTTCCCCAGACCACGGCGTCGGCGGGCGAAGCCTTCGTCGGGGGCCGGTAGTTCACGAGGATGACACGATCGTCAACCCCGTGTCCGAGGTAGAGCATGTAGACCTGCGCGCCGGCGCTCGTGCGGCCTCCGATGACCAGGCCCGGAAAGCCGCCGAAGGTGCGATGGGTGATCTTCGCGTCGGCCACGCCGGTGCCGGCCAGGTTCTTCGCGAGGTCGGGCTCGCCGGTGAACTTGCCGCTCTTCGCGTCGAAGCGGAGGTTTCCCGCCAGATGCATCCAGAAGATCCCGTTCGCGACCTTGTCGAAGTGAGCGCCCTTGGGGTCCGCGAGCGCGCGACCGAGGTCGTCGGCGGTTCCCCAGAAGCATCCGACCTGCGGCCCGCGTTTGAGGTCGCGGGCGACGAAATCCGCCGGAAAAGCGAACGTCAGCGGGATGGGAGGGATGTGCCCGCAGGTCGCCGTCGCGAAGTCCGCGGGCTTCCACGCCTTTTCCGGAGCGGTCCCGGCGGCGCCGACCGCCCATGCGGCAACGAAGAGGAAAGACGCGACAAAGGGCAGCGAGGACGCTCCGCGGTTGGTACCCGGGAAACGGGAAAAGCGGAATCGCGTTTTGATGCTTTCTCTCTTTCGTTTCCCGTTTCCCGTTCCCGGCTTTCCGTCGGCTTAGCTGCAGCCGCTCGTCGCGCCGCAGTTCATGCACTTGTAGCAGGCCGCGCTCCTCACCATGATGCTGCCGCACTCGTGGCAGGCGGGTGCGTCGGTGCTGGTCTCGAAGGTGACGAGCGAGTTCTGGCTGCCGCCGCTCGGAGGAGTGCTGCGGGCCGCCACGCTCTGGCCGGTCACGGGCGAGGGCGCTTGAGTGGGCATGGGCATGTCGCGGGAGATCACCCCGATCGCCTCCTTCTCCTCGGCCGAGAGGAACTTCGATCCCATCCACTTGAAGATGTAGTCGACCAGGGACTTGGCGATCGGAATCTCCGGGTTCTTCGTGAAGCCCGCCGGCTCGAAGCGCATGTGAGTGAATTTGTTCACGAGCGCCTCGAGGGGGACGCCGTACTGGAGCGTCAGGCTGATCGCCGTCGCGAACGAGTCCATCAGGCCCGAGATCGTCGAGCCTTCCTTGGACATCCGCAGGAAGATCTCGCCCGGCTTCCCGTCGTCGAAGAGCCCGACCGTGACGTAGCCCTCGTGGCCGGCCACGTTGAACTTGTGGGTGATCGAACGCCGCTCGTCCGGAAGCTTGCGGCGGAACGGTGTCGGCACGGGAGCGACCGCCTTGCCCACGTACTCGGGGGCGTCGGAGCCTCCGAACTTCTGCGCGCCGCGCTTCTCCGGCGTCTTGCTGTCGGTCATCGACGCCGACGTGTTGAGCGGCTGCGTCCGCTTGCATCCGTCGCGGTAGATCGCGATCGCCTTCAGGCCCTGCTTCCACCCCTCGGAATACACGCCCGCGATCTCCTCGGGAGACGCGTCGGGCGGCAGGTTGACCGTCTTCGAGATCGCGCCCGAGAGAAACGGCTGCACGGCGCCCATCATCTTGACGTGCCCCATGTAGTGGATCGAGCGCGTCCCGTTCAAGGCGCGGAACGCGCAGTCGAAGACGGGGAGGTGCTCCGGCTTGAAGCCGGGCGCGCCTTCGATTGTGCCCTTGGCGTCGACGTACTCGACGATCCGGTTCACCTCGTCCTCGGTGTACTTCAAGCGGCGCAGCGCCAGGGGCACGGTCTGGTTGACGATCTTGATCGTGCCGCCGCCGACGAGCTTCTTGTACTTGACGAGCGCGAGATCCGGCTCGACGCCCGTGGTGTCGCAATCCATCATGAAGCCGATGGTCCCTGTGGGCGCGAGCACGGTGACCTGGCCGTTCTTGTAGCCGTGCTGCTTGCCGCTCTCGACGGCCGCGTTCCAGACCGCGCGCTGCGCCTTCAGGAGCTCGCTCGGCACGCCCTGCCTGGCCGGGATCTTTTCGGCCGCTTCCCGGTGCATCTCCATGACGTTCAGGAAGGCGTCGCGATTGGGCTCGTAGCCCGCGAAGGGCCCGAGCTCCGCGGCTATCCGCGAAGACTGCAGGTACGCCTCTCCGCACATCATCGAGGTGATGGCGGCGGCGTACGCGCGGCCTTCGTCCGAGTCGTACGCGTGCCCGGTCGCCATCAGCAGCGCGCCGAGGTTCGCGTACCCGAGGCCCAGGGGACGGAACCGCTCGGAGTTCTTGCCGATCGGCTCCGTCGGGTAGGAGCAGTTGGAAACCAGCATCTCCTGCGCGGAGATGACGACGTCGCACGCGTGACGGAAGCTCTCGACGTCGAAGGAGGCGTCCTCGTTGAAGAACTTCATGAGGTTCAGCGAGGCGAGGTTGCAGGCCGAGTCGTCCACGAACATGTACTCGCTGCACGGGTTCGACGCGTTGATCCGGTGCGTGTTCTTGACGGGGTTCCACTTGTTGATCGTGGTGTCGTACTGCATGCCCGGGTCGCCGCACACCCACGCCGCCTCGGCAATCTTCGCCATCAGCTCGCGCGCTTTGTGCGTCGTGCAGGGCTGGCCGGTCAGCACTTCCCTCGTCTGCCAGGCTCCGTCGTCCTCCACCGCCTGCATGAACTCGTCGGTCACGCGGATCGAGTGATTCGCGTTCTGGTAGAAGATCGAGCCGTACGCCTCGCCATTGAACGAACCGTCGTAGCCCGCGTCGATGAGGGCCCAGGCCTTCTTCTCCTCGTTCGCCTTCGAGAGGATGAAGTCCTCGATGTCTGGATGGTCGATGTTCAGGATCACCATCTTCGCCGCGCGCCGGGTCTTGCCACCCGACTTGATCGCGCCGGCGAAGGAGTCGAAGCCCTTCATGAAGGACAGCGGCCCGGAGGCGGTGCCGCCGGCCGACAGGCCTTCGCGCGAGCCGCGGATCGACGAGAGGTTCGAGCCGGTGCCGGAGCCGTACTTGAAGAGCATGCCCTCGGTCTTCGCGAGCGACAGGATCGAGTCCATCGAGTCGCCGCAGCTGTTGATGAAGCAGGCGGAGCCCTGCGGCCGCGGCTCGATTCCGACGTTGAACCACACGGGCGAGTTGAAGGACGCGACCTGGTTGACGAGAATCGCCGTCAGCTCGTCGCGAAACGCCTCGCGGTCGGCGGCGGTCCGGAAGTAGCCGTCTTTCTCGCCGTAGCCGGTGATGGTGTTGGCGACCCGGCCGATCAGCTGCCGCACCGACGTCTCGCGGTCCGGCGACCCGGTCCGCCCGTGAAAGTACTTCTGCACGACGATGTTGGTGGCCGTCTGGGACCACGACTTCGGGACCTCGACGTTCTTCTGCTCGAAGATCACCTCGCCTTTATCCGAGGTGATCGCCGCCGTCCGCAGCTCCCACTCGATGGCGTCGAAGGGAGCGACGGACGCGTCGGAGTAGACGCGCCCGAACGTCAGACCTCGAAGAGCCCGATGGGGTTGCGCCGACCCGGGGGATGCCGCCGTGCCCGACTCACCCTGACCGCCCGTTGCCGCACTCGTCTGCTTCTCCGTCGCGCTCATCCCTTCGCCCCCCTATGTTCTCGAGAAATGCTCCCGCCGCTGCGCAGAAAAACCGAGCCCCACCAGCCGATTTGCCTGTTTACAAGTGTTCGCAGGAAGTTCGAATCGATTGAGAATCAGGTTAAAACCAGGAACAGAGGCTGTCAAGGAAAAACACAAGATGTGGTGGTTTGGGCCTAAAACTGCACTCGGAATGGTGGCACGGGCCTTGCTGTTTGTACCGGTGA
>JBBRDK010000142.1:0-7180 GCA_038203955.1 Thermoanaerobaculia bacterium | reverse complement strand
TCATCCAGCCGACCCCCACGGACACGCCGACGGCGACCGCGACCCCCACCCTGACGGACACTCCGACCGCGACCCCGGTGCCCCCCACCGCAACGCAGACTCCGACGCCGACCGTCACGGCGACGCCCACCGCCACGCCCTCGTTCACCTCGACCCCCACGCCCACCGCAACTCCGACTCAGACGGCAACGCCTCTGGCGACATTCACTCCGACGTCCACGGCGACTTCGACCCCTTCGCCCACGTTCACGGCAACCCCGACGGTCACGGCGACGGCGACCCCGACCGCCACGGCCACGGCAACCCCGACCGCGACGGCGACCCCGACGGTCACGGCGACGGCGACCCCGACCGTCACGACGACGGCAACCCCGACCGCGACGGCGACGGCAACCGTGACCCCCACGGGAGTTCCGGGCTCACCCACGCCGACGCCGACCCTCACAGTGACTCCGAGCGTGACCCCCACCGGAATTGCGGCGTCGCCGACGGCAACCCCGACCGCAACGGTCCCGCCGGGCGTCACGGGCTCCCCCACGGTGACACCCACCCCGTTCGGCGGACCGGCTCCCGGCGGTCCTGGTCAGCCGATCCCGACGCTGTCGGCCGAGATGCTGGCGCTCCTCGGCGTCGCGATCGCGGCGCTCGGAATGCTCGCGCTCCGACGGAGGTAAGGAGCCGGAGGGGGCGCGCCATGCGGCGCGCCCTCGGAAGGTTCGCGAAGCTCGCGCGGGAGGCACGGGCGCTCCCTCTATACTCCCCGCATGCCGGGCCTTTCGGACAAGTGCGGCGTCTGCGGGACTTCTTTCCTCTTCAGCCTGCCCCGCTGCGGGTTCTGCCACAAGGCGGTCTGCGCGAGCTGCAACGTCCGCGTGGGCGGCTCGAACTTCTGCTCGAAGGCGTGCGGGCACAACTTCTTCTTCGGCGGTGAAGAGGACGTCGAGGACGCCGCCGGGTCGGACGTCGACGACGAATGAGCTCTCCCGAGGCGGCGACCCCGTCCCGGCCGTCCCGCTTCGGACGATTCTTCTGGCGCGACCCGAATACTCAGTTTCTCCTTCTCGCGGCGGCCGTCGGCCTCCTGGGAGCGCTCGGCGCCATCCTCTTCCGCGCCGTCACCTCGCGGCTGACGGTCCTTCTGATGGATGCGCACGACGTCGTCACCGCGGCGCAGACTCTGCCCGTCGCCCTGTGCCTCTTTTTTCCGGCGGCCGGCGGGTTCGTCGGCGGCCTCATCATCCGCAAGTCCCTCGTCTCGGGAGAGACGCACGGGATATCCGAGATGATCGAGGTGGTGTCCCTCGGGCGGCGGAGCGTCCGGATGCGCCCTGCGGTGGCGCGCGTCTTTTCCTCGATCGCGGTCATCTCGACCGGAGGGTCGGAAGGGCGGGAAGGCCCGATCATCCAGATCGGCGCGGCCATGGCGTCCTGGCTCTCGCGCCGCCTGAAGCTCTCCCCCGAGCGCGTGCGGATATTGACGGCGTGCGGCATGGCGGCGGGCGTCGCCGGCGCCTACAACACGCCCATCGCCGCCACACTGTTCGTTCTCGAGGTGGTGGTCGGATCCTTCTCGATGACGCTCTTCGGCCCGACCGTCGTCGCGGCGGTCCTCTCGACGATCCTCGTGCGATTCGTCCTCGGAGATGAGCCCGTCTACCGCGTCGCCGCCTTCCGCCTCGAGTCCGTCTTCGAGCTGATCCCGTTCGCGTTGATCGGCCTGCTGGCCGGACCGAGCTCCGCGCTGTTCATGCGGTCCCTGCGGACGGCCAAGGCGGCGTTCGGCCGCCTGAAGCTCCCGCGGCCCGTCGCGATGGCGATCGGGGGCGCCGCCGTAGGCGCTCTGGGGATCTTTCTCCCGGAGGTCTGGGGCAACGGGTTCGAGGGAGCCAACCGGATCCTCCGGGGAAATCCGACCCTGCTGTTTCTCGTCGCGATCTTCGCCGCCAAGATCGTCGCGACCTCCGCCACGATCGGCTCCGGCGGAGTCGGGGGAGTCTTCACCCCCTCCCTCCTGGTCGGAGCGGCCCTCGGCGGCGCGGTCGCAAAGGTGACGCACCTCGCGGTTCCGGGACTCGAGGCGCCGGTCGGCGGATACGCGCTCCTCGGCATGGGAGGTCTCCTCGCGGGAGTCACGAGGGCGCCGCTGCTCGCGGTGATCATGATCTTCGAGTTGACGCAGAACACGGCGGTCATCCTGCCGATGATGGTCGTGTCGGTCTGCGCGATCGTGGCGGCGAAGGCGTTCGAGCGGGACTCGATCTACGTGCAGAGCCTTCGGGCGGCGGGAATCGTCTGGGAGCAGACGCCGGAAGCCACCTCGCTCTCGAGCCTGAAGGTCTCCGACGTGATGCGGACCGACGTGAAACTCGTCCCTCGCAACCTTCCGCTCGCCGACATCGTCTCGACCTTCCTCCACACGCGCAGCCTCTACCTGTACGTGGGCGACGACCAGGGCCGGCTTCTCGGAGTCGTCGACCTGCACGACATCAAGGAGTCGATGCCCGAGCGGGATCTGGCGAGCCTCGTCATCGCGGAGGACCTCGTCTCCGAGATCCCCTTCGTCACGCCGGACGAGCCGCTGACGAGCGTCAACGAAAAGCTGTGGTTCCGCGACCTCGGCCAGCTGCCGGTCGTCGAGAACGCGGAGACGCGCCTCTTCCTCGGCGTCGTGACGCGCCGCGACCTTCTCGGCGCTTTCGACCGCGAGGTCCTCCAGCGCAACCGGCTGACCGCGCGGGTGCGCTTCGGCGACGACCTCTCGCAGATGGGGACGTTCGACCTGCCCGAGAAGCACCGGCTGATCCAGGTGGAGATCCCGCCCCAGCTCGCGGGGCGCACCGTCGCGGAAGCGAGCCTTCGCCAGACCTTCGGCGTCTCGGTGCTCGCGGTGAAGAGGCTCACGCGGCAGGGCGTCGAGCGGCGGTTCGTGCCGGGGCCCGGCGACCGGCTCGAGACCGGCGACGTGCTGATCGTGCTGGGAACGGACGAGGCGATCTCGCGGCTGCGCTCCGGCGCGGCGTAACTGGCGGCAGGCCTACGGACTTCGCCGCGGCGGAGTGTTATTCTCGTGCCGGCTTGAATCCATGAACAAGGGGAGAGAGAGCGAGTTTGTCGCCCTTCGCGGGAAGTGGCAGAAGGAGCGTACCCGGCTCTACGACCGCGACACCGGCCTCCCGACGATCGCCACCCTCACCGAAGACCTCGCCAAGGAGCTCCAGGCCCGCGGATCGCTGGCCGTCCTGATCTTCCGGCCCGGCTCCGAAGGCCGTGTCGAGGAGGTCTGGGGCTGGGAGGCCTACGACGACCTGCTGCTCGACTTCGTCCGCCGGCTGAAGGCGTTCCAGACGGACGGGATCGTCCCGACGGGCTCCTTCTGCCTCCCCTACGTACGTTCCGACGAGATCATCCTCATGGTCGAGCCCGGCACGGCGCTCCTCGAGGAAACGGGCGCCCTCGAACAGAAGGCGGCGGAGCTCGACCAGTTGATCCGCGGATACCTCGCCGAGCGGGCGGACCTCTCCGGCCGGTTCCGCTCCTTCGTAGGGGCCGGCCGGATCCTCTTCGACACCAAGTACCGCCTGGAGCGGCTGATCTATCGCGGCATCCAGGAAGCGCGCGACCAGGTCACCCGCAAGACGGTGCGCGCCGAAATCCGGGGCGGCGAGATGCTGCAGGATGCGATCGCGCGCCGCGACATTTCGCCCGTGTTCCAGCCGGTGTTCGATCTCCAGACCGGCGAGATGATCGGCATGGAGGCGCTCTCCCGCGGGCCGCGCGGCAGCGAGTTCGAGAGCGGCGAGACGCTGTTCTCGCTCGCCGAACGGACGGAGCTGCTCGTCCCGCTCGAGCGCGTCTGCCGTCAGCGGTCCCTCGAGGCGGCCGCGTCGTCGCCCGGCGACCGGCAGATCTTCATCAACCTGTCGCCCGCGGCAGCCTCCGATCCCGAGTTTCTCGGACCGATGTTTCTCGACCAGGTCGCCAGCGTCGGGCTGGCGCCGGACCGCATCGTCCTCGAGATCACCGAGCGCACGTACGCCGTCTACGAAGGACTCTTCCGCGAGGTCCTGTCGCGCTTCCGCCAGCAGCACTTCCGCATCGCGGTCGATGACGTCGGCACGGGGTACAGCAATCTGACTTCGCTCGCGGAGATCGAGCCCGACTATTTGAAGTTCGACAACGTTTTCGTCCGCGGGATCGACCGCCGCAAGACCAAGCAGGACCTCCTGGAAGCGCTGATGAGCTTCGCCCGGAAGATGAAGACGAAGGTCATCGCCGAGGGGATCGAGACGCGGGAAGAGCTGAAGGTTCTCCAGTCTCTGGGCGTCCCGTACGGCCAGGGATTCCTGCTCGCGCGCCCGATGCCCGTCGCGGAGATCGCGAACGTGCAGCGGTTTAGATTTTAGGCGCGGGGCGCCGGGAGCCGGGCGCCGGGGCAGCGGCTCTACAATTCCCGCAGGCGGGGGGTTAGCTCAGCGGTAGAGCTCCTGTTTTACACGCAGGTGGTCGCAGGTTCGATCCCTGCACCCCCCACCATCACAAAATCCCCGTCGGCACGCCTCTTCTCCGCCTCCAGCGTCTTTTCGGTCCGGTCTCCGGGGAGCGCAGGGCGCATACGAGGGCGCATCGCGCGCGGTGACCGCAGGCAACGTTAACTGCTTAACGTGGCGATTGCGGGCGGTCGCAGCGGATCTTTATCCATGGAGAAAAACTTACCCGCCCGCGAGGTCGCCAGGTTGCTGGGCATCCGGACCAGGACCCTCGCCGCATGCGATCCCAAGGCAAAGGCCCTTCCGATTGGTTCCACGTCAGCAAGACGTTGGTCGTTTATCCGGGGTCCTCCGTCGAGGCCTTTCGACTCGCCCTGGTAGCGGCGGAGAGGCAGAAGAAGCTGGGGACTCCACCATCCCCCAAAAGAGGACGGCGTGCGCGTACTGAGAAGCTCTGCTACGTCTAGCCCCGCAGCGACGATGCCTCCGACGGTCATCTCCATCCTTGGTATCTCCGCTTGGATGGGACTCCCCGGGGTGGCCGGTTGCCTCACCACCCGCCCGACTTTGCTGCAACGTGGCCGAGGAGGTTGCGAAGGCGGCCCAAGAGGAGCTCAAAGGAATTCCCCTGAGGCAAACTCTGAGAAAACTGCGATGCTCGCTCGGCTTGCCGAGTACTACCCTGAGCTCTACGGCGCGGCCGCTGAACAGGCCGCTCAGGAAGCTCGAGAGGCCGAGGGCGGCGATTCGAGGATGCCCTCTCCTACCGCTGCTCGCTGAGGGCGGCAATCTTGCGCACCTTTGCCCGTTTCCGGCCTTCCATTCCGCTACGCGGGCCGACCCCGGGTTTTGGCCTCCTAGGGCCGCTCTTGGCCAACATTCGGCGTCGAGCCGCGTCCGCTTCCGTCGGGCTGTGCCACCTGGATGCGCCTTCGGGTTGCCTGCTTCTCAAAAGCGAACCGTCATTGATGCCTTGGGCTCCCGCTGGTGTAGCAGGACGCCAAACCGTCGCCAATGGGGCAGAGATTAGACCCTCGGCGACTGCGTATCCGACAAAGGGGAGCAATCCATTGAGCTACCCCGTTTCAGTGGACACCTTCAGACTTGGGAGAAAGGAGTTCACGATGGGATGCAGTCGAGCCCCGTATCCGGAGGAGTTACGGCGGCGGATGGTGGAGTTGGTTCGATCGGGTCGGAGCCCGGACGCCGGGCGCGATCTGGAGGTCGCAATGGCTCTTCCCGGCGGAGAAGAGAAGCTGTGACCCGACGCACGCAAGTCGAGCGCCGTCACCACTTGCACGAGAGCGTGGTGCGGCGCGCGTTCGCCCAGGCGGTGCGCGACGCCGGCACGAAGAAGCCCGTCCACTGCCACACGCTGCGGCAATCTTTCGCCACCCACCTCCCCGAGGGCGGTTACGATATCCGTACCATCCAGGAGCTCCCGGGCTCACGCCGACGTCAAAACAACGATGATCTACACACACGTCCTCAACAGGGCAGGCGACCGCGGAATCCGAAGCCCGGCGGACAACCTGTGAACGCGTTTTCCCAATCCCCTGCTGGATCAAGGAACGTTAGGCGACAGTTTTTGAAGCCTAACGTCGGAACCAGCAAAGCCTGCGGGGTCTCAAATAGATGTGGGCAGGAGAGATACGTTGAACTGCGGAAGCGGAGCCCTCCCCGTTAGGCGCCGCGGTTCTGCAGGGTTGGCTCCAGAATTGGGCGGTCTAATACATGTTAGGCCGCACGTAACCAAAATGCAGACCATCTTCCCCATCCTGCGATACCACGACGCGCGGGGTGCAATTCGCTGGCTCTGCACCACCTTTGGCTTCATCGAGCTATTCTCGGTTCCGGAGGCTGGCCCCTTTGTCCGACATGCGCAATTGAAACTCGGTACCAGCATCATCATGCTCGGCTCCGTCAGGTCTGACGACGGCATGGAAAGCCCTGAAGCGCTCGGCGCAGCAACGCAAGCGATTGCCGTGTTCATTGAAGACTTGGACGCGCATTTCGAACGGGCGCGATTGGCCGGCGCCGAAATCCCGAGTCCACCCTGTGACACCAGTTTCGGTTCACGCGAGTACCACGTCCGCGATCTCGAGGGCCACCCCTGGACTTTCGGCACATACCTGCCTGATGCAGTTCGAGTATAGCTTGCGCCTCCTCCGAGCGGTGCGGCCTAACCCGTCGTTGCAGCGGACTCGCTTCGCTCGCCGCTGAACGCCCGACCGTTAGGCGTCGGGAGTCGCCTTCAGCGTGGCTGGCGCCTGCACGCTTTCGTCGTCAGAGAGCCGGGCCGGCGCACCGACCAGGAGTTGGCGGAGAATAGGCCGAGCTGAGGTCAAAGCGTGGCCGAAATGCAGCAGGCTTCAGGTCCCTCACGGCAGCGGTTTCAGCCGGCGCACAAGAGTTGCCCGCCGCCTAACCAGCGGTTGCAGCGGACGCGCATGCGCGCGCCGCTGAACCGCAATCCGTTAGGCGGCTGCGAGTTCTCCTCAGCACCCAGGCTGGGCGACCCGGCCGCAAGGGTCGAAGGCACCGCGTGATCACGGAGACGGCCGGGGAACGGCTCAAGTTGCCACGCGTCGCACAGGAGCCGCTTCGGGTTCATAGGTGGCGCCAGTCAGGTTCCGGCATTCAAATCTGCGCACCGCCTAACATCGCGCTGCAGCGGACTCGCTCCGCTCCGC
>JBBRDK010000141.1:0-7263 GCA_038203955.1 Thermoanaerobaculia bacterium | reverse complement strand
CTCTCAGCCGTAATCCGGCGATGACGATGGCGTGCTAGCTTTGAACGACGGAGGATCCGCAATGTCGGAGGCTGACTTCCCGGTCGATCCCGCGCCGCCGCCGGCCGGAATTCCCGAGCCTCCGGGACCCGCCCGCGAAGTCCAAGACGTCCTCTCGGTCTCTGTTGCGGATGCCGCGCCGGCGGTGTCCTATGCCGGGTTCTGGATTCGGGCGGCGGCCGCCGTCGTCGACTTCTGCGTCCTGCTGCTCCTCTGGTTTGCGACCGACGCGGTGATTCGGATTTCCGCCGGGGTTCCGGTCTCTCCGATCTGGAAGGAGAGCTCCGGCGCCACCCTCGGATTGAACTGCGCGGAGAACCTCGTCGAGCTCGCCGTCTGGTGGCTCTACGCGGCACTTTCGGAGAGCTCCCCCTCGGAGGCCACCATCGGAAAGCGCGCCCTGCGGCTCCGGGTGACGGACACGCTCGGACGGCGCATCTCCTTCGCTCGCGCCACCGCGCGCACGTTGGGCAAGATCCTGTCGAGCCTCACGCTGTGCATCGGGTTCGCGATGGCGGGCTTCACTCGCCGCAAGCAGGCGCTCCACGACCTGATGGCGGAAACGATCGTGCTGAGAATCGGGCGGTCGAGCCGAGAACTGAACTGAGAACTGAGAACTGAGAACTGCGAGCTACTTCACGTCCGGCATCGACAGAACGCCTTTCGTCCCGTCGAGTCCCAGCGCATGCAGCCGGCGCGCGATCGGCTGAAGGGCCCGCAGCGCTCCGCCGATCATCCGCGCCTGCCCGTCGTCGACCCGCTCGGGCTCGCGCGAGCCGAAGATCCGCGATCGGACGATATCGGCGAGGCTGCGCGGCCGGGGGAAAATCTCGAGCGAGACCGATTCCGTTGGCGCGATCCGCGCGGCGCTCTTCGCCAGCCGGACCGCGGTCTCGAGTCCCCCGAGCTCGTCGATGAGCTTCAAGGCCCGCGCGTCTTCGCCGGACCAGATGCGGCCGCGGGCGATCTCCGACACCCGCTCTTTCGAGAGCCTGCGGCCGGAGGCGACCCGGGAGGTGAAGTCTTCGTAGATGCGATCGAGCCATGCGTCGAAGCGGGCGCGCTCCGACGGCGAAAAATCCCGCGCCGGGTCCCAGAGGAGCGCGTGGTCGCCGGAGTGCACTTCGTCGAGCGAGACGCCGAGCTTTTCGAAGAGACCGGCGAGGACGAACTTCCCGGCGAACACGCCAATCGACCCCGTGATCGTGCCCGGCTCCGCGACGATCTTGTCCGCGCCGAGGGCGACGAAGTAACCGCCCGATCCCGCCACGTCTCCCATCGAGACGATGACGGGCTTGCCCTTCTCCCGCGCCCGGGCGACCTCGCGCCAGATCGTGTCGGACGCGACGTACGACCCTCCGGGGCTGTCGACCCGGAACACGATGGCGCGGATCGCCGGGTCCTCGGCGGCCGCGCGGAACGCGGCGCTGACGCTTTCGGAGCCCATGGTGAGCGATCCCAGAAACGCGTTTTCCGTGCTGCGGCCGCGCGTCACCTCGCCGACTCCGTAGATCAGGGCGAGCGCCCGGCGTCCTGGCGGCCGGCCGATGCGCGCGCGGTACCGGGCGAGCGAGACCATCTGCGTCGACCGTCCGGCCCGCGCGAGCGCCTTGCGGATCACCTGGTCGCGGTAGGCGAGCCCGTCTATCAGCCGGGCCTCCACGGCTTCCGTCCCGAGCAGCGGCGCCCGGTCGATCGCCGATCGGACCTCGGATTCCGGGATCCGCCGGCCCGTCGCGATGCCTCGGACGAGCTGGGCGTACCAGGAGTCCTTGAGTTTTTCGAGCGCCTCCCGGTGCGCCCGAGTGAAGCCCTTCTCGGTGTAGAAGTCGACGGCGTTCTTGTACTCGTACCGTTTTCCGAACACAGGTTGGACTCCGAGCTTCTCGAGCGTTCCCTTGACGAAGGGAGTCTCGAGGGCGACTCCCGTCAGCCAGAGGTCGCCCGACGGCTGGAGAAAGATCTGGTCGAATCCCGAGGCGAGGAAAAACCCGTGGGTCGCGTTTCCGCCCTCGCCGAAAGTCTCCGCGTGCGCCCAGGCGAATTTCCGGCGCGCGCGGAACCGGAGGATGGCGTCCCGGATCTCCTGCGCGCGCGCCATCCCGGACGGGCCGCTGCCGACCCGGGCGACGATTCCCGCGACCGAAGGGTCCGTCGCCGCGCGGTCGAGGGTCTCGATCAGCTCGCGGAGCGTCGTCCGCGCGGGCGAGAGCAGCGTCGAGAATCCGGCGGCGGGAGGGCCCTCGGGATAACTGTCGTCCAGGTCCACGTCCAGGACCATCGACCCCGCGGCGACGCGGGGCATCCCGCCCCCGCCCGAGAAGCGGACCAGGAGGCCGGCGGCGACCGCCAGCAGCAGGACGAGAAACAGGGCCAGGGCGAGGCGGCGGGACATCCGGATGATTGTAGAGGGGAGAGCTCCGGATCGCCGTTGGATAATGCCGGCCCGTGTCCGATGACAGCCTGACGATTCTCGAGGCGGGGCGGCGCCGGCGGCCGTCCGGCGGCGAGACGCTCCGGGCCCTCGAGAGGCTGCGCGGGGCGCCTCCCGCCTCTCCGGGGGACCTCGCCCGGCTGCACGAGGCGCTCCTCTTTCACGCCGCCTATCCCGAGACGGCGGCCGTGCACCGGCTCTCGCTCCGTCTCCTGAAGTCTCTCGCGCGCGAGGTCGCCCGGAGCGCGGCCGCGGGAGAAGACCTGTCCGCCCTCGACCCGCCGGAGGTCGCGGGAGTCGCGGGGACCTCCGTGGCCACGACGTTCACCTACGACTTCCTTCGCGGCCTCGCGGCTCGCCACCCCGGCGCCGTCCGCGTCGACTGGGACGCCTTCGAGGGTCAGGACCGGATGGGCGCGACGTTTCCGCGGTTTGTTCCTCTGCTCGAAGAGGAAGCGCTCGCGGACGCCAACGTTCCCTACCGAATGTGGATCGGCGCGGCGCGCGGCCGCGAGGGGGAGCTCGATTGGATTCTCCGGCGCTTCGGCGAGCTTCCGCTCCCCCCGCAGGAGCGCGCGGAGCTGTTCGACGGACTCGGACTTCCGGTCGTCTGGGATGTGTCGGGGGAAGCGTCGCGGACGCTCGCGCGGCTTTCCGATGCGCGGCCGTGGATCCACGGCGAGCCCCTGTTGGCCCGGCGCGACGTGAACGTCTCGGCGGAGATCGCGAGCCGTCCGCTGGCGGTGCGCCGCGTCTCCCGGCGCGAGGGTCTCCGCCGCCTCGATTTCGCGCGCGACGCGAACGGGACGAGATACCGGGAGCTCTACGGTTTCACGTACGGCGATCCGGAGACCGCGCGCGTCGCGGATGTCGGACGCGGGTGCGAGATCACCCTCTTCGGCCTGCCGCCCGGCCGCCGGCTTCCGCTCCGGGCGGGGTACGCCGCGTTCGTGACGAAGAACGGGATTCCCGTGGCCTACGTGGAGGGCCTCGGCCTCTTCGAGAGGATGGAAGTCGGCTTCAACGTGTATTACACGTTCCGCGAAGGCGAGTCGGCCTGGATCTACGCGCGGGTGCTCAAGCTCTTTCGCCAGGTCCTGGGCGCGAGGTCCTTCTCGATCGACCCCTATCAGATCGGATTCGAGAACGAAGAGGCCGTCGCGTCGGGCGCATTCTGGTTCTACCGCAAGCTCGGCTTCCGGTCGACGTCCCCAGAGCTTCGTGCGGCCACCGGCCGGGAAGAAGAGAACCTCGCCCGTGATCCGAACCGGCGCACTCCCGCGGGCACGCTGCGAAAGCTCGCGGGGCGCAACGTGCTGTTCGACGCGGGACCGGAGAAGCCGGAGTGGGATCGCTTCCACGTCCGAGGCCTCGGGCTCGCCGTCAACCGGCGGATGAAGCGCGAGCGGAGCGGCGACGCCGGGGCCCTCCGGAAGGCCGCGGCGGCGCGGGTCTCGCGGGCGCTCGGCGTCGACCTCGCGGATTGGCCGGCCGAACGGCGGCGCATCTCCATGGGCCTCGTTCTCGTCCTCGATGCGATCGCGGGCCTGCCGCGCTGGACCGCCGCCGAAAAGCAGGCGGCGGCCGCCATCCTCCGCGCGAAATCCGGCCGGGAGGAGGACCGCTATCTGAAGCTGTTACAGCGACACGCCCGGCTACGTCAGGCGATGATTCGAATGGGAAGTCGAGAGGAGATTTGAGAGCTAAAGGGAGTCGAGATGGGGACGGACCTGCCGGGTATGTCCTTCGTTTCCCGTTTCCCGACCCCCGTCAATAACCCGCCAGCGCCCTCGCGGCCCGGCAGACCTTCTCGGCGTTCGGCAGGAAGAAGTCCTCGAGCGGGGGCGAGAACGGCACCGGCGTATCGGGCGCGGTGATGCGCAGGAGCGGGCCGTCGAGATACTCGAAGCAGCGCTCGGAGAGCACGGCCGCGATCTCGGCGCCGATGCCGCCGGTGCGCGTCGCTTCGTGCAGCACCATCGCCTTGTTCGTCTTCGCGACCGAGGCCACGATCGTCTCTTCATCGAGCGGGAAGAGTGTGCGCAGGTCCACGACCTCGGCGTCGATGCCCTCGGATTCGAGGGTGTTCGCCGCCTCGAGTGCGGTCCAGACCATCGCGCCGTAGGTCAGGATCGAAAGGTCGCGGCCTTCGCGCCGCACGGCGGCCTTTCCGATCGGGACCGTCCAGTCTCCCGGCGGGAGCGTCTCCTTGACGCGGCGATAGAGGAACTTGTGCTCGAAGAAGATCACCGGGTCTTCGTCGCGGATCGCGGACTTCAAGAGGCCCTTCGCGTCGTAAGCGGTCGAGGGCTGCACGACCTTCAATCCGGGCGTGTGCGCGAAGTACGCCTCGGGGTTCTGCGAGTGGAAGGGGCCGCCGTGGACGCCGCCGCCGGAGGGACCCCGCACGACGAGGGGGACGCCGACGCCGGTCCGGTAGCGCGACTTCGCGGCGAAGTTGGTGATCATGTCGAACGCGCACGAGGCGAAGTCCGCGAACTGCATCTCCGCCACGGGGCGCATGCCCATCATCGCGGCCCCCACCGCGGCTCCCACGATCGCGGTTTCTGAAATGGGGGTGTCGATGACGCGGTGCTCTCCGAACCGCGCCAGAAGGCCGTCGGTGACCTTGAACGCGCCACCGTAGACTCCGATGTCCTCTCCGATGACGAACACCCGCTCGTCGCGCTCCATCTCGTCGAACAGGGCCTCCCGGATGGCGTCGACGTAGGCGGTCTCGCTCATGACCTCCTCCGCACGACCGCGGGCTCCGCGTCCACGGCCTTCCGGGCGTACACGCCTTCGAGCGCCGACTCGGGGGCCGGAAACGGGCTCTGCTCGACCGCCCACGCGTCGGCTTCGACGCGTTCCGAGATCCCGGCGTCGATCGCGGCGAAGTCTTCCGCAGACGCGAGCCCCTCCGCGGCGAGGACGCGCGAGTACGCCTCGACGGGATCCCGAGCGGCCCACTCCGCGAGCTCCTCAGAAGGTACGTACGCCTGGCCGTCATGCTCCGCGTGACCCTTCATGCGGTACGTCTTCGCTTCGAGCAGGGTCGGACCGTCGCCGGCGCGCGCTCGCGCCACCGCGCGCTTCGCCGCTTCGTACACCGAAAGCACATCGTTGCCGTCGACGGTCTCGCCCGGGATTCCGTACGCGGCCGCGCGGTCCGCCAGACACCGTGCCGCGGTCTGCTTCCTGAACGGCGTCGAGTAGGCCCAGCCGTTGTTCTCCGCGACGACGACGAGAGGCAGCTTCTGGACGGCGGCGAAGTTCAGCCCTTCGTGAAACGCGCCCGTGGACGTCCCGCCATCGCCGATGTACGTCATCGCCACCAGGTTCTTTTTCTGCAGCCGCGCGCCGAGCGCGATTCCCGCCATGACGGGGACCAGAGCCCCGAGCATGGAGATGGAGGAGACGACCCCGCGTTCGGGCGTTCCGAAGTGGAGGTTGCAGTCCTTGCCGCCCGACGGCGAGCTCGCGCGCGCCATGTGCTGCGCGAGGATGTCGCGCGGCGAGAATCCCATCACGAGAACGGAGCCGAGGTTTCGGATGAGGGGCCCAAGGACGTCCCCGGGGGAGAGGGCGTAGGCCGTTCCGACGGAAGTCGCCTCCTGGCCGAGGGAGCGGTACAGGCCGCCGACGACCTTCCCCTGGCGATACAGGTTGACGAGCTTCTCCTCCAGAGTGCGGTTCAACCGCAGAAGGCGATAGATCTTGAGTTTCTGTTCGCGAGTGAGGTCGGACATGAGCCGCGTGACGGAATTATAGCGACCGGACGCGCGGGACCTCCGGAAACAGGGCGAGGAGGTCAAACAGGACGAGGACGCCGCGTTCTCCCAATCGCGGCTTCGGGGCCGGATCCCTGCCCGGCCCCGAGCGCGTCCCGCCGCTTACTTGCCCGGCGCGGGCGCCGATGCCGGAGCGCCGGAAGGGCTCGCGGCGTCGGGCCTGGCCGCACCCTCCGGAGGCGCGCCTGCCGGAGCGGCCGATGCATCGGGGGGCGCGGCCGACGGGTCGATCGCGAGGTTGTCGACGACGTCCTTCACGCCGTGCGCCGACTTCGCGATGAAGACCGCCCGCTTCTTTTCCGCGTCGCTTGCCGCTTTTCCGGTGAGAGTGACGACGTTCTGCTTCGTCTCCACTTGAATCGTCGAGCTGCTGCTCACGCTGCGGTCGGCTTCGATCTTCGCTTTCACCTCGGTCGTGATGCCGGCGTCGGACTGCGCGCACGCGACGCCGAAAGCCGCGAGAGCCACCGCGCCGATCCAGGAAGAGAGTCTGCGAGCCATGTCGTCCTCCTCGTGCGTTGGAAAGTCATCAGGTCCGCGGGGTCTCGATGCCCTCACCGGATTGCGGGAACTCCGGCTGCACTTTTCGTGCCGGAATGGAAGCTGTCAGCTGTCAGCTCTCAGCTGGCGGTCGCTCCGTCAGTGGAAGTCGATCGACCGGTTTCTCTTTCGATTCCCGATCTAGTCGACCGCGGAGTACCGCGGCCGTCTCGCTCCCGTTGGTCGCTCGGCTCCCGGCCTCCCGTCTCGCCTGCCCCCTACCGCCTGCCGCCTGCCGCCTGCTATCTTTCTGCTATGAGCGAGCACGTCAAACCGGACCCCACGGTCCCCAGGGAAACGCGCGAGGGGCGGCGTCGCTGGGAAGAGGCCGCGCGCGACACCTTCTCGAAAAAGCCCGTCTGGAGAAAAGACTTCACGACGGTCTCGGGCGCGCCCGTCGACCCGCTCGCCGGTCCGGACTCTCTCGCCGGCTTCGATCCGGAGCGCGACCTCGGGTGG
>JBBRDK010000140.1:0-7308 GCA_038203955.1 Thermoanaerobaculia bacterium | reverse complement strand
TTCCCGCCGACGTACACCGTCGAAGCCGTCGCGTCTGTCGGATCCACCGAGACCGTCATGTCGTAGAAGCACTGGCCGTCGCAGAAGTTCGGATAGGAGGACACCGAGAAGCTCACGGACGCGTTCGTCACGTTGAAGGTGGCATCCGAGTTACGGACGGTCAGAGTATTCGCATCCGTCACGGAACCGACCGTACGCGAGAACTGATTGTTGATGATGATCCGGTGTCCGATCATCGCCGCGGAAAAGGCGGTGCCGGAAACGCGCGTCACGACCCGGCTTCCGGTGGTGATGGAAGCGACGCCGTTGACGCCGTTATCGACGTGGGCCCAGGTCGCTCCGGAGTCGGTCGACTTGTAGAAGCCCCAGAGCGGAGAACCGGCCTGGCTGGCTTCCATCGCCGAAAAAAGCGTCCCGGCAACCGCGCCTGCCCCCGTGGCGAGAGTGATCCGGCGGTAGCCCGGGTTCGCGGTCGCTGAGTCCGGGTACCCTCCCGTCACCTTGGTGAACACCGGCGTCGCGGCCTTGGCGTTCACGGTTTTCCACACGCCGCCGTTCGCCGCGACGGGGACGGAGCGCACCCCGACGTAGAGAATGTTGGAGTCGGTGGGGTCAATGGCGACGTCATGGATGCGCGCATTCGGCAGCGCGGCGCCGGTCGGGACGTTCTGGAGCGTCCAGTTCTGTCCACTGTCCGTCGAGCGCCAGAGCGCGCCGTTCCAGGGTCCCGTCGAGAGCTGACACGCGCTCGTTCCGCTGTCGGTCAGGCCGAGAGTGGTCGAGGCCCAGACGGTGGTGGCCGATGCCGATCCCGCCGTCGCAGGATCGATGAGGACTTTCGTGACGCCCTGGCCGTCGAACGGGCCGCCGGGCTGGGCGCCGAGGACGTTCCAGCTGACGCCGCCGTCGAGCGACCGCAGGATGCCTCGGCCGTAGTAGTTGTCGCAGGCGGTCGCGTTGTTCTCGCCCGTCCCCACGTAGACGATGTTCGGATTGACGGGGTCGATCGCGACGTCACCGACCGCGAGAGAGGGCTGATGATCCGTCATCGGGGTCCAGGTGGGTGTCGCGGAAAGCGCGTTCGTCGTCTTCCAGAGACCGCCCTGCGCGCCGGCGGCGTAGACGATGTTGGCATTGGTCGGGTGAACGGCGATCGAAGAGACGCGCCCGCTGACCGGCGAGAGGGCGGCGCCGGCCGACGTATCCGTCTGGCCGTTCGGAAGGCGGGCGGGACCGATCGAGACCCACGTGGGGTTCGCGGGCAGCACGCCCGGCGGGGTCGGATCTCCCGGCGCGCCGTGAAGGCCGCCGTTTTGCGCGATCGCCGACTGCAGCGCGTTGTAGCGGGCCCCGGACGGGATCGTGCCCGTCGGGTAGGCGCGCTGGCTGTAGAACCATTTCTCGAAGGCGTCGGGGTTCGATTCGTTTTCAGAGCCGCGGGTCGCGGAGCTCATCTCGTTGCGGAACTTCTCCCGCAGCGACTCGTGGCCTAGACGCTCGTCGCTGAGCTGCGTCTCGGGCTCCAATTTCGCTTTCGAAGCGGCGCGACGCGCGACGCGGTTCGACGAGGCCTTCTTCGTCGCCATTTCCTTCGAGGCGACCGACGGCGCCGCGGGGACGGCGGCCGCGACGGCGGATCGAGGGGCGGCGAACGTCGCTTTTCCCGAGTTCACATCCGTCCAGTCGATGCGCCTCGCGTGCTGATGCCTCGTCACGGCGCCAACCGCCAGGACCGCGCAGCCGATCCAGAGCGCTGACAACCAGAAGTTCTTCTTACTCACCGCTCCCCCTTTTAAAGTAATCCGTCCCGCCGCAGAGGCCCTGCACCGGAGAAAATGGAAAATGCCCACCCCGAGCGCACGTCGAGAGAGCTCGGAAACTTCTTCTGAGCAGTTGAACTATTAGTGGACGTCCGCGCAGCCTATCGTTTGGTCAAATTTGCTGTCAAGCGCGAAGTCAGGATTTGTAGCGCTTCAAAAAATTTCTAACGTCGGGCTGATCGGGATCGAGCTCGAGCGACTGTTCCCACAGCGCCAGAGCCCGGACTCGGTCTTTGCGGACCTCGAAATAGAGGGCCGCGAGGGTCTTGCAGGCCAGGGCGGTGGGCTTCAAGGAAATGGATTTCTCGTAAGCCCCCATGGCCGCTGGGAAATCTCCCGCGCGCCCCGCCGCGGCGCCGAGCATTCCCCACAGGACTTGAGAGTCGGGGACGGCGGCGACGGCTTCGCGCAACGTCGCCATGACCTGGGCATCTCGCCGCATCTTCTGAGACAGGAGTGACAAATCGCCCCATGCGAGCTCTTTCTCCTCGCGGGAGCGTGCCTTGACGATTGCGCTGCGGAACGCCTTCTCGGCGTGCCCGAACTCATTCGCTGCGCCGAAGGCTTCCCCCAGGAGGCGCTCGAAATTCGAATTCTGCGGATCCGCGGCGACCGCGTCCCGGAACCAGCGCTGCGCGCTCGAGAAATCGCTCCGTGCCATGGCGAGCGAACCGCGGGGCGGAGCGAGCTGAGCCGGCGGTGTGAACGCGGCCGCGCGCTTCAGGGTCTCGTCGGCCTCCTTGTAACGCCCGACGGCGATCTGCACTTCGACCCTGAAACAGAAAATCTCCGCGCGCATCTCGTCCGAGTCCGCGAAGGACTCGGCCAGGTCGAGGTCCTGGAGCGCGCGGGCAAATTGTCCGCGGGCGTTTTCGAGCCGCGCGCCCAGGAGATGAACGCCGGGAAGCCTGTCATCCAGACGTTTCGCCGCTTCGAAGTCCCGGATCGCCTCATCCAGATGCCCGGTGCGAAGGTTCAGGAAGGAGCGCTGGACCAGAACCCACAGGTTCCCCGGCGCGATCTTCGACGCCCGGTCCAGGAGCGCGGCGGCCTGCCCGTACTGGCCGTGCTGGATGTAGATGGCGGCGGCCGGCGCGAGGGCGTTCACCGCGCGCGGGTCGAGGTCGCTCGCCTTGCCGAACGCGCGAAGCGCGCCCCGCCAGTCTCCCGTGTGGGTCCGGGCCTGCCCTTCATTGACGAAGGACGACGCCGTCCGGCCTTCGGCGTCGTGCGCCATGGACTTGCCGCCTCCCGCCAGGTACCCGAGCGCCATCAGCTTCTGCACCGCCTCGGGATCGGCCGCGACGGGCTCCGCGCTCTCCCGCTTCGGAGAGGGATAGCTCGCCACCGGAGGGGGGTCGGCGAGAGCGCCGGGCGCGAACGCCTCCGCGAGAGGATGGCCGGGAAGCTCGCGCGAAAGCGGGATCCCGAGGAGCCGCAGAGCCGTCGGCGCGACGTCGAGAATGCCCGCGCGCTCGAGCCGCGCGCCCGGACGCGCGGACGCGCCGTGCACGAACAGGACGCCCTGGATCCGGTGCCAGAGAGGCGCGAGACCCGTGTCCGCCCGGCCGGAGGTCCGCGGGCGCGTGTCGCCTTCCTTGAAGCCGTGGTCCGAGAGGATCAGCGAGACGGTCGATGGCCCCTCGAGGCGGAGCAGATCCGCCAGCACTTCATCCTGATACTCGTAATAACGATCCACTGTCCCCGAGAACGCGTGAAAGTCCTCCGCCGAGACCTCGGGGCGCTTGGGAGGCCCGTCCTCCATGAAGAGATGCCCGCACGCGTCGATTCCTTCGAAGTACACGGCGAGAAGATCGACGCGATAGCGGCCCTGCAAAAACGGGAGGATCTTCCGGTAGAACTCGCTCGTCGCATGGATGCGCGCGAGCTCCTCCAGGCGTCGAGCGGCATCGGGGCTGATCCGCGCGGCGGGATCGGCGAGGAACTTCCGGCGGGTTGCGGCCACGTCGGGAACGGGCTCTCCGAAGCGCGCCTTCAACTCCGCCGCCAGCTCCGCCGGGAAAGTCGCGCCCGACACGGCGCGCGCGCTCCGAACCTGATGAAAGCCCAGCCGGTCCGAGACCTCGAATCCCGCCACTTTTTCCGCCGGGTAAGACCCATACCAGCCGACGAAGCCGGACTTCTTCCCGTACTGGCCGGCCACGTTCCACAGCGCGGCGACTTTCCGGCGCAGGCTGGTGATGGGGATGGGGTTTCCGTCGGCGCCGATCTCGACGAAATCGAGCACGCCGTGATCCTGCGCAAGCCGGCCCGTGGCGATCGTCGTCCACACGACCGGCGAGAGAAGAGGCTCGAGCGACCGAAGAGGGCCGAAAGCGCCCTCGCGGCGAAGGCGCCGGAAGGTGGGCAGCTTCCCCGCCGCGATCAGCCGGTCGATGATCCGGGGATCCGCCCCATCGATCCCGATCAGGAGGACCCGGGGGGGGGAGGCGCCCGGCGCGGAGACGCCCGGCGCCGCCGTCGCCGGCCCGGCGGGTTTCGGTTGTCCCGAGGCGGCCAGCGCCCCCCCGAGACAGGCCGTGAGAAGGAGAGCCGTGGTTCCGCGGAGCACCCGGCGCATGATACGCGGTTGAAAATCCGCTCCGAGCCCGCCGGGGGTCCGCTGCCTCGTCGAAGCCGGAAAAAAAAGGGGAGGCACCCGGCGCCTCCCCTGGCCAGGACGAAAACGTTCTAGCGAGGTCCGGCGAGCTTCCAGGTCAGGTCGGTCACCGCCGGGAGAGGAAGCTGCGACGCGAGCACCGTGCCGCTCATCGTCCAGATCGTGTCCTCCCCCGTCGCGTCATTGCGCCAGCACAGGTCCGGCGTCCCGTCCCCCGAGAAATCCGCGACCGAGCGAATGTTCCAGTTCAGATCGAAGATCGTCGGGAGAGCGACCTGCGAGGAAACGGCCAATCCGTTCATGATCCAGATCGTGTTCTCCCCCGTCGCGGTGTTGCGCCAGACGATGTCCGGCTTTCCATCGCCGTCGATGTCCCCGACTCCGCCGATCGTCCAGTTGAGATTGGGGATCGTCGGAAGCGCCATCCCGGAGACGACGCCCGTGCCGTTCAAGATCCACACCGTGTTCTGACCCGTCGACGCGTTGCGCCAGAGAATGTCCGGCTTCCCGTCGGCGTCGAAGTCTCCCGATCCGCGGATGACCCAGTTGAGATCCGCGACTGACGGGAGCGGGATCTGAGAGACGACGGCGGCGCCGTTCATCTGCCAGATGACGTTCTGACCCGTCGATCCGTTGCGCCAGAGGATGTCCGGCCTTCCATCCAGGGTGAAGTCCGCGACCGCGCCGACCTGCCAGTTCGGATCGGCGACCGGCGGAAGCACGGTGGTCGAGCCCGCCGTGACGCTCGTTCCGCTCATCAGCCAGACGGTGTTCTCCCCGCTCGATCTCCTCCAGAACAGGTCCGATTTGCCGTCCAGGCTGATGTCGCCGGAGACGATCAGCACCGCTTTCGTCACCGCGCCGGTCACGCATCCGCCCGACGGGGTCTCGGAAAGCGACAGGATCACCGAGCCGGACGCGCCCGCCGTGTAGGTGATCGACCGCGTGCCGGCTCCCCCGGTGATCGTGCCGTTGGAAGCCGTCCACGCGTAGGTCACGGCTCCCGCGTCCGGAACCGATGCGGTGTTGCCGACCGACAGCGGGCGCACCGAGCCCGCCGTCGTGATCACGGGGATCGCGGGCGGAGGACAGATCACCGTAAACGGATACGACTTGCTGAAGGGGCAGCCGTTGCTGTCGGTCCCGCTGACCGTCACCGTTCCCGAGAAGCCCGCGGTCGCCGTTCCGGAAAGAGTCACGCTCGTCGCCGAGGGCGTCGGCGTGATCCCCGGAGGAAGACCGGTGACCGTGAAGCTGTACGGGGCCACGCCGCCGCTCGGGGTCACGACCTGCGAGTACGGGACTCCACCGGTGGCCGACGGAAGCGTCGCGGGAGCGACCGTGATGGCGGGGCACGAAGAGGCGCATCCGGTACCCGTGTAGGTCGCGCACGGCAAACAGAGGCCGTCGATCGAAAGTGTGTACGTCGCGCCGGCTCCCCCTCCGGTGTTCACCTCGTGGACCACCGTCGTGAACGACGCGCCGGGCGCGACGTCGAAGGCGTAGGTGATCGGCTGGTTGAGGTTGCCGCTGCTTCCGGCGTCCGCGAGGTAACCGGCGGCCGGAGTGGCCGGAGTGTAGGCGGAGTACGACGCCGAGAAGAGCGCCGCTGCCGCCCCGCCCGTCTGCGTGAGGGTGACCCGGGCGCAGATCGTGTTCGACGAGCAGTTGGTGAGCGTGTAGGAGTCGTACTGGCGAGCCCCCGTGGCCGCGGTCAACCCCGGATTCGTCTTGGCGGTGCCGCAATCGCTCGGGACGCCGTTTCGCGTGAATCGTCCCGTCTGGACTCCCGTGGCCGCGGTGTAGATCCCGGCGGCGGCCGGAGGGGCCGTCGCGTCGAGGGTCGTGCTGACCGAAACGGGTGGGGTGCCCGCGCGGATCGTGAAGGCGAGCACGGTCGGGTTGGCCGCCCCGGAGAAGTGGACCGTCAGGGTGAAGTCGATGAAGACCGGGCAGGCGACGGTGTTCAGTATGCGGAACTGGAACACCGTGGCGTTGGCCGCCGAGCCGTTGGCGGGGATGTTGGGATAGGCGATGGTCGGCGTCGAGACCGTCACCCCGGGCGTCGAAGTCGAAAGCGTGCCGGAGACCGCCGTCGCCCCGACCGTGGCGTTCCCGTTGGTCAGCTGGATCGTCAACCCGCCGCACTCGCCGGGCTCGACCATGCCGTTCCCGTTCCCGCTCGCTTCCGACAGAGTCACGGTTCCAAGAAGGAGCGCCGCCTGCGGCGTCGCGCCCGTCGAATTCATGGCGGCCAGCGCGTCGAGGATCCCGGCGCCGGTGTCCCGATCGGTCCCGGCCGCTTCGATGTCGATCGCCGTCGAGGTCAGGGCGGTCTGGACCTGCGCCTGCGTCAGCGCCGGGTTCGAAGACTTCACGAGCGCCGCGATCGCCGCGGCGTGCGGCGCCGACGCGGACGTTCCGAAGAAGGGGTTGAAGCCCGGCGTCGCGCAGCTCACGCCGTCGGCCGCGGTGAAATCGGGCTTCTGAAGAAGGACCCCTCCCGTCGAGCTCACGTTTCCCGGCGTGATCGGCGTGCTGTCCGCGTTGAAGAAGACGCGCCGTGGGCCGTCGGAAGTGAAGATCTCGGACGTGTTCGTGGAGTTGAACGCGGCGGGGTAAGGCCCCGTAGGAGACCCGGGGCGGCCGAAGGCAGCTGCGGCCGGCGTGGCCGCTACGGTGAATCCGAAAGGGACGGGAGTCGCGTTGTGGCCATACGTGTCTCCCGGCGAGTTGACCGAGAGCGCGCCTCGGAAGGTGCTGATCCTCAGGAAGCGTCCGGCGGCACCCGTCCGCTTGACGATCACGATGCGCGAGCCCGGGGGCGGGTTCACCGGGCACTCTTCGTACGGGTCCTGCGTTCCCGAC
>JBBRDK010000139.1:0-7329 GCA_038203955.1 Thermoanaerobaculia bacterium | reverse complement strand
GGTCTCGATCCCGGGCGTGTATGGAGGGTTGATCGACAAGGTGCCGATCGGCGCCGCGTTCGCCAAGGGGATCACGCTCAAGATGGGACAGACCCACGTCCAGAGGTATCTCCGTCCGCTTTTAGAACGCGTCGAGAAGGGAGAAATCGATCCCTCGTTCGTCGTCAGTCATCGCATGAGCCTGGATGACGCGCCGGCGGCGTACGCGATGTTCCGCAGCCACGAGGATGGCTGCACCAAGGTGGTCTTGAAGCCGTGAGCCGACCCGCGCGCCAGGGCTCGGGCGAGGTGCTCGCCCTGGCGCGCGAGAAGCTCGGTTACGACGGATTCCGTCCGGGCCCCCGAGGCCGTCGAGGCGATCCTTCAGCGGAAGCGCCGGATCACGCCGCGCCCTACGCGGCCTTCTTCGGGACCGCCGCCGGCTTCGCGGGCTGCGTCTTGACGTCTTTTGGTCCCTTGTCGTCCGCACCCTTCGACGCCGCGCCCTTCTTCGGTCCCTTGCCCAGGTGGAACAGCTCCTGGTCGAAGCCGGGCAGGATGGCCCGGAAGAACGCGTTCTGGATGAGCCGCACGACGACTTCCCAGGTGCTCGACTTCGGGTTGCTGACGGGTCCGGAGAGGTCCGCCTTCGTGGCGACCTCGTCGCGTCGGTTCTCCAGGAGCTTGGCGACGCCGCCGACCAGGCCCTCGTAGAGCTTCTTGAACAGGCTCTTGTCCTTGTCCTGGCGCTTGTCGTAGACGTCCATGTCCTTGAAGAGTGGCTTGACGTAGCCCTCGATCTGTCCGTTCTTGACCTTGAGCTCCGTGTAGAAGGAGAAGACGCCAGCGACGACGTCGAATTTTCCGTAAGCGCGGAGGATGTCGTTCATCGTCGTCATCTGGGTGCCTTCAATCGCCACGTTCAGGTCGAAGTCGGGCCCACCTTTTTTCTCGGGGCGAAACGTGGCCGAGGCCTTCGTCGCACCGCTCCCCATGAATTTGCCGGTCAGGCGGGCGACGGCCGGGCCCTGCACGAACTGGTTCGACAGGTTCGTGACGGTCAGGTTGGCGGCGGCCAGGTACGCCCGGTACGCCGGGTCCTTCGCCTTGTTCACGAGACCGAGATTGCTGTTGACGATCTCGAGCTTCTCGAGCTTCAACGTCATGTCGGAACGGTTCGACGCCTTCTTCGCGGCCGCGGCGACCTTGTCCTTGCGGGCGGTCTCGGCTTTGGCCGTGGCCGCCGTGTGGATGTAGTCGAGATGCATGTCGCGGATCGAGAGGTCGGCGACCCGGAGGTTCTTGGCGTTCGCGGCGTACTCGATTTCCCCGGAGCTCGCCAGGGTCCCGCCCTTGATGGCGAGGTTGGCGCGCGCGATCATGGCTTTCAGAGCGTCGAGAGGCACCTTGTCGAGCTTGTAGTTCGCGTGGATGCCGGGGAACGGTTTCGCCAGGAAATCGGCGTGGCCGTCCATCACCGCGTGCCCCGACTCGAAGACGACGCCTTCCGCGAAGACCGCCGAGGGATAGACGTGCTCCCGCGAATGGATGTTGCGGATGTTGTTGGCCCGCAGCGTCAGATGCGAGATGTGCAGCGGGTGCTTCGGGTCCTGGTCGATGTAGACGACGTCGCCGTCGTTGACGCGGAAGAGATTGATCTTCAGCGGGTAGATCTGCTCGAGGGCGTCCTGCCATCCCTTGTCCTTCATCGGCACGGGGTCCCGGTTCTCCGCCTGGAGCTGCGGGAGGTTGATGTGGAGCTGAGGTCGGTCCATGAGGAAGTCGGCGACCAGGTGGAGCGTCAGGATCTCGCGCCATTGCACGCTCGCTTTGAGCAGCGGAACGACCATCACGGGCGGTTCGGGATTGGCCTGCTGCCGGATCGTCAGTCCGCGCAGGGCGATCGATCCGCCGAAGAGCGAGAAGTGGAGCTTCGGGATCTGCACGCTGTATCCCTTGAGGCTCTGGTTCATCCGCCGCTCCATCTGCCTGCGCATCGGCTCGTCCACGAAGAAGGAGGCGATGATCAGGAGAACGATCAGGATCAGGACGGCCGCGCCGACGCGGAGGATGGTCTTCCGGGAGAAGCGGCCGGCGCCCCGGACTCCGGAGAGCGCGCGGTGCCACTTCCCGCGTTTGCGGGACTTCTTGGGTGCAGGTTCCGAATCGGGCTTGCGGCGCGTGGACATGGAGCCTCCAGGGCCAACCCGGGGCAATCGGCGTGCCAGAGGCCGCCGGGCCAGGCCGTAAGATGTCGCGTCCATGCCGCTTCCTTCGGGTTCTCAAACCGCCGCCGCCCCGCTCCTGGAGGCTCGCGGCCTCACCCGAACCTACACGCTCGGCTCGGGCAGCGTTCCGGCGGTGCGGGATGTGTCGCTCACGATCGAGGAATCCGAGTTCGTGGCGCTCCAGGGGCCGAGCGGGTCGGGAAAGACGACGCTCTTGAACCTCCTGGGGCTTCTCGACCGGCCCGATGCGGGCACCCTGACCGTCGACGGCAGGGACGCCGCGGGCCTCTCCGAGAACGAACGCGCCGACCTCCGTCGCGACCGGTTCGGCTTCGTCTTTCAGACGTTCAACCTGATCCCCGTGCTCTCCGCCGAGGAAAACGTGGGATATCCGATGGCGCTGGCCGGCGTTCCTCCCGGGGAGCGTCGGAGCCGGTCGCAGGAGCTTCTCGCGGCCGTCAGTCTCGAGCAGAAGACATCCGTTCGCCCCGACCTGCTTTCCGGGGGCCAGAGGCAGCGGGTGGCGATCGCGCGCGCGCTCGCGAACCGCCCCGCCGTCGTCTTCGCGGACGAGCCGACGGCGAATCTGGACTCGAAGACTGCGGAAGAGATTCTCGACCTGATGCGCGGGCTCTGCGACTCCCGGCGCGTCGCGTTTCTTTTCGCGACCCACGACCCCCGCGTCGTGGGCCGCGCGCGGCGCGTGGTGTCCCTCCACGACGGCCGGATCGCGTCGGACTTCGTCCCGGCCGCGGCGGGGGCATGAGCGCGCTCGCCCTGGCGTGGCGCAACCTGATCCGGCAGCGGCGCCGCACCGCCCTGATGGGCGTCGTCGTGGCGTTTGGTTTTGCGGCCTTCGCGCTCGCGGGAGGCTTCATCGCGCAGTCCTTCGAGGGTTTGCGCGACGGCACGATTCGCAGCGTCGGACAGCTCCAGGCCGTCGACCGTCGCGCCGTTTCGACGAGCGAGGAGACGACCCTGGAATTCGGTATCCCCGACGCCGCGCGTGCGCGCGCGATCGTCGCCCGCGACCCCGAGGTCTCGTACGTCCTGCCGCGGATGGACTTCGTCGGGCTGGCGACGAACGGCACCAAGTCGATCCCCTACCTCGGAGTCGGGGTGGATCCGGAGCCCGAGGCGGCGGCCACCGGAGCGCGTGGCCTCGTCACGGTCGGCTCGTTTCTCTCCGGAGACGGCGGCGACGGCGTCCTGCTCGGGACCGGCCTCGCCTCGGCGCTCCGCGTGCGGCCCGGCGACCGCGTCACGCTGATGGCGACCACGCCGGACGGATCGCTGAACGCCGTCGACGGCGTCGTGAGGGGCCTGGTCGACGTTCGGATCAAGGAGTTGAACGACAGGTACCTGGCGGCCGGGGCCCCGCTCGTCTCGCGGCTGCTGCAGAGCTCCGGGACGGTCTCGAAGCTCGTCATATTCCTGAAACCCGGTGCGGACGAGAATGCCGCTTCGCGGCGGATCGCCTCCGCGCTTTCGGGCGCCGGATACTCCGTGGTCCTCCGCGGCTGGCGACAGCTCGCGGTGTTCTACGAGCAGGTCAAGCTGCTGTACGTCGGCATCTTCGGATTCGTGGGCGCGGTGCTGGTCGTGATCGTCATTCTGTCCGCGGCCATCGTGATGACCATGGCCGTCACGGAGCGGACGCGCGAGATCGGGACGCTCCGCGCCCTCGGCACGCGACCGTCGGGAGTCCTCCGGATGTTTCTCGCCGAGGGCGTGGCGATCGCCCTCCTCGGCTGTGTCGCGGGAGCTCTCTTCGCGTTTCTCGTCCGCGCGCTGTTGAACGTCTGGGGCTTCACGCTGCCTCCGCCCCCGGGCGGGACGCACGGAGACCCCATCCACGTTCAGCTCTATCCCCTGGCCTACGCCGCCGGCCTCATCGCCATGGTCGCGACGATGGCGATCGCGTCGTACTTCCCGGCGCGCCGCGCCGCCCGGCTCTCGATCGTGGAAGCGCTGGCGCATATCTGAGCCGGGGAGTTGGAGAGTTGAGAGTTAGCGGGGAGCTAACCCTTTCGATTCCCGATCTAGTTGACCGCGGAGTACCGCGGCCGTCTCGCTCCCGTTGGTCGCTCGGCTCCCGGCCCCCGTCATTAAACGGAAGACTCGTGCCCCGCCCGACGTTGTGCGTACCATGAAGGTCGCCCTGATTGCCTGCCTCCTCCTCGCCGCTTCGACGGCGACCTCGCCGGCGCAGACGCCGGCCCCGGTGCAGTCGTGGCTCGAGGCGATCGACGCGACGCGCAACGCGTTCGAGGAGGCGGTCATCACGGCGCGCGCCACCCAGATCGTCAAGGGCGTCCCCTCGGGGAGCGCTGATTTCGAGATCTACACGAAGGGGCGGGACCGCGGGCTGATCGTTTTCCGTGGCGGGAAGAACAACGGCCGGAAGATCCTGACGTCGGGCGACCGCATGTGGCTCCTGGTTCCAGGCACCACAAACCCACTGCCCGTCACGCCGAACCAGCGTCTGCTCGGGGGCGCATCGATGGGCGACGTGGCCCGTCTGCGCTTTGCCGAGGATTTCCGCGCGACGGCGCGGCCCGGCACGGAGACGGTCAACGGCCGGGAGTGCCGCGTGCTCGACCTGCAGGCGAAGTCCCCCAAAGCCGCCTACCCCCGGGTGGTGCTCTGGTACGACGAGGCGGCGCGTCTTCCGGCGAAGGTGCTCTTTCTTCTCCCCTCCGGCAAGGAGGCGAAGGAGGTGACGTTCGCGAAATTCAAGACGTCTCAGGGTAAGACGATCGTTTCGGAGATGGACATCCGGGACCTTCTCGCGCGCGACGCGAACACCGTGACCCGCCTCGAATACCGCGACTACAAGCCCGCGCGCCTGACCGACAGCATCTTCACGCCGGTGGGGGCGCTGGGGTTCAATTAAACGGGGCCGGGAATCGGGAGCCGAGCGACCAACGGGAGCGAGACGGCCGCGGTACTTCGCGGTCAACTAGATCGGAAATCGAAAGGGTTAGCTCCCCGCTAACCGTCAACTCTCAACGCTCAACTCCCCACAATCTCCTGATCGCAAACCTTATCGTCCGCTCCCCGATGAAACGGCTCGCGATCCTTCCCAGCACGGGTCCGAGGATCAGGCGGCGCAGCGCCGCGCTCCACGCGAAGCGGCGGGCGAACCGGGCTCGCCAGGCGCGTTCGTAGGCGGAGAGGTAGAGGGTCGGAGGGAGCCGGCCCTCGAGCAGCCGGAGCGCCGTGTCGCCGGCGAGGATTCCCGCCGCGAGCGCGGCGGCCTGGCCCTGCCCGGAAAACGGATCGATGACCCCCGCGGCGTCGCCCGCCATCAGCATTCCATCCTCCGTGGCGGGCTTCGCCGTGAAGACCACGGGCACCGTCCCCAGGAAGCCCCGGGGCCCCGTATCCATCGCCTGGAGGTCCGCGTCGAGAGCCGGATTGAATCTCCGCGCGCGGCGAAGGACGTCGTCCCAGTCTCCTCCCGTCTTTCGCCTCTCGGATTCCGAGATCACCCCCGCGAGGTTGGCCTCGCCGCCTTCGACGCGCGAGAGGCCGCAGTACCCTCCCGGGAACAGATAGAGGCGGACCCGCCCCGCGAGGCTCGATGTGTCGCCCCGGTAGTCGCGGCTCCAGCCGAAGAAGCGGGCGCGCTCGAGAAACCGCCGTTCGAGGCGGCGGTCGAGCGCGTCCCACCGCCCCCACGCGCCGATCACCGCGCGCGTGACGGCCTCTTCTTCGACGTCGTCCGAAACGAAACGCACCGTGAAGCCGCTCCGGGGCGTCCCGGAGGTCGAGAGGACGCGGCACGAAAAGCGCGCCTCGGCGCCCGCCTCGCGCGCGCGGCGGGCGAGAAGATCGTCCAGCCGCAAGCGTGAGATCCCGAGAGCCGGAGCCGGAAGCCGGAAGTGCACCGCTCCGCCGCGCGCGGGATGCACGGACCCCTCCTCGATCCGCTCGGGTCCCAGCGCCTCGAGAGCGGTTCGCGCGCCGAGCCGTTCGATGGAAGCGAGGGCGTCCCCGGAGAGGAATTCCCCGCAGACCTTCGCGCGCGGAAACCGGTCCTTCTCGAGGAGGAGGACGCGCCGTCCCGCGAGAGACAGGACGGTCGCGGCCGCGGAGCCGGCGGGTCCGGCCCCGACGACCACGGCGTCCCACGCGGTCATGCTCCCGGACCCGAGATCAGCATCCGGTAGGGAAAGACGCGCTCCACTCGGGACCCCGGCACCGCGTCGCGCGCGATCGCGCGCGCTTCCTCCGGCGTGTACGCCTGCAGCACCGACGCCTGGCCGTCGAAAAGCGACACGCGGGTCTCGAAGACCATCCGGCCGGCGATCGAGACGAAGATCCAGGGGAAGAAGTGCCGCCGCAGATCCAGAATGGCGAATCCCCGTCGGGCGACGCGCGAGAACTCCCGCAGGAGGGCGCCATTCTGCTCCGGGGAAAAGTGGTGGAACACCAGGGTGGACACCACCCAGTCCGTGGACTGGTCGGCCACCGGAAGCGAGAAGGCGTCCGCGGCGAGCGCCGCGAGCTCCCGCCCGGCCGCCGCCCGCCCGGCGGCCAGGTGGCGCCACTGGAGGTCCAGGGCGACGACGGTCGCGCGATGCCCCGCCCGCGCCAGGCGGCGGGCGAGCGTCCGCGTTACGCCGCCGGAGCCGGCGCCGACGTCGAGCACGAGGATCCCGTCTCCCCCCCGGGCGTCGGTCATCCTCGACAGGAGGTGCCGCTCGAGCGCCTTCGAGCCGCCCCACTTTCGGTTGACGCGCTCGAGATCCCGGAGAGACCGCGCCATCTCCTCCGGCGCGAGATTTTCGTCGTCCAGGATCTCGCGTGCGGGCCGCCGGACCGGAACGAGGAGGCTCATGCGGAAGTTGAGAGTTGGGGAGTTGAGAGTTGAGAGTTCAGAGTTGAGAGTTGAGAGTCATAAGTTGAGAGTGGCGATAACGGAGAACCGGCTCAGCCCTGGCCGAGGACCAGCGCGCTGTTCTTCGATCCGAAACCGATGCAGTTGCAGAGGGCGTGCTCGACGGAAGCGGTACGCGCCTCGTTCGCCACGTAGTCGAGGTCGCACTCCGGGTCCGGGCGGTCCAGGTTGATCGTGGGCGGGAGGAACCCGTCGCGCATCGCGAGGAGCGTGGCC
>JBBRDK010000138.1:0-7362 GCA_038203955.1 Thermoanaerobaculia bacterium | reverse complement strand
ACGTCTGGGGATCCGACTTCCGCGACGCGACGGATCTCGATCCCGGCGGCGGGTCGGACGCGCCGAACATCTATTTCTACAACGGCCACGGGATCTGCCAGAACCCGCCCGTGGCGACGAGTCCCGATTTCATCACCGTGTGCGGAAACTTCGGCAAGCCCGACACGACCACCATCGGCACCAGCACGCGGTGGGGCAACGCGGGCGGCAAGCTTCAGTTCGCGATCATCGACGCCAGCTGCCCGATGGATCTGGTCTCGCTCGGAAACCAGTGGTTCCCCGTGCTGCAGGGCATCCACGTCGCCGTCGGGCATTCGGGCTCGGCGAAAGCGGATACGCTAAACAGCAACCGGAGGGGCACCGATTTCGCCGCGAAGGTTGCCGTCCCCGCGGTCCTCTCGTGGCTCCTTCCGACCATGAGCGTGGGAGACGCGTGGATGGCCGCGGGCATCGAAGACATCCAGAGCGGCGGCTGTTGCGCGGTGGCGATCGCCGCGGGCGCGACGGAAGCCGATGCGGTCAACCGGCGCGACAACGAGAAGGTGACCGACGGCCTGTCGAACCCGACGCCGAACTGGGCGGCCTGGAAGTGGGTCTGCCGGTGACCCGCCGGAGAGGAGACACCATGAACGACGCGCGATGGACGCTGGCGCTGTTTGCCGCGATGACGGTTCTCACGCCGTGTCTGGCGGCGCAGGTTCCTACGAAGCCCGGGGATTACTCCGACCAGGCGGAGATGTCCGAGTTCCACGAGCTCGCGACCCGGGTGCTGGGCGCGAGGCTCGACGCCGGCGCGAAGACGGCGGCGGATGCCAACATGATCGGCATGCGCTCCGCGAGAATTCTCTTCAGCCGCCGCCTCGACAGCCGGACTTTCTTCATCCAGAGCCTCAAGGAGGGGGAGGGCGAGGGCAAAACGGCCGGTTACTTCCAGGGGACGGACGAAGCGCTGTCTTCGCGCGCACACGAGCTCCTCGATCGCCTGAAGATCCCGCGAGGCGAATGGGCGAAAGAGGCGGCGCTCCAGGAGAACACGCAGACCGGCCGGCGGGAGGCGTCGGGAAAGGTCACGCTCGGGCCCGTCACGAAAGGACGGCGCACACTGACTCTCGATCGCCAGATCGAGGGACTTCCGGTTTTCTCGTCGCATTTGAAGCTCGTGCTCGATCGGTCCGGTGACGTCGGGTTCATGGAGCTCCACTGGCCCGAGATTCCGCCTCAGGTCGTCACGGAAGCGCACCGCCTCGCTTACAAGGTCAAGTCGGGCTGGCGCGCGCCCGAGCTGGCCCGGGCGAAGGTGGAGTCCGCGGAAGCGGGCATCATCCACTCGGTGGCTCCCGGGCTTGTGATGGACATCTATCCCGCGATTCGCGTCATCTACGCTCCCACGGACGAGAACGTCGGCCAGAAGCCCATGCAGTACTTCGATCGGAGCGGGCGGCCCGTGCCGAGCCCCCGGCAGATCGACGCTCCGTGCCCCGAGAAGCAGGATCAGCGGAAGGAGAAGAAGTAGCCGGCTCTCCCATCCGAAGGGAGCCGCCGGAGCGGCTCGGGGTGAGCCGTTAAGATGATCCGCGTGAGCTCCGCAACGCCGGGCGGATATCCCGCGGGAGAGTTCACCGCGCGCGCCATCGCGGCGGGAGTTCTCCTCGGGATCGTCTTCGGCGCGGCCAACGCGTACCTGGGGCTGCGCGTGGGGCTGACGGTGTCCGCCTCCATCCCCGCCGCCGTGATGGCGGTCGCGATCTTCTCGCTTTCGCGCCGGCGCGGAACGATCCTCGAGGCGAACATGGCCCAGACCGTCGGGTCCGCCTCGACGTCGCTCGCGACCGGCACGATCTTCACGATCCCGGCCCTCTTTCTCTGGGGCATGGCGCCGCCGTACTTCCAGGTCGTCGCGCTCTGCTTCTTAGGCGGCGTGCTCGGCCTCTCCGCGATGATCCCTCTCCGGCGTCTCCTGATCGTCGACGCTCGCGACGAGCTCCCGTATCCCGAGGGCACCGCGTGCGCGGAAGTCCTGAAGGCGACTTCCAGCCGCTCGCGCGCGGGCGTCTGGATCTTCCGGGGCATCGCCGTGGGCGCGGCGTTGAAGCTCGCGCTCGGCCTCGCCTTTCTCCTGCCGAGCGAGATTTCCGCGCGCCTGCCCGTCCTCCCGAACGCGGTTCTCGCCCTCGAGCTCGCGCCCGCGCTGATCGCCGTCGGTTACATCCTGGGCTACCGGCAGTCCGCCGTGCTCGTCGCGGGGTCGCTCGTCTCCTCCCTCGTGCTGATCCCTCTCATTTCGTGGGTCGGCGCCGGATTGACGGCGCCTCTCTTTCCCGAGGCGGCGCGTCCCATCTCCGCGATGAGCGCTTCCGACATCTGGTCGCGGTACGTGCGCTACGTCGGCGCGGGGGCCGTCGCCGTCGCGGGAGTCCTGACCGTCGCGAAGAACCTGCCCACGATGGGGAGCGCCTTCGCCGGTGTCCTTCGCGGGCTGAGACGCGATCGCGGCGCCGAGGCCGGCCCGCGTCCGGCGGCCGACCGCGACCTGCCCGGAGCGTTCGTCATCGGCGCGATTCTCTTCGTCATCGCGGTCGCCGCCCTCGCGCCCGGCGTCTTCGCGGGCGGAATGGGACCGATGCAGCGGGCGATCTGCGCCGCCGGCGTTGCGGTGTTCGGGATGCTCTTCGTGACCGTCGCGGCGAGGATCGTGGGAATCGTCGGAGTCTCTTCGCAGCCGACCTCGGGAATCACTCTCGTCACTCTGCTCGGCGTCGCTTCGGTGTTCGCGGCGTTCGGGTGGACCCACCCGGGCGCCCGCGCGGCGGTGCTCACCGTCGGAACCATCGTCGCCGTCGCCGCGTCGAAGGCGGGAGACATCTCGCAGGACTTGAAGACGGGATACCTGGTTGGCGCCACCCCGGCGCGCCAGCAGCTCGGCCAGTTGATCGGCGCGGCGTTCGCGTGCTGGGCCGTGGCGGGGACCGTCCTGCTGCTGGGGCAGGCCTACACGTTCGGGTCGAAGGAGATTCCGGCGCCGCAGGCCACGCTGATGAAGACCATCGTGGAGGGCGTGCTCGCCGGAAAGCTCCCGTGGGGCCTCGTCCTGACGGGGGGCGGGCTCGCGATCGGCGCGATGTTGTGCGGCGCGTCCGGGCTCGCGTTCGCCATCGGCGTCTACCTGCCTCTCGCCTCGATGGCGCCGATCTACGTGGGCGGCTGCGTCCGCGCCTGGATCGAGCGTCGCCGCGGCTTTTCCGGAGCGCCGCGCGAAGAGGGGGCTCCCGGCATCCTCGCGGCATCGGGCCTCGTCGCCGGGGAGGGCCTCGCCGGCGTCCTCGTCGCGGGGCTCGTCGCCGCCGGCCTCGCGCCCCGATCGATGGCGCCCCGAATACCAGGAGCCCTAGGGCAGAGCCTCACCTTGCTCGCTCTCGCCGGCGTCTGCGGCTTCCTCGCGATTGCGGGGCGTCGGCGTAAAGACGCGACTGCACGGCCTGCCGGCTAGTCGAGCCGGTTGAACGGGGACGTCAGACCGGCGTGGACGCGGGTTCAGGGTTGCGTCGTTGTTCTTCCTGCAGAGCGGCATGTCCGTGGTCCTCGAAGCCGCCAGCAGACGTCCCACCGCACCGCCTGTCATGGACCGCGCCTACGGAAGCACGCCCGGTACAGTCCGCCCATTCGGGATCTCGAAGCCGTTGAGCGTGAGCACATTGTTCAGCGTCCGGTGGTCGATCGGATCCAACTCAGGATGATCCAGCCAATATCCCGCCAGACTGTTCTGCGGGTCGCTGATCTGAAACACCGAATTCTGCAGGTATTTCCACGACATAGAGGGATTCGGAGACAGCTGGCTCGGGATCAGCGCCGCGGTGTTGCGGGTGAACGTGACGAGTGCGGGCGTCCACAGGTTCGCCGCGAGGTCGTTGTCGCGGAAGGTGACGTCGAGGGATCCGCTGTAGAGACGAGGGTCGGACCTGGTGCCGACCGCGCGATGGGGAAAGCCCGCGTCGATGACGGCGCCGATCGTGTTGTTGCGGATTCGGTTTCCGACGATGAGCGCCGCGACGTGATTGTTGTTTGCCAGAAGAAAGGGGCCCAGAGAGCTGGTGAAGATGCGGATACCAAAGCTGTTCTGAGGCCTAGCCACGTTGTCGCTGAGATCGTTGCGTTCGACGACCGCCGCGAGCGAGCCCCGAGTCTCGTCGGTGCCGGAGTTTCCTGCGTTTAGCAGCACACCGCCGTACGTATTCCTCACGGACCGGTTGCCGACGATGACGACTTCGGCCGGCGACAAAGCGTTCCCTCCTCCCACGCAGATTCCACATCCCGTCCCGGTGGCGTAGTTGCCCGCAATGGTTCCGCTGGAGGCGAGGGTGAGGATGCCGCCGGGGGAGGCACGCGTGACGAAACAACCCTTCACCTGAAAGCCCTGAACGTGCTGGATCAGAATGGCAGTTTCGAGCAGATTGAAATCGACCGTGAAGTTCGCGAGGGTGACGCCGCGGCCGGATAGTTCGCTCCCCGACTGAAACACATGGATCAGCGGCTCGCCGTTGAATGCGCCGCTCGGAGTGATTCGTGTTTCACTGCCAGGAACCACCGTGCCGTCCGGCCAGCCATCGGCGTCCACCGGCATCTTGTTGCTCCCGCGCAGCTCGAGGCCCGGAACGTCAATCAGGAGCGTGCCGGTCAGCACGTAGACGCCCGGCGCGATGTGGATCCTGAGCTTCGAGGCCCCTTCGAGAAACCGCTCCCGCGCCGCCGCGACGGCCTCGGGAACATTCTGGAACGGAGCAGCGCCCGTTCCATCACCTCCCGCGCTCGCGTTGGTGTCAACGTGAATCACGACCGCGGCATGGGGCGACCTGGCCACCCTGGCGCCGGCGGTAGAACAAAATCCGACGACGGCCGTCAGGACTGCCGCGAAACCGCGTCTGGTTGGAGTCATGAAATTTCTCCTTTTCTTTTCCGAGCGTCCGGTCGATGGAAGCGGGCGAGGCTCGCAGGAGCCGTAAAATTGCGGAAAGCGTGACGCGGTAGCACCCGGGAGGGCGTTCCGGCCGTCGTCGGAGCGCTACTCACCGCCGGTCTCCGTTTTGAACACCCCGCTCGCGCCCCCGGCGTAGAGCACGTTGGGATTCGCGGGGTCGATGGCGATTGCGAACACCTTCAGGTTGGCGAGTCCGCCGTTGACGGGGACCCAGGTGGCTCCGCCGTTGCGGCTCTTGAAGACCCCGCCGCCCTCGGTGCCCGCAAAAAGGATGGAGGAGTCTGACGGGTCGATGGCAACACCGCCGCCGCGGCTCGTCACCAGATTGGTGAGTCCGGTGTTGCTCGCCACGAAAGTCTCTCCGCCGTCGAGGCTCTTGTACACGCCGAGGGTCTGTGTCCCGGCGTAAACGACGCTCGCGTTCGTCGGGTCGATCGTGACCGTGGAAATCGCCACAGGCAGGACCTTCGAAAAGCTCGAACCTCCATCGACCGATCGAAAGAGCCCCCCGAGGGAGGCGACGAGAATCTTTCCGGGCGTCGAGGAATCGAAGGCGATGTCGCGCACCTGCCGGATGAGCGAACCGTCAATCCGAAGGAAGCTGGCTCCCTGGTCGGTGCTCTTCCACAGGCCCTCCCCGATCGTGCCGGCATAGATGGCACCCGAGACAGGATCGACCGAAGTGGCCCACACGTAGATCGTCGGCGAACCGAAGACGCGGCGGGTCCAGCTTTTCCCGTTGTCATCGCTGGCGTAGAGGCCTCCGCCCCTGAAAGAACCCGCATACACGCGGCCGGGGGCGTTCGGATCAAAAAAAGCCCTTCTCGACCCCCGGCTCAAGAATCCGCGTCCGACGTCGCGCCACTCCTTTCCCCCGTCGGAGGAACCGAGAAGGCCGCCGTCGTTCGTTCCCAGGATCAGGTGCGCGGAGTCGCGCGGGTCAATCGAGATCGAATACACGTTCTGCGCCCGGACGGCCCGCAACTCGCGCACGGCGATCTGCCCGAAGCGGCGGCCGTGAGTCGCGTCCATGCGGAAATCGCCCTTTTCGGGGGCGTCCTTGGAGCGGCGGACATCCTCTGCGGAGACGAAGACTCCGTCAAACGCGGTTCCAACGTACACCCGGCTTTCGTCGGTGACGGTCAGAGTCAGCCCAACGCCTTGGCGCACGCTCGTCTTCTTCCAGGTCCTGCCGCGATCGTCGCTTCGCTCGACTCCGCCGGACGCCGTGGCGGCGTACAGGTACCGCGTGTCGTTCGGGTCGACGGCGAGGGAGAGCACCACGCCCACCTCTGGCGAGCCGACGCGCGAGAAGCTCGCGCCCGCGTCCGTGCTCTGGAAAACACCGTCGCCGTTCATGCCGGCGTAAATCACGCGCGAGTCGACGGGGTCGACGGCGAGCGTCCAGACGACAGGCTGCGTCGGCAGAGCGGTCCAGGAGGCGCCTCCATCGATGGTCTTGAAGGCGCCGGCCTCCGCGGTCGCGGCGTAAAGAGTTCCGGCGTTGTGCGGGTCGGCGGCGATCCACCAGACCGAGGCCTGCGCGATTCCCTTGCTCGCACTGACCCAGGTGACGCCGCCGTCGACGGACTTCTTGATCGCGTTCGCGGGGTCCCCCATGAACCCGGCGTAATAGTTCCGGCTGTCAAAGGGATCGCCGACCAGGAAGACCGCGAGGCTGCCGGTCTCCGACGTCCGGGTCCTGGAGCCCGCCGCCGTTCTCACCGTGGGAACCATCGTGGCGGTCGCGGCACCGAAGGCCGGCGACGTTTCACAGGACCTGAAAACCGGGTACCTGGTCGGCGCCACACCCGCGCGGCAGCAGCTCGGGCAGCTGATCGGCCTGGCGTTCGCGATCGGCGTCTACCTGCCTCTCGCCTCGATGGCGCCGATCTACGTCGGCGGCTGCGTTCGCGGATGGGTCGAGCGGCGCCTCGCGAAAGCGCCTCGGCCCGACTCGGTGAGGGAGGGGGGGATCCCGGCATTCTCGCCGCGTCCGGACTCGTCGCCGGGGAGGGACTGGCCGGCGTTCTCGTGGCGGGTCTCGTGGCCGCCGCCGTCGCGCCGCGATCGATGGCGCCCCGAATTCCGGGAGCGGTCGGCCAGAGCCTCACGCTCCTCGCTCTGGCCATGGTCTGCGGCTTCCTCGCGATGGCAGCGGATCGGCGTAAAGACGCGCGAGCCGCACCGGCGGGCCAGGCGGACTCGAAGAAAATCTCCGGGTTCTGAAGACTCGACGGGCACCGCCCGCGTAAACGACGTTCGGATTGACGGCACATCTCTGACAGGGCGCGGCTTCTCCGAATCCCCCCCGGCGATCGGGTACATCCGCCGCGATGGATTCCCCGCCCCGCCGAAACCCCAACGGCGCCGAGCCGCCTCGATGGCGC
>JBBRDK010000137.1:0-7412 GCA_038203955.1 Thermoanaerobaculia bacterium | reverse complement strand
TTCTTCGCGGGTGCCTTCCCGCGAGCCGGCGCCTTCCGGCTGACGGCGGCCTTCCGCCGGACCGGAGCGGCGGCGGACTTTTTCGCGGGCGTCCGGCGGCGCGGCTTCGGAGCGGGAGACTCTTCCCTGTTCTCATCTTCCATCGTTCACCTCCGAGGGGATTGTGGGTCTTTTCGTCTTCGTTTCTTTCGGCTGAAAGGGGAGCTGACAGCTGAGAGCTGACAGCTTTTCTCGCTATTCACCCGCCGCGGTAAACACCGGCTTGATGTCGACGGGAATGTCGGAGAGCCGTCCCGTGACGGCCGCGATTTCCGGGGTCGATTTGCCGTAGCGCTCGAGCAGGCGCTTGCCTCGCTCGAAATCGCCCGTCGCTTCGATCATGAGGAGCTCGCTGGCGAGAGATTTGACCGCCTCGCGGAACTTGTCCCGCTTCGCGAGGAAGCGGCCGCCGGCGGAGGGGACGATCGCCTCTTTTTCGCGGAACCAGTTCCACTGGACGGCCGTGCCTCCTCCGTGCGCTTCTTCGAGGCCGAAGCGCATCGAACGGAACATGAGGCCCATGTACGTCGCCGCGAGCGATTCCTCGTCGAAGGACGTCAACCACTTCTGGTCGAGCGCGTAGAGGATGTTCCAGAGCCCGACGGCGTCGGCCTTGCACTCCTCGATCGTCGAGTAGATGTTCTTCAACAGGAGCCGCGCCTCGATGCGCTTCCCGTCGGGGCCCGTGATGACGCCCGGGCCGAGCCCGTGAGACAGCTCGTGGAAGAGCGTGTGGTTGAAGTAGGGATCGAAGGAGATGCGGCTCGCCTGCGAGGGATCGACCACGCGCTCGGCCACGGGGCGGCCGCTCTGCCGAAATTTAGCCTCCATGACGTTTTTCAGGAGGACCTTCTTGGATCCCTTCGCTTCCCGCACCTTCTCGTCGTTCGGAAGGTTGAACGCGGAGGTCTGCACGCCGCGGCGCGCGTCGCCCGCGGTGAACGCCTCCTGCACGACGCGGATCGGAGACTCGAACCTGCGGTTGAAGTTCTTGTGCGCCTCGGGAATGGGAAGGTTGCGCTCCATGTCGGGAAGATGCCGGGCATACACGGCCAGGTGCCCGCTCTCGGCCTTGTCCCGCACCGTGACGAAGGACTCGTATGCCGCCTTGAAGTTGAAGAGAGCGTCCTCGTAGACCTCGTAGGGGCCGATCGCGATCTCGATGTCCGAATCGAGGTCCATCCACGCGACGTCCGACGCGAAGTAGTCGTCGGACTGGAACGCGTCCGCCCGCAGTGTCAGGAATTTCCGGAGAGACGCGTTGCCGGTCGAAGCCGCCGCGGCGCGCAGCTTCTCCGCCGCGCGGGTCAGCGCGGGCTGGTAGAACTTCGAATAGGGGATCGCTACGAGCCGGTCGCCGTCCCGCCGGATGACGGTGAACAGGCTCTGGAAGCTCTCGCGATCCTGCGGGTGGGCCGCGATCCACTTCTCGAGCTCCTCGTGCGACATGTCGAGGGGGTAGAAGCCGGCCCCCTTCGGCTTGGGCCGGCGACCGACGAAGGGCTCGTCCCCCTTCAGCCGGTCCCAGGGGCCGACGTTGATGTCGAAATATTCGATCGCGGCGACCGCGAGAGACCGCTTGTCTCCGCCGACGCGCTCGAGGGCCTGACGCGTCGAGGGAACCTCCTCGGACACCTGCCGGGCAAAGATCGCGTCGAGCTCCCGCGAGGCCTCGATGAGGAGCTGAAGGGTCCGGGTCTCCCTCTCGTCCAAGAGCGCGTGGTCGTAGTCGATCCGGGTCGGAGGAAACTGCCGCACTCGGGCGGGAACATCGGGAGCGATCGCCAACGCGTCGCCGCCCGCCACGCCGCCGGCCGGCGCCGGCGAGGGGGTGACCGGCGAGCCGGAAGGAGCGGAAGCCGAGGCGTCAGGCCGGCTCACGGCCGCCGCGCACCCGGACAGGGCGCCGGCCAGACAGAGGACCGCCGGGCCGTACGTCCTTCGCATGGGCCGGAATCTAGCATCGTTTGCATGGCGTACCTTTAGCATGTCGCCGCCCATTGTGATCGGCCACGACGAGGCGCTGGGGTGGTATCGCCGGAACCGCCGGCGGTCCGGAGAGCTCTTCGGAATGATTCCCGATTTCGCGTACGGCGATCGCCCGATCCCGCTCCGGAATCCCATATGCTTCTACGACGGGCACATTCCCGCCTTCGGGATCAACACGCTGTGGAAGAGGGCATTCGGCCATCCGGCGTTGAACGCGGACTACGAGTCTCTCTTCGAGCGCGGGATCGATCCGGAAGCGCCGCCGGACGCTTCGGGCCCGCAGTGGCCCACCCGGGAAGAGATCGGCGAATACGGGCGGTCCGCCGACGCCGCGCTGACCCGCCTCTTCGCGGACGGGCCGCTCGAGGACGACCACAACCCGCTCTTGCGCCGAGGGCAGGCGGTCTACACGGTCCTGGAGCACGAGGTCATGCACCAGGAGACCCTGCACTACATGTGGCGGCGGCTCTCGTTCGACAGGAAGATCCGGCCCGCGACCGCGGCGCTCCCGGTTCCCGGCCCCGACCGGGCGCCGAAGCGCGAGACCGTGAGGATCGCGGCCGGCGTCGCAACGCTCGGCGCCCGCCCGGACGAGGTCGTGTTCGGCTGGGACAACGAGTTTCCCCACCTCTCCGTTTCCGTCGCGGCGTTCGAGATCGACGTCCACAACGTCACGAACTCCGATTTTCTCGAGTTCCTCGAGGCGGGCGGGTACTCGCGCGAAGATCTCTGGGAGCCGGAAGCGTGGCACTGGCTGCGGTCGGAAAACGTCGCCCATCCTCCGTTCTGGGTTCGCGGCTCCAAGGGATGGGAGTGGCTCGGCATGTTCGAACGGATCCCGCTTCCCGCGGCCTGGCCGGTCTGGGTCACGCACGCCGAGGCATCCGCCTACGCGCTGTGGAAGGGCCGGCGCCTGCCGAGCGAGGCGGAATACCATCGCGCCGCGTACGGGTCGCCCTCGGGACCGGAGCGCGAATTTCCGTGGGGGAGCGAGCCCGCCGGCCCGACCCGGGGGAATTTCGATTTCCAGAGCTTCGAGCCCGTCGCGGTTGGCTCTTTTCCCGAAGGGGCGTCGGCGTGGGGCATCCACGATCTGATCGGAAACGGATGGGAATGGACCTCGACGGTCTTCTCCGGATTTCCCGGATTCGCGCCGATGGCCTCGTACCCGCAGTACTCGGCGGATTTCTTCGACGGAAAGCACTACGTCATGAAGGGGGCGTCGCCCGTCACCGGCCGGGAGCTCGTCCGGCGGTCGCTGCGAAACTGGTTCCGGCCGAACTACCCCCACGTGTACGCCGCGTTTCGTTGCGTGGGGCCCGTCTCGTGATGTCAGAATCGGGCGCGACGACGCCTTCCTCATGAGCCTCCCCACCAGTCTCGCCGCGCCTCCCGCCGAATCCGTGAGGGACTTCGCGACGGACGTGCGCCGGGATCTCGCGCTCGTTCCGAAACAGATCCAGTCGAAATATCTCTACGACGCGCTCGGCTCGACGCTTTTCGAGGCCATCTGCCGGCTTCCCTGGTACCGGATCACCCGCGCGGAGGCCCGACTCCTCTCGACCTTCGCGCCGCAGATCGTCTCCGCGTTCTCGGAGCCGCTGACGCTGGTCGAGCTCGGATGCGGGAGCGGCGAGAAGCTGGCGATGCTCGCCGAGGCGCTGCGGGCGCGCCGCCGCCACGTGGCGGTGCACCTGATCGACATTTCTCCGGTTGCGCTCGAGCTCTCGGAGCGCACCCTCGGCCGGCTGCAGCACGTCTCGGTCGTCGGACACCGCGCCACCTACGAAGAGGGCCTGCGCCACGCCGCCGCCCAACGGGTCGGCGACAGCGCGATGCTCGTGCTCTTTCTGGGATCGAACCTCGGCAACTTCGATTCGCCGGCGGCGCACGACTTCTTGAGCGGCATCCGGGCGTCGCTGCGCGCGGGGGACGCCCTTCTTCTGGGCGCGGACCTCGTCAAGCCGGAGTCGGATCTGCTGCTCGCCTACGACGATCCGCTCGGCGTGACCGCCGCCTTCAACAAGAACCTTCTCGTGCGCATGAACTCCGAGCTCCTGGCCGACTTCGACCTGGAGCTCTTCGATCACCTCGCCGTCTGGAACGCGCGCGAAAGCCGTGTCGAGATGCACCTCGTCTCCCGGACGGACCAGGTCGTCTCCATCCCGCGCGCCGAGACGTCGGTCCGGTTCGCGCCCGGAGAGCCGATCTGGACGGAGAGCTCCTACAAATACACGCCCGAGGACGTCATCCAGCGCGGCCGGCTGGCGGGGTTCCGGTCGCTCGACCAGTGGGTGGACTCGAGGGCCCGGTTCGCCCTGACTCTCTTCTCGGCGGACTGATCCCGCGAGGCGACGTCGCGGGTCTCAGCCGCGCCGGAGAAGGGCGAGCGCCGCGGCAGCCAGCGCCCCTGCCAGGAGGAGCAGGCCGGCCGGCGAAACCGGCACGGCGATTCCGCCCACGGACGTGACCACCGACGCCACGTTGTCTCCCGGGTTCGGGTCAGGACTCGTGGCTGTGACCGACGCGGTATTCGTCAGGGTTCCAATCGTCGCCGAGACGGTCACGTCGATCGTTATCGAGAGGGTCGATAGCGGGAGGATCGTGCCCAGTGAGGCGATGACGGTGCCTCCGCTCCCCCCCGGAGGGCCCGCGCAGGTGCCGGAGCTCGCCGTGCACGATAGAAACGCCGCGCCCGGAGGAAGCGGATCCGTGACGACCACTCCGGTCGCGGATGCCGGTCCGCGGTTCACGACCGTCAGAACGTAGCTCAAGACCTGCCCGGGAGAGGCCGCGCCCGCCGAGGCGGCCTTGGACAGGCCCAGGTCCGCGGCGCCGGCAGGGGGTGTCGCCGTCGGGGTCGCGGTCGCCCCCGGAGTCCCGGAGGGCGTGGCCGTCGTGTTCGGCGTTGTCGTCGGGGTCCCCGTCGATGTCGCCGTCGCGGTCGGCGTCGCAGTCGGCGTCGCCGTCGCCGTTGCGGTACTGGTGCTGGTCGCGCTCGGCGTCGGCGTGGCCGTCGGTGTGGCCGTAAAGACCGCGGTGGGCGTACTCGTGGCGGAGGGCGTGGGCGTCGTCGTCGGCGTGCTCGTCGGCGTGGCGGTGGGCGTGCTCGTGCTCGTGCTCGTGCTCGTCGGCGTAGACGTGCTGGTCGCCGTGCTGGTCGGCGTCGCGGTCGCGGTACTGGTGGACGTGGCAGTCGGCGTGTTCGACGGGGTGGGCGTGGGCGTGGAGGTGGGTGTCGGGGTCTGAGTGGGCGTGTTGGTCGGAGTGTCGGTGGCTGTCGGAGTCACGGTCGGCGTGGCGGTGGAAGTGGGAGTGGCGGTCGGAATATCCGTCGGCGTCGCCGTCTGAGTCGGCGTCGGCGTGCTCGTGAAGGACGGCGTGGGGGGAGGCGTAGGCGTGTCGGTCGGGGTCGGTGTGGCCGTGGGAACCACGACAGGGACCGTCGCGTCCGGTCCGAACTCGGAGGTGCTGCCGCCGAGGGTCGCGGTGGCCGTGAGAAAATCGCCGCTCGCGAGCCCCGACACGGGCAGCGTGCCGGCGAAGTTTCCGTTGGCGTCGGCGACGAGGCTCCCGAGGAAGGAGCGGCCCTCCCCGTGGGGGACGCTGGCCCCGTCGCCCGCGACGATCTCCCCGTTGTTGTTTCCGTCGTCGACTGCCCGAAAGATCTGGACCGCTGCCCCGGCGAAGGCAGACTGTCCCGGTGCGCTTCCGACCCACCCGGCGACGGTGAGCGACGATCCCGTGAAAGCGATCGAAGAAAAAATCGGGTAATCGAGCGCCGAATTGGGCGCCCCCGGAGTGATCGCTCCGTCGTTTCCGGTGACCCCGTTCGCCGGGCCGTAGCTGTTTGGATCGCGCGTGTTCGGGTCGAGATCGATCCCGGGAGCGGTCGCCGCGCCGGCGCCGTTGCCGGAGAATGCGTTCTGCGAGAAGACGATCCCGCTCGAACCGAGGACGACCGCGCCGGGGCCCCCGCTTCCCGTGATCACGTTTCGGCTGATGGACGCGGATCCGGCGCCCGCGTTATAGACGACGAGCCCCATCGATTCCGTCGAAACGAGTCCGGGCGAGAGAAATCCGTTGGCGGACAGTGTGTTCTCCGTCACGGTCACTCCGCTCAACGCCGTTCCGAACCCGAGCTCGATGCCGGCGCCGCGAAGGTTCCGGACGAGGTTGAATCGGACCGTGTCGCCGGAGGCCGTCCCGCCGGCGACGAGAAGTATCCCGTCGAACGTGTCGGTCTGCGGTCCGGCCTGATCCACCTCGTTTCGCTCGATCAGGCTGTTGCTGCCGGACCCATCCCGCCGGATGGCGGAATTGTTGGCTCGGACGAAATTGTGCCGGACGAGGATCCCGCTCGAGCCCCCGAGGACGAGGGCGAAAGACGCGGAGAACGGGGAGGAGATGGTTCCGTCCGCGCGCATCCCGATCAGAGTGTCTTCTACCGACGAGCCCGCGCCGTCGATGGTGATCGCCACGCCGAACAGCGCGATGTTTCGAATCGAGGTGGTGGCCGCGGATGCGGTGGAACCGAACTGGAATCCCCCGCCAATCAGCTCGATCTCCGGCCGTTCGAATCGGGGCAGCGGCGTCGCGCCGACGCCGACGGTTCCCCCGCTTCCGAGCTGCCCCGGGTTGGTGTCGCCCGCGGAGCTCGTCTGCGTCGATCCGTCCAGGGTGATGCCCGCATTCGTCACGGCCGGAAGCGGGGAAGCGAGAGACAGCGACCACCAGCAGTGATGCGCGGCCGGGCATCCTCCCACGGGATGAACGTATCCGGCGTCTCCGTCGACGAAACCCGCATCGGTGTCGGGGATGTTGAATGCGATCGCGTGGGGCCCCGCACCGGCGGAATTTGCGTCCTGGATGGCTTGCCGGAGCGAGCCGGGGCCGCCGTCCGCGGTCGTGGTCACCGGGAAAAGGCCCTTCGTTGCCGTGCTCCCGACGTTGGGGAGCAACAACGCGATGGCAATGACCGGCGCCAGCGGAACTCGTCCGAAGCAGAGCCTTCCGGACCGAATGTTCATCGAGAGGTTTCGTTGAGCCTACCAGAGACTCCCGCGTCCGAGGCCGTGTAATCTTCCGGGCGTTCGGAGAGTCTGTCGACTTGATTCGTTCTCCCTCGGGCGCCCGTCTCGTGGCGTCCCGAGGATCAAGGAGGCCCATGTGAAGCTCGCTAAGCTCGCTTCCGCCGCGCTCGCCCTCTGCCTGCTCGTCCCGAGCCTCCCGTCCTCCGCCGAGGAGCACCTCGACTTCGACATGGAGAACCGGATTAGGCAGGAGGGCTTTCACAATTCGAAGGTGATGGCGACCGCGAGCCATCTCATGGACTCGATCGGCGCGCGGCTGACGGGCTCGCCGAACATGAAGAAGGCCAACGA
>JBBRDK010000136.1:0-7720 GCA_038203955.1 Thermoanaerobaculia bacterium | reverse complement strand
CGGAGGCTCTTCGCCTTCGAGTTGAAAAAGCCGGTCGCCCGAATCTCGCGCTCGAGCTCCCCGGGAGCCGCCCGGGCGTAGTCGGCGGCCGTCTCGTATCTGGCGAAGAGTCCGGGCGTCACCTGGTTGACGCGGACGTCGGTGCACTGCGCAGAGAGGACCGTGGCGACCAGCAGTTCCAGAGGCGAGGAGAAATCCAGCGCGCATCGCGCGTCCGGATACGCCCTGGCGAGCCGCGCGAAGACCAGGCGGGCCCGCCGCCTCTTCTCCTCCGTCGTTTCCAGGGGGAGGGTCCTTCGGCGCGCGGTTCCGGGGAGCGGCTTTCCGGGTCTGCCCACGAACGGATTTTATCCGGTCGAGTTGCACAGATCCTGTGGCATTGACCGCGACCTCTTCGGATGATGTACTTCGCGCGCTTCCAAAGGGGACATCATCCGCATTCGCCTGGCGCCCGTTCGCGCTCTTCTCCTGCTGGCCGGTGGCCTGCTCGGCGGCCCGTTGTCCGGGGCGACTCTGACGATTCTCCATACATCGGACCTTCACGGCCACGTGGTCGCGACGGACGAGCTCGTCGACCGGGATTTCGGAGAGGGCCTGGCGCGGATCGCGACGGCCGTGAAAGCGGCGCGCGCGGAGGGAACGCCCACGCTCCTGCTCGATTCGGGAGACACCATCCAGGGAACCCCCATGCAGGCCGTGGCGTTCCAGGCGTCTCCTTCGGCGAGCGATCCGACAGTGCGCGCGATGAACGCGCTCGGATACGACGCAATGACGGTGGGAAATCACGAGTTCGATTTCGGAGTCGGGCGGCTCGAAGAGTCCCGCCGCCAGGCCCGGTTCCCCTTTCTGTCGGCCAACATCGTCCGGGAGGACGGAAAGGCCGCGTTCGAGCCGTACGTGGTTCACACGCTCGCCGGGGTCCGGATCGGGATTCTCGGCCTCACCACGAAGAACGTGCCGGGCTGGGAGCCGCCGGGCAACATCGCCGGCCTGCGTTTTCTCGACTCGGTCACGGCGGCGCGCCGTTTCGTCCCGATCCTCCGGGGGCGGGAGAAGTGCGACGTGGTGATCGTGCTGACCCACCAGGGATTCGAGCGGGAGCCTGCGACCGGGGAGGATCTCAAGACGGGCGACGAGAACCAGGCGTACGAGATCGCCGCCTCGGTGCCCGGCATCGACCTCCTGTTGACCGGCCACACGCACACGGTCATCGCCCCCCGCCAGCTCGGGTCGACCTGGATCTCTCAACCGGGCCGCTTCGGCAACACGCTGACGCGGTTCGACGTTTCGGTCGCGAAGAAGGGGTCCCGGTGGGCGATCGCGTCGATCGAGGGCCGCAACCTCGCGATGAAGGATGTCGCCGCCGATCCGGAGCTCGCCGCGAAGGTCGACGCGGAGCACGCGGCCGCGATGCGACAGCTCGGGGAAGCGGTTGCGACCCTCGCATCGCCGGCGAACGTGCGGGACGCGCGGACGGCGGACAACGGTCTTCTCGACTGGCTCCATGAGGTGCAGCGGCAGAAGGGGAAGGCGGACCTCTCCTTCGCATCCCTCCTGCCCGGCTCTCTTCCGCCATGGGCGCCGGGTCCGCTGACCGTCCGCCAGGTGTGGTCCTTCTACCCGTACGAGAACGCCCTCGTGACCGTGCGGGCGACCGGGCGGCAGGTCCGGGAAGCCCTGGAGGCGGCCGCGCGGTGCGTCTCCGGCATCGAGGTACAGAACGGGCAGGCGGTCTGGAAGAGAAACGCGCGGATCTGGGGCTACAACTGCGACACGATGAGCGGAGCCGAGTACGCGCTCGATCCGACGCGGCCCGAGGGGAAGCGGATTCTGTTTCTTCGCCGGAACGGGCGCGAGGTCGCGGATGAGGACACGTTCACCGTGGCCATCAATTCCTACCGGGCGTCGGGCGGCGGGGGATTCGAAGTGTGGCGGGCGTGCCCCCGGATTTCCGAGTTCGGGTCCTTGCGGAATATTCTTCTGGAAGACGCGCGCCGGAGAAAGACGCTCGATCCCCGACCCGATGAAAACTGGTTTCTTGCGCCGAGTCTCCCCGAAGGGCGATTCGGCGAAACGAATTGAGATGAAGGTTCGAAGGAAGGAAGAAGAGGAGCTTTCCATGAAGAGAGGCACGATGCTGAGGCGCTTTCTGGGCGCGGTCGCACTCGCCGCGGCGGCGATTCCGGGTCTGGCGCAGAGTCCCACCGGCTCTATTACCGGAAACGTGGTCGATGGCACCGGCGCGGGGCTTCCCGGCGCGACGGTGACGATCAACAACGTGGACACGGGCGCCGCGAAGTCGGCCCCCTCGGGAGCGACCGGGAGCTTCACGTTTCCCCTCCTCGCGGTGGGAAGGTACACGGTGAGCTCGGAACTGTCCGGTTTTGCCACCGCGAGGATCTCCAACGTGACGGTCTCGATCGGCGGCCAGGAGAAAGTCACGCTCAAGATGGAGATCGCGGGAGTGCGGGCGGCGGTCACGGTATCGAGCGAGGCACCGTTGATCGAAGCGACGCAGTCTCAGCAGGAATCGGTCGTGGGCCAGAGGATGATCGAAAACCTCCCCACGAACGGCCGTAACTTCATCGACTTCGTGCTGACGACTCCGGGCGTCGTCCGGGACGTTCGTCTCGGAGACATCAGCTTCGCCGGACAGCGTGGAACGCTGAACAGCCTGGTGGTCGACGGCGCCGACAACAACAACACGTTCTTCGGACAGGCCCTCGGCCGGACCGGTTCGGGCCGCGCGCCTTATCAGTTCAGCCAGGACGCGGTGAAGGAGTTTCAGGTCAACCGAAACGCCTACTCGGCTGAGTACGGCCGCGCTGGCGGCGCCGTCATCAACGTCGTCACCAAGTCGGGCACGAACAACTTCCACGGCACCGGCTTTTACTTCTACCGCGACAAGTCGATCAACGCGATCAACTACATCGACGAGTTCAACAGGCGCGTCAAAGCGCCCTACCATTTCGACCAGTTCGGCGCGAGCATCGGGGGCCCGGTGCTTCGCGACAAGCTCTTCTTTTTCGCGAACTACGACGGACAGCGCAACAAGCTTCCGAACACGGTGAACCCGCTTCCTCCGATCGCATCTCTGCCGACCGACGCGGACACCCTCGCCGGCTACAACCGGCTACTGCCCCTGGCGCAAAGCTGGGAGCGTATTCAGGACCAGGACGTGTATCTCTTGAAGGCGGACTACGAGGCGAGCGGCACGAACCACGTCACGCTGCGCTACAACCGTCAGAACTTTACCGGGGGAAATTTCGAGAATGGCGGCCTCACCAACTCGATCGAGCACACGGGCAATTCGCTCGTCAAGACCGACACGATTTCGGGCTCGCTCGCGACATCTTTTTCGGCCGGTCTGTTCAATGAGCTGCGAGGCCAGTACGCCAAAGACAGCGAACCCGGGCTCGCGAACAGCGCGAACCCGGAAGGCGTCGTTCAATCGGGCGGGCAAACCGTGCTCACCATCGGACGCAACAGTTTTTCGCCGCGGGAAACCACGATCAAGCGCTATCAGGCGGCGGACACTGTGACACTGCTTTCAGGCGGCCACACGGTGAAGGTCGGGTTCGACTACAACAAGGACGACATCCTGAACTTCTTTCCCGGCAACTTCTTCGGCTCATACACTTTTTCGAGCATTGCAAATTTCAACAAGGGAACGCCGACCCGCTACGTTCAGGCGTTCGCCGGCCCCGGGACGAGCGGCCCATTCACGAATCCCAATTTGCGTGAGTATGCGGCGTTCGTTTCGGACGAGTGGAGGATTCTCCGGAACCTTACGCTCAATCTGGGCGTCCGGTACGACCTCCAGGACGTGCACCAGCCTTCCGTGCTGAACCCGGACGCGCAGCTCCTCGCGGCGGGCCTTCGGACCAACCGGATTCCGGAGGACAAGAACAACATCGCGCCGCGGATCGGGATTGCCTGGACGCCGCGCGGCGATGACCGCACGGTGTTCCGCGCCGGATACGGAATCTTCTATGCGCGCACTCCGTCGATCATCTATGGGACGGCCACCTCGAACAACGGCATCAATGTCCAGACGATCACCTTCACGGGCGCCCAGGCGCCCACATACCCGAATACGTTCGCAACTCTGCCCACGGGCGCGACGCTTCCCAAGCCGACCATCTTCGTGATGGATCCCAACTATCAGAATCCGAAGATCACGCAGGCCAGCGCGGGCGTCGAGCACGCCTTGACACCCGACATTTCACTGGCACTCGGATACCTCTACGTCCGCGGTTCCTACCTCACCCGCTCGACCGACCTGAACCAGGCGGGTCCGGAAACGGTGACGACGCCGATCGCGGGCGACGGCAGCGCGACCTATACGCGGTACAACGGAGTCCGTCCCTTCACGAACTTCGCCCGGATCATCGAATTCCAGAGCTCGGCCAGCTCGCGCTATAACGGGGCGACGCTCGAATTCGTGAAGAGATATTCCTCCAACTGGACCGCTCGCGTGGCCTACACGTACAGCAAAGTTCTCGACAACAAGCCGGATGCGACGGCGGTGGTGCCCGGAACCGACGACGCGAAATACGCGCAGGACCCGTTCAACCTGAATGGCGACTGGGCGGCTGGCGACAACGACGTGCGGCACCGGCTCGTGGTCAGCGGCCTGTGGGCAATCAATACGGGGCGCGACAATCCGAACGGTTTCGTCCGATTCTTCACCTCCGGCTGGTCCGTCTCCGGCATCGTCACGTATCAAACGGGTCAGCCCTACACCGCGACCATCAACACAGACCTCAACAACGACCAGAACTTCTCGAACGACCGCGCACCGGGCTTTGCGCGCAACACGTTCCGCCTTCCTTCGGTTTTCTCCGTCGATCCCCGGATCTCCAAGCACGTCGGGATCGGACCCGTGGACGTCGAGCTGATCGCGGAGGCCTTCAACGTCTTCAACAACAAGAACGTCACGTTGCAGCGCACCACCTACTACAACCTGACCGGCGGTCAGCTCGTCCTGGTGAACAACCCGGCGTCCCTGACCCGATTCGGAGCTCCGACCGCGACGCTCGGACCGCGGATCCTTCAACTCGCGGCGAAAGTCAGCTTTTAGCTCTCTTGATTTCGGGGCGCCCCTCGCGGCGCCCCTTTCTTTTGTTACCGGGCAACGAGGCTCTGCTCTCTCGCGGGCGCGAGCTCTTCAACCGTCGGAATTTTTTCGAGGCGCATGAAGTGTGGGAAAAGGCGTGGCTCGTCGAGACGGGCGTTAAGCGCCGGATGCTCCAGGGTCTGATCCAGATCGCCGCGGCCCTCCTGAAGGCCGGTCGCTCCGAGCATCCCGGAGGCTGTCTGCGCCTGCTCGACGCCGGAATCGAGAAGATCGAGGACCGGGCCGACCCGGCGAGCGGGCTCGCGCTCGAGCCGTTTCTCGCGTCCCTCCGGAGCCTGCGTCCGTCCGTCGTCGCGTGGGCGGAAGGAACGTCACCGGCGCCATCCGCTGAGACGTTTCCGAGGCTGGAGGTTGAGGGACAGGCTTAGGTCGAACGGCGAAAGGCGGAATCGGGAAACGGGAAACGAAAGGTTCTGAGCGGCGTTTCGCCTTTCGCCTTTCGCCTTTCGGCCTTCGCCCTTAGCCCTTAGCCCATCCGCCTACCGCCTGCCGCCTTCCGCTTTCCGCCCGAAGATCATGCACTCGTACGACGTGTCCCTCCGAATGCTCACGATCGGTCGGAATCCGAGCGAGGCGAGCTCGTGAAGGCTGGCGCGATCGAGGTGAAGGGAGTACACACCCACGACGTCCGCTCCGGCGGCCGCCTCCCTGATCGCGTCCGGCCGGAGCGGCTTGTGCAGCTCGATCTCCCGGATCTCGACCGCGTTGCCGAAATACAGGCGTTCGCCGTAGGCCCACGTCTGCTCGAACGCCAGAACGCGCGGCGCGGGCCGCATCGTGAGGATCCGCCGCGACGCCTCGATCTCTCCGGACGTCTTGTCCCGCAGGAGCGCGAGGGAGCGGTCGACGGCGTAGGGGAGGCACAGGACAAGCGCCGCGGCGGCGAGCCGCCGATGGCCCGCTTCGCAGAGGCGCTCCCATCCCGCCGCCGCGGCCAGGCAGAGGAAGGGGATGGCGCACTGCAGATACCTCCACTCCTTGTGGGCGAAGACGGACATTCCGAGCACGATGGCGACGAAGATGCCGAGAGGCCCGCGGCCGCGGCGGTTCGTCCAGCCGGCCACGGCCAGGAGCAGGAGGATGGGCCCCGCCCACTGGAGCGGAGTCCGCAGGTACCAGGGAAAGGGCTCCTCGATCGCGAGCCGGGCCGCCGGGATCTCCAGCCACATGATCCGCACGAAGGAGCGGAAGCTCGCGAACGGCGTTCCCCACGTCAGCCGATCCACGAGGCCGACGCAGACGAGCGCGCCGGCGATGAAACCGACTCCGATCCCGATCACCCGCCGCGGGCTCCGGAATCTCCAGGCGGTCCAGCCGAGCAGCGGAATCAGGACCACGCCCTCGCTCCAGCGGATCGCGAAGGCCGCCGCGGCGAGGCATCCGGCCGCAATCTGCGGTCCCACAGATTTCGATGGCGCGCTCGCGAACCAGAAGGCGGCGATCAACGCGGTCGCCGACATTGGCCGGGGATACGGCGTCGCCCCGTACGCGAAAGGCATCCAGGCGACGGCGTAAAGAAACGCCGCGGCGAGAGAGGGGCGGACCGGCCATCCCCACCGGCGCGCGAGGGCATACAGCATCACGATCCCCGCGGACGACACGGCGACGTTGGGGAGAGCGCACACCCACGTCACGAGCGCGGCGTCGCGAGCTCCGGCCAGCGCCGCCAGCTTCAAAGCGGGCCACACGAGCGCGATCGGGTGGAAGAGGCATCGGAGCTCCCACGGGTGGTACTCGACCCCGAGGGCGTATTTCGCGGCGGTCTGGACGATCTCGAGATCGTCGCCGGTCAGAAAACCCGGGAACCGCCACGCGAGAATCAGCTTGGCCGCCGCCGTGACCGCCACGAGGGCCGCGAGCAGGACGGCCGGCCGCGGCGCGCGGGCCGGCGCCCGAGCCCCGGAGGATGAGGACGGGAGCCCGCTCAGGCGGCGGCCCCGTTCAGACGGCGTTCGAAGCGGGCCCGGGGGCCCGTTGAGGACGAGAACTCGCGGGGGGCGCTGCGGACCGGGCCGCGGCCCGAAGCGCCTCGTCGCGCGCCGAGGCGACGGCGGGCTCGAGCGCCGTGGCCAGACGGTCGAGCTCGAGAACGAAAGTGACCGCGCCGCGGCGCTCGGCGTCTCTCCGCGTCGCGAGAAGGTGCCGGCGAAAGAGTCGCAAGTCGTTCCATCGGCCGAGCACGTCCTGGACCCTCTTTTTCCGCTCGATTTCGGGCCCGAGCCCGGCGCGGCCCGCCAGGGCGAGGTCTTCGGTCACGTATCGCGCCTCTTTGACGGCGAGGCGATAGCGATGCAGGGCGCGGTCGCTCGGCTTCTCCGGCAGCGGTGTCAGACGCCTTTCGGCCCTCTCGAGCGCCCGGTCCAGACGCGCCACGAGGTCGCGTTGTTTCTCCTTCGAGAGACGGCCAACCTTCCGGCGGAGCCGTTCGAGCTCGTCCTCCGGCACGCGCCGGGCGGCGTCCCGGGCGCCGTCCCGCAGGAGCGCGTCCCATCGCGCGTCCACCCCGGCGGCGACGTCGTCGGGCAGCCATCCCAGCTTCCGGACTCGCGCGAGCAGGTCGCGGTCCACCTCGATCTGGCG
>JBBRDK010000135.1:0-7735 GCA_038203955.1 Thermoanaerobaculia bacterium | reverse complement strand
GCGACGTTCGGGTCGCTCCTACCGGGCCTCGCCTGGCAGCTCTGGGGCTGGCCCGGCGTGGCGGGCTCCTGCGTCACCGCCCTCGCCGTGGGGCTGGTGGCGGACGCGGCGCTGTGTGTGTAGGACCGGGGTAGGCGGGAGGCGGGAGGCGGTGGGCTTGCTCCGGCGGTGCCGCGTCATAAGATTCGGGTCAACGACTCCTGACGCATGAGAAAGGGAGATTTCATGATTTTCAAGTCCATCGGAATGGCGCTCCGGGCGCTCGCGGCGGGCGCGCTTCTCGCGGGCATGGCTCCCGCGCTGGACGCGCAGACGGAGGTCAAGCTCGGCGCGGTTCTGCCGGTGACCGGCAAGGAATCCAAGATCGGCGCGGCTTACAAGCAGGCGACCGAGTACGCCGTCAAGGAAGCGAACGACGCGGGCGGCCTCGATGTCGGAGGAAAGAAACTCAAGGTGAGCCTCTCGCTGCTGGACGACACATCCGACGCCGCCAAGAGCGCGCAGCTGGTCGAGCAGCTGATGGCGCAGCAGAAGGTCGACGCCGTGATCGGCGGGTACGGCTCGCAGCTCGTGCAGGCGCAGAGCGTCGTGCCGGACCGGTACGGGATTCCCTACATCTCCGGCGGGGCGGGCGCGCGCAGCATCTATGGCCGGAGCAAGTGGGTGTTCGGGACGCTCTCACCCGTCGACGTGCTGTCGCAGACCCAGATGGATTTCCTGAGCAGCCTGGTGGCCGGCGGGAAGCTGAAGAAGCCTTTGAAGATCGCGCTCGTGACGGAGAACACGGAGCACGGCAAGGACTACGCGCAGGGCCTCAAGGACTTCATCAAGGCGCACCCCGGAGACTTCTCGATCGCCCTCGAGGAGAGCTTCGAGCTCTACTCCCCCGACTTCAAGCCCCTGATGAGCCGGGTGCAGGCTGCGAAGGCCGATCTCTTCATGGCCGACGCGCATCTCGAGGATTTCATCGCGATGCAGCGCACCTACACTCAGATGGGGCTGTCTCACCAGATGCTGACCTACGGCGCGCGCGGCGCCGATGCCGCCGGCCGCAAGGCTCTCGGAGCCGCCACCGACTACATCTTCGCGAGCGGCTGGTGGTCGGATCTCCTCCCCTATCCGCAGGTCAAGGCGTTCAACGCGAAGTGGAAAGCCGCGACCGGCAGCGATCCCCAGTGGTACCACGCGACCGCCTACGAGACGGTCCGCGCGCTGCTCACGGCGATCCGCTCGGCCGGGAGCCTGAAGCCTGAGGCCATCCGCGCGGCGCTCGTGAAGACCGAGCTGAAGGACTCGATCCTCCCGGGCGGGGTCCTGAAATTCACCTCGACTGGCCAGGCCGTCCTGCCGTTCGTGGTCACGCAGAACAAGCCGGGAGACAAGGTCGACATCGTCTGGCCGCGCGAGGCCAAGACGGGCGACGCGGTCGCTCCGGTTCCGCGGACCTGAGAGATTCCCTCGATGCCGAGCCGCGACGCCCTCCCTCTCTCGACGGGGGAGGGCCGAGGTCCGGTCAACCCTTCTTTCCTTTTCCATTCCGGCCTTTTCCGTTCCGGAACTCGCCCGGCGGGGGCGCGCCTCGAGAGACCGGCGGTAGTCCGTGAATTGCTCGCAAAAGCGACGAAGCCATGACGAGCGAACCGAGGACCCGCTTTCTCGACGGACTGCTGGGACTGTTCGGCCGGGAGCCTCGCGTCCGGGCGCGAGAGCTTCCCGACCTCGCCGACGCCCTGCTCTCCGGTCGCGGTGAAGCCTCCGGGATCGCCCTCGCGCATCAGCTGCTGACGACGTACTCGGGCCTCGCTCTCGAGGAGAAGCAGTGGTTCCTGGACGTTCTCGCGGAGAGATTCGGAGTCGAGCCCGCGCGCGTCGATCGGGCGATCGAGGAGTACAGGCGGGACCCCGGACCTCGCACCGCCGCCGTCCTCCATCGCGCCGCCGAACCCCGCCGTCAGGAGCTGATCCGGAGGCTCAATGGCGCGCCCGGCGGAACGCTGGCGCTGATCCGGATGCGTGAGGACGTGCTGCGGGAAGCGACGGAGCGCGAAGCGATGCGAGCCGTCGACGCTGATTTCGTGCATCTCTTCTCTTCGTGGTTCAACAGCGGCTTCCTGGTCCTGGAACGCATCGACTGGTCCACGCCCGCGCGGGTCCTGCAGAAGATCATCCAGTACGAGGCGGTGCATGCGATCACGAGCTGGGAGGATCTGCAGCGCAGGCTCGACCCGTCGGACCGGCGCTGCTTCGCCTTTTTTCATCCCCGCCTCTCCGGAGAGCCCCTGATCTTCGTCGAGGTCGCCCTGACGTCGGCGATACCGGAGGCCATCGCTCCGCTGCTCTCTGACTCGCGGGCGCCGGCCGACGTCGAGCGCGCGACGACCGCGGTCTTCTACTCGATCTCCAACTGCCAGCCGGGGCTGCGCGGCGTCTCCCTCGGTAATTTCCTGATCAAGCAGGTCATCGACGAGTTGAGGCGCGAGCTGCCGGCCCTTCGCACCTTCGTGACCCTTTCGCCCGTGCCGGGATTCGCCGCGTGGCTTCGCCGCGAGCGGAATTCGCCGGATTCGGCGCGGCTCAACCGGGCCGACAGGGCCTCTCTCGAGACCGTGGATGAAGCCGGCTGGCCGCAGCGCCCCTCCGCCCGGAGCGCGAAGCCGGTCCTGCTGGCGGCGGTCGCCGATTACCTCGTGCGCGCGAGGAACTCGGCGGGCAAGCCGATCGACCCGGTGGCCCGGCTGCACCTGAACAATGGAGCGCGGCTCGAGCGGATCGACTGGCTGGCCGATCTGTCTCCGAAGGGGCTCTCCCAGGGGCTCGGGTTCATGGTCAATTACCTCTACGATCCGGCGCGCATCGTCGAGAACCACGAGCGGTTTGCCGGGAAGGGCGAGGTCGTCATGTCTCCCTCGGTCCGGAAACTCCTGCTGCCCGGACCCGGCCTTCCGTCGGAACCGTCCCTGTCACACCCCGAGCCGGCAGTTCGGAGCGGCGGACGCGCTTCATGAGCAAGATCCTCGGGGTCCTCGTCGACTCCCTGCTCGCGGGAGGTCTGTACGCGACGATGGCGTACGGCCTCGCCGTGATCTACGGCGTGATGCGCATCATCAATCTCGCCCACGCGGGATTCCTGATGCTCGGGGCGTATTCGACCCTTTTCCTTTTCACCCGGTTTCGCATCGACCCATTCGTTTCCCTCGTCGTGGTTCTTCCCGTTTTCTTCCTCATCGGGGTCGCGCTCTATCTCGCCGTCGTCCGCCGCCTTCCCCGGTCGGGCGCCACGCCGTCCATGGAGTCCCTCCTTCTGCTCTTCGGCCTGTGGCTGGTGCTTCAGAACCTCGCCTACGCGATCTGGGGCGGCGACACCCAGTCGATCCTGACCGGATACACGATGAAGTCGATCGCCTTCGCCGGGGTCCGGGTCGGCGTGCCGCTGGTGCTCGTCTTCGCCGCGAGCGCGCTTTCCCTTCTCGTCCTGACGCTGTTTCTCCGGCGGACCTACGTCGGCAAGGCGATTCGCGCGGTCACCGCCAACCGCGATGCGGCGCTGATCTCCGGCGTCAACGCCGACCGGATCTCGGCCACGGCGTTCGGCCTCGGCACCGCGTTCGCCGCCATGGCCGGCAGCCTCATGTCGACGCTCTACGCCTTCACGCCGGACTTCGGGCGAAGCTTCCTCCTCAAAGCGTTCTGCATCATCGTGCTCGGCGGCATGGAGAGCGCCGCCGGCGTCGCTCTCGGCGCGTTCGTCCTCGCCCTGCTCGAGAACGTCATGGGAGCGTACACGCCGATTCCGACGACCTTTCAGGATGCCATCAGCTTCAGTCTTCTCGTCGTCGTTTTGGTCCTGCTCCCGCAGGGGCTGCCCCGGCTGTTCACGCGGTTCTCGGCGCGGGCGCAGGCGCGATGACGGCCCGGAACTGGCGGCCTGCCGCCGCGATCCTCCTGGCGCTCATTCTCCTGCTGCTCGCGCCGCGGTGGCTCGAGCGGGGCACCTTGAACGACCTCTGGAGCATCGCGTTTGCCATCGTGCTCGCCTCCGCCTGGAACATCCTCGGAGGCTTCGCGGGACAGATCTCGATAGGCTACTCCGCGTTTCTGGGCATCGGCGCCTACACCACCGCTCTTCTGTCGCTGAAGGGAATCGGGCCGTACTGGACGCTTCCGCTCGGCGCGCTTCTCGGCGCCGCGTTCTCGTACGTCGTCGGACTTCCGACCTTCCGGCTCCGGGGGCCCTACTTCACGATCGCCACGATTGGCGTCTCGGAAGCCGTCCGGGTGTTCGCGGCGGGCGTCTCCTACACAGGCGGATCGAGCGGGCTCCGGATGCCTCCGGGCACGTTTGACTTCGAGCGCGACTACGCCGCCATGATGATTCTCGCGGCCGCGGTCGTGCTTCTCTCGGTCTGGATCCGGGCGAGCGCGTTCGGGAAGGCGCTCTTCGCGATCCGCCAGGACATCGACGCCGCGGAGGCTCTTGGCATCCATTCGACCCGCGTCAAGCTGGTGGCGCACGCGGTGTCGGCGGCGATCGTCGCCCTGGCAGGAGGCCTTTTCGCCATCAATTTCCAGTACATCTCGCCTGGGTCGGTGTTTGATTTTCGTCTGAGCCTCTCGATCGTTCTCATGCCGATCGTCGGGGGCATCGGAACGGTGGCGGGTCCGATTCTCGGCGCGATCATCTTCAGCTACCTGCAGATCAAGCTGCTCTCGACGCCCGCGCTGCGGGATTCGTATCTCTTTCTCTACGGCGGCCTCCTGATGGTCGTCATGCTGTTCGAGCCGCGGGGGCTGGTCGGCGCGTGGCAGCGGCTGCAGGGACTCCTGCGGCTTCCGATGCGGAGGGCGGTGCCGCGTGCCTGACGCGCTGCTGGCCGTCTCAGGAGTCTCGAAGCGGTTCGGCGGGCTGCTCGCCCTGAACACGGTGTCCTTCGAGGTCGAGGCCGGTCAGATCTACGGCGTCATCGGGCCGAACGGCGCCGGAAAGACCACGCTCTTCTCGTGCCTGGTCGGCGCGGCGCGGCCCACCGCGGGCGAGATCCGCTTCCGGGGCGGCAGGATCGACGGGCTCCCGAACTGGGCTGTGGTCTCTCGGGGTGTCGTGCGCACGCATCAGATCGTGCGCCCCTTCCGGCAGATGACGGTGCGGGAGAACGTGTCCGTCGGGGCTCATTTCGGCGCCGGACGGCGCCGGGGCGCGGAGGCGGCCGCCCGGGTCGACGCCATCCTCGAGAAGACGGGCCTCGCTCCCCGCGCTGAAGCGCTCGCCGGGACGCTCACGATCGGCGAGTCCAAGCGGCTCGAGATTGCCCGCGCGCTCGCGACCGAGCCGTCCGTCCTCTGCCTCGACGAGGTGATGGGAGGGCTGAATCCGTCCGAGATCCAGGGCGCCATGACGCTCATCCGATCCCTGCGGGAGTCCGGGCTCACGGTCCTGCTGATCGAGCACCACGTCCACGCCGTGGTCGGCCTGTCCGACCGCATCCTGGTGCTGAACTTCGGCGAGAGGATCGCGGAAGGCGCGCCGGCGGGCGTGATGCGCGATCCCGCCGTGATCTCGGCGTATCTCGGCGAGGACGCGGTCGCGGAGACTCCCTCTTGAGCCTCCTCGCGGCGGAAGGCATTCACTCCTTCTACGGCGACGTGCAGGCCCTGTGGGACGTCTCCTTCGACGTGAAAGAGGGAGAGATCGTCACACTGATCGGCTCGAACGGCGCGGGGAAGTCGACTTTGCTGAAAACCGTCGCGGGGCTGCTGGCGCCCCGACGGGGCCGCGTCGTCCTGGATGGGAAGGACGTGGCGGGCGAGCCGGCGTACCGGCTGGTCGAGCGCGGGCTCGTTCTGATCCCGGAAGCGCGGCAGCTCTGGCCGACTATGACCGTCCGCGAGAACCTCGAGATGGGCGCGTACGCCCGCGCGGCGCGGCCGGAGCGCGCGAAGAGCCTCGAGCGGGTCCTCGCGATGTTCCCGGTGCTCGGGAAGAGGGCGCGGCAGAATGCGGGCACGCTCTCGGGAGGCGAGCAGCAGATGTGCGCCATCGGACGCGGCCTGATGGCGCGTCCGAGGATTCTCCTGCTCGACGAACCGGCGCTCGGGCTCGCGCCGAAGCTCGTGCGCGAGGTCTTCGCGGCTTTGAAGAAGATTCGCGCCGGCGGCGTCACTCTTCTGCTGGTCGAGCAGAACGTGCCCCACGCGCTGGCGCTCGCCGACCGCGCGTACGTGCTCGAATCCGGGCGCGTCACCCGCGCCGGGCCCTGCTCCGAGCTCTCGAGCGACCCGCGCGTTCGCGAAGAGTTCCTCGGGATCGCCTCGATTTGAGCGGGAGCGCGGCCGCGCGGCTGTTCTCCCATCTGTCGGCCAGACCCGACGGGGACGCCGTCGTGTTCGCGGGCCGGACATTGACCTTCGGCGAGCTCGACTCCCTCTCGCGCCGTTACGCGGGCGGGCTCTCTGCCCTCGGCGTGCGCAAGGGCGATCGCGTCGCGGCGTTTGCCGAGAGCCTGCCGGAGGCGATCATCGCGATGCTCGGCCACTACCGGCTGGGAGCCATCCACGTTCCCATCAACACGCGCTATCGCGGGGAGGAAGCCGGCCACATCCTCGAGGATTCGGGCGCCGGCACCGTGATCGTACGCGCCGGCAGCGAATCCGAGTCGGTCCTGCGGAGCCTTCCCGGGAAGCGGCGCGTGATCACGATCGGCGCGGAACCCGGCTCGGGATCGCGCGCTTTCTCGCCCTCGTTCGAGTCGCTGCTCGAGAGCGCTGAAATATCCGGCGAGCCTCCCTGCGAGGACGGCGACGTCGCCCTGATCGTGTACACGTCGGGGACGACCGGCAAGAGCAAGGGGGCGGCTCTCTCCTACGGCGCCCTGGTGGCGAACATGGAGTCGCTGGCGCGTCTCTGGCGTTTCTCGGAGGACGACCGGCTCGTCCTGACGCTTCCGCTGTTCCACGTCCACGGGCTGTGCATCGGAGTGCACGGAGCCCTCGTCTCCGGCGCGGCCATCCTGCTCTTCGAGCGCTTCGATGCGGCGCAGGTGATCCGGGCCTTCGAGGAGCAGGGCGCCACCATCTTCATGGGCGTCCCCACGATGTACGTTCGTCTGCTCGAGGCTCTGGACGAGCGTCCCGGCCTCGCGGCGGCGCTCGCCCGGGGACGCCTGTTCACGTCCGGAAGCGCCGCTCTGCCCGCCGCGCACTTCGAGGAGTTCCACCGCCGGACGGGTCATCGCATCCTGGAGCGCTACGGGATGACGGAGACGCTTTTCACGCTCTCCAATCCCTACGAGGGAGAGCGGCGCGCCGGCACCGTCGGTCTGCCGGTTCCCGGCTGCGAGGTGCGCCTCGTCGCGGACAGCGGGCAGGAGGCTCCGCAGGACGCGCCCGGCGAGGTGCTCGTGCGGGGCGAGAGCCTCATGACCGCGTACTGGGGCAAGCCGGCGGAGACCGCCGCCGCCTTTCGCGACGGGTGGTTCTCGACCGGGGACATCGCCCGCCGGGACGCGGCCGGCTACGTGAGCATCGTGGGCCGCAAGTCCGTCGACGTGATCAAGAGCGGGGGCTTCAAGATCTCCGCGCGGGAGATCGAAGACGTGCTGCGCGAGCACCCCCGCGTCCGCGAAGTGGCGGTGGTCGGCCAGCCCGATCCGGTCTGGGGCGAAAGGATAGTCGCCGCCATCGTCCTGCGGGACGAGAGCGGGCCCGTAGATTCCGCGGAGCTGCTGAACGAGCTGGCGGC
>JBBRDK010000134.1:0-7754 GCA_038203955.1 Thermoanaerobaculia bacterium | reverse complement strand
CTGTCTCACGACATCATCGCGCACGAGGTCACGCACGCCCTGGTCGACCGGCTCCGCTGGAATTTCCTCGAGTTCTCGAACCCGGACGTCCCAGCGTTCCACGAGGGCTTCGCGGACATTGTCGCGATCTTCCAGCACTTCACCTTCCCCGACATCCTCTACGACTACATCCGCGCCACCCGGACGGATCTGCGCTCTCCCACGCCGCTGGTGCAACTGGCGCAGCAGTTCGGGTACGCGACCGGACGAGGCCGCGCGCTGCGGTCCGCCGTCGACCTCGACACCGGAGGGGCGCTGCGAGCCCGCGCGCGGGGAGACGACGGCCAGCCGGCCGCGGAGCGCCTCTACCAGAGCGTGATGGAACCTCACGAACGGGGAAGCATCCTCGTCGCCGCCGTCTTCGACGGATTCTTCTCGGTCTATCAGCGGCGCATTGCCGACCTGCTCCGCATCGCCACCGGCGGAACGGGGATGCTGCCCGCCGGCGACCTCCACCCCGACCTGATCACCCGCGTCGCCGCCGAGGCTTCGCGGACCGCGCAGTCGATCCTGACCATGTGCATCCGCGCGTTCGAATACCTGCCGCCGGTCGACGTAACGTTCGGCGACTACCTGCGCGCCCTCGTCACCGCGGACTACGAGCTGAATCCGAGCGACGACGTGGGGCAGCGGGCGAGCATGATCGAGGCCTTCCGCTCGCGGGGAATCTACCCGGAGGGCGTCTGGTCTCTCGCGGAGGAGTCGCTCCTCTGGGAGAACGCGCCGCCCGAAGTTCCCCGTTTTCCGGTGGCGCTGCTCGGCGATCTGTCGAGCGTCGCTCCCGGCGCCTTCAGCCAGGCATCGAAGGAGAGAGAAAGCCGGCCGGCCGTGGAGACGGCGGCGCGGGCGGCGCCCGATCTCTCCGACCTCACCGACGACGTCCTTCGTCCGTACGCCGAAAGCAACGCCGGGCTGCTGGGTCTCGAGAAGGGACGCCCCGTCGACGTCCAGGGATTTCACTCGGTCTTTCGCGTGGGCCAGGACGGAAGGCTCGTGATCGAGATCGTCACGCAGTTCGTCCAGCAGGAGAAGTCCGAAAAGCTTGCGATGGGCGGTCTTCCCATGCGCGGCGGCTCGACCGTGATCGCGGGCGCCGACGGAACCGTCCGGTACGTGATTTCCAAGCCGCTGTCGCGCGAGCGTCTCGAGAGGCAGCGCGAGTGGGTGGACCTGGTCGACTCGACGAATCCCGCCGCCGCCTACATGCCGGAGGACCGGCGCGGAGAACGAATGGTCGCCACGGGATTCGCCGCCATCCATCGGAGCATCGTCCGATGAGCCCCGCCGCGAAGAAGATCCGGATCGGGATGTACAACGTCGGCTTCGGAGACGCGTTTCTGGTGCGGATTCCGGGAAAGAAGGGCGACCGGAAGATCCTCTTCGACTGCGGCTCGATCAAGCAGGGCGACGGCGGCCCGATCGACTCCGTGGTCGACGCGATCATCGAGGACGTCAAGGACGCGGATGGAAAGCCGCGGATCGACGTGGTGGTCGCCACCCACCGCCACCGGGACCACGTCTCGGGGTTCGCGAACGAGGGCTGGTCGGAAGTCGAGGTCCGGGAAGTCTGGATGCCGTGGACCGAGGACCCCGCGGACCCGGAGGCCCGCCGCATCCGCGAGGCGCAGAGCCGGCTCGCCCTGGCGCTGCACGAGGAGCTGACGCGCATTGGGGCCGCCGCGGACGTGATCGACCTGGCGGCCAATGCGCTCTCGAACGAGGCCGCGATGCAGACGCTCCACGCCGGATTCGGCGGCGAGGCCGTCCGCCGCTATCTCCCCCCGCGCGACCGCCGAAAGAGAACGTTCACGGCGGACTGCCTCCCCGGCGTCACCATCCATGCGATGGGTCCTTCCTTCGACGAAAGCGTCATCACCAACATGGATCCGCCGGAGGGAAAGAGCTACCTGCAGCTGGTCGCCGCCGGAGCGGCCGATCGGAAGGATCCGCGCCCGCCGTTTCCGGGCGACTGGACCTACGAGGGGCTGCCGGCCGGGAGCCTCTCGGCCGAGGAGAGAGCGATCGTCGACGGCGTCGGCGAGGGGGACGAGAGCGTGGTCGCCGCGGCCCTGGACGGCGCCGTCAACGGCACGAGCCTCGTGCTGATGCTGCAGACCGGCCGGAACTACCTCCTCTTCCCCGGGGACGCGCAGTGGGGGACCTGGAACATGATCCTGGGCGACGCCGAGTGGACCGCGCTCCTGAAAAAGACGACGTTCCTGAAGGTGGGCCATCACGGCAGCCACAACGCGACGCCCCGGCCGTTCGTCGACGATCTCCTGCCGAAGTCGCCCAAAGAGCTCTGGGCGATGGTCTCGACGATCCAGCGGGGCTCCTGGCCGATTCCGAAAAAGGAATTGATGACTGCGCTCGCAAAGCACACGAAGCGAATCGTCCGAAGCGACGAGATCCCCGGCGCGTTGCAGGGAGTTTTCAAGCCGCGGGCGAGTCTGTACGTAGAGACGGAAATCCCGGTCTGATGATCTGTCCGCGCGGAGACCGGCCCACCGGATCGGAGGACCTCCCCGCTGTATCCCGATAGGATCGGGAGCCCGAGAGGCCCGGGCGGGGGAGGAACGGATCGATGGGCGATCAGGACAGCGGCGCTTTGGAGCACGCGACGACGGCCCGGCTGGAACCGATCCGGGTCCGGGGGACGGAGCCGCCGGAAGGGATCGCGCCGGCGGGCCCCTCCGGGGAGAGAGACTTCCTCGCGGAGCGGCTCGCGCTCTTCGCCCGGATCGCCTGCCTCGCCTCCAGCGGGTTTCTCGTCATGCGGGTGATCATCAACGCGCTCGCCAATCGCGACCCCGCCAGGACGGCCCCCCTCGAGGGATTTCCAATCTTCCACCTTGCGGCCACCGCCGTCCTGTTCCTGATCTGGATGCTGGCGGGAAACCGCGCCTTCGAGGAGAGAGGGCTCCGGCGCCTCGACGCGTCGGGAACGATCGCAGCCGCGCTCTGCTACGCCCTGATGGAGCGCACGATGCCGCTCTCGTGGCGGCCCGATCAGCTCGTCCTGCTCATTTTGAATGCCGTCCTTCTCGGCCGCGCCGCTCTGGTCCCGAGCGAGCCGCGGCGGACCGCGTGGATCTCCGCGGCCTCGGTCGCCGCGATTCCGGCCGTGACGTTTCTCCTCTTTCGCGGGAACGGTTCGCGCGAGCTTCTTGCCGGCGCCCTCGTCACCCAGGCGGTGCTCTGGGCGTCGTTCACGGTCGTGCTCGCGACGCTGATCTCCAACGTAACGTTCCACCTGCGCCGCTCCGTCGCGCGCGCGAGGCGGCTCGGCCAGTACCGGCTGCTCGAGAAGATCGGCGAAGGCGGAATGGGCGTCGTCTATCGCGCCGAGCACGAAATGCTGCGCCGCCCGACCGCGATCAAGCTGCTTCTCCCGCAGAGCGCGGGGGAGTTGAACCTGAGACGCTTCGAGCGCGAGGCGCAGCTGACCGCGCGGCTGACCAATCCCCACACGGTTTCGGTCTACGACTTCGGACGCACGCCTGAAGGCGCCTTCTACTACGTCATGGAGTACCTGGACGGCGTCGATCTCGAGCGCCTCGTGCGCGAAGACGGGCCGCTCCCGCCCGGACGGGTCGTCCACATCCTGCGGCAGGTGTGCGAGGCGTTGTCCGAGGCGCACGGGATCGGGCTGATCCACCGCGACATCAAGCCGGCCAACATCCTTCTCTCCGAGTCGGGCGGCGTCTCGGACGTCGCCAAGGTCCTGGATTTCGGGCTCGTCAAGGAAGTCAACGAGTCGGACGCATCCCGGCTCACGCGCGACGACGTGTTCGCGGGGACGCTTCACTATCTGGCGCCCGAGACGATCCAGGCGCCGGGCTCTCCCGATCCGCGAAGCGACCTCTACGCCGTGGGCGCGGTGGCCTATTACCTCCTGACGGGGCAGACGGTCTTCGAAGGACTTCCGATCCAGGTCATCCAGAGTCACGTGCAGACGATTCCGCAATCCCCGTCGGCCCGTCTCGGCCGGTCGTTGCCCGGAAAACTCGAGACCGTAGTCCTGGACTGTCTTCAAAAGGACCCGAACCGCCGGCCGGAGAGCGCGAGGGCGCTCGCGGACCGGTTGAAGGCGTGCGACGACGTCGAGTCGTGGGCGACCGAGGACGCACGGAGCTGGTGGAAGGCTCGGAAGACGGCGTGAAGGGGGGACGCGCGGAGCAGCGTGCGCGCCGTTTCCAGGAATCTCTGTGGCAGAACGTCACGGTTTTTTCCGCCTTCGGGTGCAAAGCCCGCCGTCGTCGGATCGTCCGGCACTTTCCTTGCGTCCGCCGCAGCAGGACGCAACCACATTCAAGGAGGAACCATGCCCTTCAAGATTCTCGGCGCCTTCGCCGTCGCGGCGTTTCTGGCGGCGGCCGCTCCCGTGATGGCCGTGACGAACGGCCAGCCTGACGGGAACGGCCATCCGTACGTCGGGGTCGTGATTCAGTTCATTCCGAACACGCAGTTCATTTCGGTGTGCTCGGGCGCGGCGATCTCGCCGACCAAGTTTCTGACCGCCGCCCATTGCGCAGATCCGTCGCTGCCGGTCTTCGTCTCATTCAAGTCAGGTCCCCCGTTTTCTCTGGCCAACGACTTCACGCAGGGCACGTTTTATCCGGATCCGGCCTGGTGCCCGTCGTGCGGGAATGGCTTGCCGGGATTCGATTCGCACGACGTCGCCGTCGTCTCGCTGATCTCGCCGGTCAACCCGGGAGGGTTCGCCGCTTTGCCGGCGGCGGGTCTCGTCGACACGCTGGCGATGGGGACGGACGTCGACATCGTCGGGTACGGCGTGCAGGGGTTCATCCGCGGCGGCGGCCAGCCCCAACAGATCTTCCTGTTCACGCGCTATTTCGCTCCGAGTGATCTGATCCAGGCCAACGGCCGGATCAGCGACGAATTCATCAAGCTGACGGCCAATCCCTCCAAGGGCAAAGGCGGAATCTGCTTCGGCGATTCGGGAGGCCCCGACATCCTCAGCGGCACCAACACGATTCTGGCGGTCAACTCTTTCGTCAACAACGGCAATTGTGCCGGCGTCACGTACTCGCAGCGCATCGATCTGCCCGACATCCTGGCCTTCATCAACAACACGCCTTAGGCTCCCGCCGGCCGGGTGTCGGGCGATCTCGCCCGGCACCCGCGGTTCGGCCGCGGAATGGCCCGAGCCCAGTCTTCAGAACATCGAAGGCGGTTCCGTCGTACTGTTCCCGCAACAGGAGGCTCAACGTCCATGTTCAAAGCGATCCTCTGGAAATTCATCCGTCTGGCGGCGCTCGCCGCGGCGCTCGCGGCCCCGGCCGCCCTCTTCGCGGAGCTGCCGCCCGTCATTCCGCGCGAGGTGCTCTTCGGCAATCCGCAGCGAAGCCAGCCGCGGCTGTCGCCCGACGGGCAGCGCCTCGCCTGGATCGCGCCCGACAAGAAGAACGTTCTGCAAGTCTGGGTCAAGACGGTCGGCAAGGACGACGACAAAATGGTCACGGCCGACAAGAAGCGCGGCATCCGTCAGTACTTCTGGGCGCAGAACAACAAGACCCTGCTGTACGTCCAGGACAACGACGGGGACGAGAACTTCCACGTCTTCGGAGTCGACCTCGCCTCGGGCAACGTTCGCGACTACACGCCGTTCCAGGGAGTCCGTGCCAGCGTCGCGGACATCAACCCGGACTTTCCGGAAGAGCTCCTGCTCACGATGAACCTCCGAAACCGGCAGGCGATGGACGTCCACCGGCTGAATCTCTCGACCGGCGCCGTCGTGCTCGACACCGAGAATCCGGGCGACGTCGGCGGTTGGGGCTCCGACGCGAAGTTCCAGGTCCGCGCGGCGCAGGTCCAGACGCCGGACGGCGGAACGGAGATCCGGATCCGCGACGAAGCGAAGTCGCCGTGGAAGTCGCTCCTGAAGGTCGGGCCGGACGAGATCCTGGGCTTCGAGGATTTTTCGCAGGATGGGAAATCCGCATACCTGAAGACGTCCGTCGGCAGCGACACGGCGCGGCTGGTGTCCCGCGACCTGGCGACGGGAGCCGAAACCGTTCTCGCGGCCTCGCCGGAGGTGGACGCGGGCAACGTGCTCATCCATCCGAAGTCGCACGTCGTTCAGGCCGTCTCGTTCGAGCCGGGGCGATCTTCGTGGAAGGTTCTCGATCCGTCGATAAGGGCGGACTTCGACGCCATCGCGAAGCTGAATCCCGGTGACTTCACCGTCGTGAATCGCACGGCCGCCGACGACGCGTGGCTCGTGGCGTTCTCGTCGGACCGCGGCCCGATCTCCTGGTACAAGTGGGACCGCACCGCGAAGAAGGGTTCTCTCATCTTCACGGCGCAGCCGAAGCTCGAGGGGCTGCCGCTCGCCGAGATGAAGCCGGTCGTCATCAAGTCGCGCGACGGGCTGACCTTAAACTCCTACCTGACGCTGCCGGTGGGTCTTGCGCCGAAAAATCTTCCGCTCGTTCTGTTCGTCCACGGCGGCCCGTGGGGCCGGGACACGTGGGGTTACAACTCCACCGCGCAGTGGCTCGCCAACCGCGGCTACGCGGTGCTCCAGGTCAACTTCCGTGCGTCGACGGGGTACGGCAAGAAGTTCCTGAACGCGGGGAATCGCCAGTGGGGACTCAAGATGCACGACGACCTGCTCGACGCGGCGAAGTGGGCGGTCGACAAGGGCGTCGCGGACGCGAAGAGGATCGCCGTGTTCGGCGGCTCTTACGGCGGCTATGCGGCGCTCGCGGCCGCGACGATGACGCCCGACGCGTTCGCCTGCAACGTGGACATCGTCGGCCCGTCCAACATCAAGACGCTCATCGCCGCGATCCCGCCGTACTGGAAGCCGATCCGCGCCATGTTCGACGTCCGCATGGGCAACGTGGACGATCCGAAGGATGCGGATCTGATCCGGACGGCCTCGCCTCTCTTTCGGGCGGACAGGATCACGAAGCCGCTTCTGATCGGCCAGGGCGCCAACGATCCGCGTGTCAACGTCAAGGAGTCCGAGCAGATCGTCGAAGCCATCGAGAAGAACCGCGGCAACGTGACCTACGTCGTCTACTCGGACGAAGGGCACGGCTTCGCCCGTCCCGAGAACCGCATCGACTTCAACGCGCGCGCCGAGAAATTCCTGGGCGGCTGCCTCGGAGGTCGGGTCGAGCCGATGGAAGGCGACAGGATCACGGGCTCGACCGCGGTGGTGAAGGTGGTCGGAAGGTAGGTTTCGAATTCCCCATCCCTCTGCTGCGGCGGGGGAGGGGATGAAGAAGTTAAATCGAAGCAAAATGGGCTCAATCTGATCGCCGATCTCCCGTCCGCGGGCTGGTCTGGACGAGACGAAACGCCGCCGCCGCGGCGAATCGCCAGAGACTCCACACAGGAGGCTCAGGTCGTTCCCCGGACTGCGCCGTCTCCGATTTACCCGAAGCCAGCTCTCCGGAGACGGCTTCTCGAAACAGCGAACCGGAATGACGGAAGTCGATAGCGCCTCGCGGCTGGCCCGCCGCGTGCCTTCATTGGATACGATCCCGACCGTGGCGCGTAAGAAAAAGCCAGGCTTCTTCCGCGAGCACTCCCTCACTTTAGTCGCCCTCGCTATTTTCGCGGTCTGGGTCGTCCTCTACCGGATGGCGGATCCCAAGACGCACGCGGGCTCGTTCTTCGGCAACGCGATCGCAGATTGGTCCGGCGTCATCGTGACGGTCATCGCGACGAAGTACCTTTAT
>JBBRDK010000133.1:0-7957 GCA_038203955.1 Thermoanaerobaculia bacterium | reverse complement strand
AACACCCGTTGGATCCAGAGGTCCAACTTTCCGGACGAGCTCCCGTTTTCCGGTTTTGATGTCCACCCGCTCCACCGTCGCGGGAATCTCGGAGCTGCGAAAGACGAGGACCGACCCGTCTCGATCCCATCGCATCAGTTGCTCGTCGACGCTCGTACCGGGAATCGCGCTCGAGCTTCCGCCGTCCAACGGATAGAGGCGCAGACCTTCGCCCGTCATGGCGACGACCATCCGTCCGTCGGGAGACAGGTCGCCGAGCGTCGAACCTTCGGGGGTCACCGGCCGCGGTCCGCCCCCGTCGACCGACTGCTGGTAGCACCGAACTGCACGCCCCGCCTCGTTTCCGCACGCGAGCACACGCTTTGCGTCCGGGAAGAATCTCGCGGAGTCGTAGCCGAGGAGACCGCCCCGCTCGAGCCGGTGCGGCTCGCCGGCGCCCGTGGGATAGAGGACGAGTTGCTGCGGCGATGTGGGCACGACCGCGAGCGCCCACTTTCCGTCCGGCGAGAGATCCTGCGCCGACCCTTCGCCGAGCCGCACCACCGGCGACCCGTCGGTGCCGCGGAGACACACCGCGTAATTGACGCCGACGCTGCCGCTCTCCTCCGAAAAGAGCAGCGTCTTCCCGTCCGGCGAGAGCGCCCGGGCCGCGGAGAGGTCGAGCCACGCGAGGTCCTTCTCGGAGGTCTCGCCGGGGGCCTGCACCAGCATGTCGCGGAAGTAGTCGTCCCGGGAAGCGATCCATCTGCCGTCGGGAGCGACGTCCAGGATAGTCAGGCCGCCCGCGCTCTCCGCTGCGATGCGGAGTCGCCCGTCGAGGCTCACGGCGTAGACCTTGAAGTTGTTGTAGGCGTTGCCCGCGGAAAAGAGAACTTCGCGGCCGTCCACCGACCAGGCGAGGCCTTCTTCTCCCCAATACCCTTCGGAGAGAACTTTCTTCCTGCCGGCGAGGTCCACGACGGCCACCCCGCCGCGATCGTCGAACTTGGTCGGATGCTCGAAGAACGCGATCCACTTGCCGTCCCGGGAGAAGCGGGGGTGCGAGAGATATCCACCCGTTTCCGCGAGCACCTTGCCGACGGGATATTCCAGGCGGTCTTGTCCGTTGACGTCGCGGATGATGGCGAGGCCGCTTCCATCCGGGGCCCAGTCCGCCTCACGCACGCCCGCGAGCACTTCGCGAGGCGCTCCACCGTCGAGAGGCATCCGACCGAGGGTACCGGCGAAGAGCGCGTGGGCGATATAGCGGACTCGAGTCAGCACCGCGAGCTCGCCGCGCGACGACACCGAAAGGAGCTGTACGCCGGCGACCCCGAGAGGCTTGCCTCCCGGGAAGTCGGTCCGCACCGAGATGATCTCAGGTGCATTCCCCCGGCGCGCCGCGCTGTAAACGATCGTTTTTCCGTCCGGAGCGAAGCGGGCATTGAAGATCGCCTGTTGCGCGAACGACAGAGGCACGTACGTCCGGGACGGCTGAACGACCTGCGTCCCCGCGCGCCGGCCGAGGAAGTAGGAAACCGCGGCTGCCGCAGCGGCGAGAACGATTGCCGCGGCCGCGAGGAGAACGCGATTCGGGCGAACCCTTGGAATCGAGGCAAACCTCGCCGTCGGAGCCGAGAGCCCGGATAGCGCCTCCACGTCGAACGCGAGGTCGCGCGCGGACTGGAACCTCTGCTCCGGATTCTTTTCCAGGCAGTGTCGCAGGATCCGCTCCAGGCCCGGCGAGACGTTCTGGTTCGTGACCGAGAGGTCCGGCGGGTCCTCTCGCAGGATCGCCATCATCGTGTCCGCGGCCGAGTCGCCGTGGAACGCCCGCTTGCCGGAGAGCATCTCGAAGAAGATCGCGCCGAACGCGAAGATGTCGCTCCTCGCGTCGGCCGGCTTCCCCCGCACCTGCTCGGGCGCCATGTAGCCCATGGTCCCCAGGACGATGCCGGGCTCGGTGCCCGCGACGTCGGTGGGAAGATTCGTCCGACTCGCCGAGCTGCCCTCCTCGGCGTGAGTGAGCTTCGCGAGGCCGAAGTCGAGGATCTTGACCCGGCCGTCCCTCGTGACGAACAGGTTCTCGGGCTTCAGGTCCCAGTGGACGATCCCCTTCTCGTGCGCGGCGGCCAGCCCGTGAGCCAGCTGAATCGCGTACTCGATCGCCTTGCGGGCAGACAGACTGCCACCCGCCAGAGCCTCCCGCAATGTCTCGCCCTCCAGGAGCTCCGTGACGACGTACGGCGCCCCGTCGGCCGAACCGATGTCGTAGACCGACGTGATGTTCGGATGGTTCAGGAGCCCCGCGGCGCGCGCCTCCTGCTCGAAGCGGCGGAGGCGGTCGGGGTCGTTCGAAAACGATGCCGGCAGCACCTTGATCGCGACGTCGCGACCCAGCCGAGGATCCTTCGCGCGGTAGACCTCCCCCATCCCGCCCGCGCCGAGCGGCGAGACGATCTCGTAGGGGCCGAGACGGGAACCGGGAGCGAGGCTCACCAGACGGTCCGGACCAGAGGGCTCGAACGGATCCGCTCGTCCCGAGTGACGAGCGTGAGTCCCTCTCCCCGCGCCGTCGCCGCAATCAGGCGGTCGGCCGGATCGGTCGAGAAGTCGCTCGGAAACTGAGCCGCCAGCGCCGCAATCGTCGGCGTAATCTCTCGAAGGGTCACTCCGGTGGCCTGCAGGATGGCCTGGAGGGAAGCTTCGATCGTCCCGCGGGAGCGCAGCCGTCCCCGGGCGAAGAGCGCGGCAATCTCCCAGAGACTGATGGAGGCAATCGCAATGCCGCCAGAGCGAAGCGCGCGGCGGATCGCCGCCGCCGCCGCCCGTGAAAGCCGCGACGGCTCGGCCGCGAGCCACAGCAGAACATGTGTGTCGAGAAGAATCACCGGGATCCCTTCCACGCCGACGGCGCAATCACGGGGCCGACGATATCTCCCGCGATCTCGAGCTCTCCCAAAAGGCATCCGAAGACGTCGCGAGCCGGCTCGTCGACGGGAACGAGCCGCGCGACCGGCTTCCCCTTCTTGGTGATGAGAACGGGCTCGCGCCCCGCCTGGACCTCATCCATGATCTTGAGACAGCCGGCCTTGAATCTCGCGGCAGGAATCGTCCTCATGGTCACCTCTAGAAGACCATGGTTATATCACAGTGGTCACTTCTTCAGTTCCGCCGTCCAGTTCGTGACGAGCGCCACGCGCGGTACGCCGGCCTCTCCGGCGTCGTTGACGAGGAATCGCTTCCCGTCGGCGGAGATGTCGTATCCGTAGAGCCCGAATCGTGGACCGACGAACATATTCACTCGAAAGAGAGGTCGAACGTCCTTCACGACGAAGCGCGGTCCGCTGCCGTCGACGGACGCCGCGCTCAGGTCGTCTTCCGCGGACACGAAATAGAGCTCCCGACCGTCGGGACTCCAGCGCGGTTGCGTCCCGCCGGCGCCGGACACCTGGCGCCTCGCTCCGGCGTCCGGAAAAGACGTGACGTAGACCTCGTCGCGGCCGGTCTGCTGCGAGGTGTAGGCGACCCACCGCCCGTCCGGCGAGAACTGACCGCTTCGGTCCAGGAACTGGGAGACAACCAGGGGAAACGCCTTCGCCGTGTCGGCTCGCGGGAAAACCCACATGTCGGACGCGCCGATGTTGCCCCTGTCCACGAGGAGATAGCGCCCGTCGCGCGACCAGTCGGTCACTTCGAGCCTCTCCCTGGATCGCGCGATCTCCTTGACTCCGCCCGCTCCATCCGCCGCGACGGTGGTCAGGATGAAGTCGCTGCCGCCGCTCAATCCCTGGACGAAGACGATCTCAGAGCCGTCCGGAGACCAGATGGGCGCAATCTGCGCCTGAATGTTGGTCGTCAGACGCGTCTGGACCGCCCGATCGAGCTCGTAGACCCAGACATCGTTGTTGGGGTCCCCCATCACAACGGAGGCGCGGCGCCCGTCGGGCGACACCTCCGGCGCATACGCCTCGCTCTTTTCGGCGACGGGAGCGATACGTCGGCCCGAAGAATCGAACCAGGTCAACCGGCCTCCGCCGCCCTGGCGCGCGAGCTGATACGCGAGAAGGCCGTTCTCGGACGTCGCGAACGTGCCCCGCCAGACCCCGGCGTCGAAGTTCGCATCGCCGGCAACTCGTATGGCCTCCCCGGAAACGGCGATCTTCTTCGGATCGAACGGAACTGCCATCAGGTTGGTGTCCCGAACCGTCAGGAGCCAGCCCGCGGCGTACTGGGCGCTGCCGGTCGCCGACATCAGCCGCCGGGGGGCGCCCCCGTTCAGAGACACGACGTAGATACCGTTCTCCTCGGATCGCGGGTTTGCATGGTTCGCCGCCAGATAGAGGACGTTGTTTCCGTCGGGCAGGAAATACGGCCACCGATGGGTGGTGTGTTTCTTCTTGTCCGTCAGCACCGTGAGCGGCGCGGGCGAGCCGCCGGATGCCGCCACTCGGAACAGACCGGTCCCGACGTCCGGCGTAAAAACGATGACGCCGCTCTTCCCCCACGAGCCCCCGCGGGGATTCGGAGCGTCGCAGACAGTCTGGACGGGTCCGCCCGACGCATCCAGGACTTTGAGCTTCCCGTCCGAAAAGAACGCGATCGAACGGCTGTCCGGGGACCAGAACGGGAACCGGCCGCCCTCCGTCGCCCCGAGCGGCGCGACGGTGCCGGCGGCGAACGATTGAACCCAGAGTTTTCCGCCGGCGCCGAACACCGCCCGCTCGCCGTCGGGTGCCAGAGCGATGGGGGCCGAGTCGTCCCCCGTGAACCGAAAAGACGTCTTCTCCGGAGGATCGAGAAAAGAGTGGATCGCTCGAACCCGGTTGCCGGTCTCGAGCCGCCGCACTTCGTTTCCAAGAACGACAACGCCGACAAGGAGGAGCGCGGCCGCCGCCCAAGCGAACCAATCCCGGCGCCTTCGGCGGCCAGGGGAGACGGCCGTGGCTCCTGTCTGCGAGCCGCCTTCCGCGATCCACTTCAGCTCGCCCCCGAGGTCGGCCGCGTTCTGCCAGCGGTCCTCGGGATCCTTCGCCAGCGACTTCTTCACCACGTGGTCGAGCGCGGGCGGCGACATGGGTTGGACCTGCGAGATCGGCTGCGGCTCGTCCCGCAGAATCGAGGAGATGAGCGAGGCCTGCGTCGCGCCAGTGAAGGCCTTCCTTCCGGTGGCCATCTCGTAGAGCACGCAACCGAACGCGAAGATGTCGGTCCGCGAATCGGCTTCTTTCCCTTCGAGCTGCTCCGGCGCCATGTACTGGAACGTCCCGAGGATCGTCCCCTCCTGCGTCAGAGCGTGCTGAGTCGGAAAAGCCGTCAGGCTCGACTGCTGCGACGCCGGCGCCACCGCCTTGGCGAGCCCGAAGTCCAGGAGCTTGACCCCCGACCTGGTCAGCATCACGTTGCCCGGCTTCAGGTCCCGGTGCACGATTCCCTGACGGTGCGCCTTGTCCAGCGCGTCGGCGATCTGGATCCCGAAGCGGAGCGTCTGTTCGAGCGGCAGCGGACCCTTGAGCAGCCGGTCCGCCAGTGTCTCTCCCTCCAGGTACTCCATGACGAGGTACTCGGTGTCCCCCTCCCGACCCACGTCGTGCAGCGCGCAGATGTGCGGGTGCGAGAGCTGCGAGATCGTCTTCGCCTCGCGCTCGAAGCGCTGGCGGACCTCGGGAGAGGCCGAGAGGTGGGAGGCCAGCACCTTGATCGCCACCGTGCGATCCAGACGCGTGTCACGCGCCTTGTAGACCTCTCCCATCCCGCCCGCGCCGAGCGGCGACAGGATCTCGTAGGGTCCCAGGCGGGAGCCGGCGGTGAGCGTCATGGGGTCTTCTTCGGATCGGCGCTCGAAAGACCTTCGGCTTCGAGCTTCATCAGCCAGAGCGAGGAGCCGCCGTTGCCGCGGCAATAGTAGAGATAGCGTCCGTCGGGAGAGATCGTCGGCTCTTCCAGGAAGAGTCCCGTTTCCGGAAAGCGCGTGACCTGCTCGAGTCGTCCGCCCTCGGCCGGAACGCGGTGGATGTTCCGGTGGCTCGGCTGGATGTAGATCCACCGTCCGTCGGGCGAGTAGAACGGGTGACGCATGCGCTCGTATCCGGTCGTCAGCTGCTGCATCGCGCCTCCCGACGCCGGCATTCGGAAGAGTTGAATGACGCCGTCTCGAAGAGCCGTCACGGCGATCGAGCGGCCGTCGGGCGCCCAGACCGTGTCGAACTTGCTCCCGGGGGAGCCGGTGAGCTGGACCGACTGACGCGAGGCGAGGTCGAAAAGGAAGATCTGCTGCACTCCCTGAACCAATTTCGGGTAAAGGATTTTCTTGCCGTCGGGAGCCGCGCTGATCGTCGAGCCAAAGCCCTCTCTCGCGACTCGACTCAGAATCTCCTCCGAGCCGCTCCCGTCGACGGCCACGATCCAGTTCGACCCGACGTTGCCCGAAAGCAGCCGGCCCAGGAGAAGCCGGCGCCCGTCGGGCATCCACACCGGGCCGACCTGGGCGAGGTCTTCACCCGGCAACGGCAGGCGCTCGCGACGCCGGATCTCCAGGTCGAGGATCCACGATTCCGCGCGGCCGAGGACGTCGCTGATGTAGGCCACGCGACGGCCGTCCGGGGACACGTTCGGATAGCCGTCAGTGACCCGGCCCGTCGAGAGCGGCTCCTCGGGACCGGCGGCAGTCCCGCCTCCCGGCGCAAGCGGCAGGCGGGTGAGGTTGCGGGAGCCCGATTCTTCTGCCACCGCGATCTGCAACCCATCGCGAGAGACCGCGAGATCCCGAAGGGACGCGGTCATGAGTCCGATCGTTTTCGAGGCGTTTCGTACAACGCCCCGATCCGGATCGATCTCGGCAAATTGAACGCGACTCCCGCCCTGCGGGGCGAGCGACAGGTAGTAGAGGCGACGGGAAGAGCCGTCCCATCCGTGGCTGAATCCCGTCAACAGGGCCCGAGGGGTTCCACCCGACGCCGGCAGCAGAAATACCCCATCGGCCTGCGTCTCGAAACTCACCCAGCGCCCGTCCGGCGAGCAGGCAATTCGAGCGATCTCGAACGAAGACGCGTCGCTGGCGAGGATCGCCCGGGGCGCTCCGCCGCCGGGCGAAACTTCCAGGATCGCCCGCCGGTTCTCCGGCCCGCTCGCGTAAAGGATCCCCTTGCCGTCGGGACGCCAGATCGGATAGTTCGCGTCCGGCGCCAGACGCCTCGCGGCGCCCCCGAAGGACGGCACGATCCAGAGGTCTCCGCCATAGGTGCGCGTGTTGCGGACGAGCGTGCCCCCGATCTTGATTAGCCCGGTCCGCGAGGCGCGCGTCGAGACGAAGGCGATCGTATTGCCGTCCGGAGAGAAGGCGGGCTGAACGTCCTGGCCCGGGTCGTTCGTGACGTTGACGTCCTGGCCCTCGTCCCCGCGGCGGACGAAGATCTCGAAGTTGCCGCTTCGGTCCGAGGCGTAGGCGAGCAGACTCCCGTCCGGCGACCAGGAAGGCGACTCGGACGTCGACGTGTAGGTGAGACGGACGAGACGGGTCACCTGTTGTGGCGACCCGGCAGGCGCGCGCAGCCGGCCTCCCAGAAGAAAACCGGCCCCGAGCGCGGCGAGGAGCGCCAGGGCTCCGAGTGCCGGAATCAGCCAGGATTTCTTCGCGCCGATCGCCGGCGCAACCTGTGTCGTCGCGCTCGGGCTTCCGATGGCCGTCTCGAGCGCGAACGCGAGGTCGTGCGCGGTATCGAAACGTTCCTCCGGCCGCTTCTCGAGGCAGTGGCGAAAAATCCGCTCGATCGAAGACGGGAACCGCCCTCCGGTTTCTGTCAGCTCGCGCGGGTCTTTCTGGGCGATCGCCGCCATGGTCTCCGCCGCGGACTGGCCCCGGAACGCCCGGTCGCCGGAGAGCATCTCGTACAGGATCGCGCCCAGCGAGAAGATGTCCGAGCGGTGGTCCGCCGGCTTGCCCCGGACCTGCTCCGGCGACATGTAGCCGACCGTCCCC
>JBBRDK010000132.1:0-8045 GCA_038203955.1 Thermoanaerobaculia bacterium | reverse complement strand
ACGTTCTCCTTGGCCTCGATCGACGCCTCGCGCAGCCGCCCCTCGGCGGTCCTGCTCGCCTCGGAGAGGACCCGCTCGGCCTCGAGCTTTGCGGCCGCCTGGCTGACCGCGAATTTCTTCTTGAGGGTGACGTACGCGAATGCTCCGATCACGCCCCCTAAGGCGAGACCGATCGCGATCGCGATCGCGTAGGTTGATTCCATTGTCGGCTCCCCTTCTCCCGCGGGGCGCCGAAGTCGAGCCGGCTACACGCTAACCGCTAGAACGTCGAACGCGCGACGCCAAACATTCCCTAAGCGTCCGGAAGTCTCTTTCCCGCCTCAAGTTTCATTTCGGGTTTTCACTACCGATGCGACCGCTCGTCACGTTTGGTGTCCCCGGGGAGACCCGGGGCGCCGACGCCTCGTCTTCAGCTGCCCAGAGCGGCGTCCAGTTTCTCTATGAGACGCTCCGCCCGCGCGACCGCGTCGGTCGGAGTGTCCTTCCGCGTTCTCTCCCGCTGATGCAGATCATCCGAGATGTTCAGGGCGGCCAGGATGGCAATTTTTGTCGTGTCGACGGTTGCCGTCTTCTCCGCCACTTCCTTCATTCTGGAATCGACGAAACGGGCGAGGTCATGAATGTACGTGCTGTCGCCCTCGGCCCGGACGTTGTACGTCTGGCCGAAAATCTCTACCTGCGTCACGCTGCCCCTTCTGTTCAACGGAGGCAGACTCCTTTCGTGGCCTGCAGTCTAGTCTCTGTCCTCCAGCGGAGTCAATCAGTTAGCTATCGCCGAGTTATCAGTTATCAGTCGTCAGTTTTCAGTCGGTCTCGTTCAGCGCAGCCGGACGTTTATCGCCTCTCCCGCAGCAGAGCTGTCTGAGAATTGAGAGCTGAAAACTGAGAACTGAGAACTGAGAACTGAGAACTGAAAGCTACTTCTCCTCCGCCGATTCCAGCGACTGGATCAGCTTTTCCAGCCGCTCCCGGACCGTCTGCTGGTCCTTTTCGAAGCGCTCGACCGCGCCGCGCGCGTCGCCCGCGTCCTTCTCCGCCTTGCGCGCGGCGGCGAGCTCGCTTTTCATGCGCTCGTTCTCGCCGGCGAGCGTCTGGAGACGCCCCAGCAGTTTCTCGATCTTGCGATCCAGGGCATCGAAGATTTTCGTGTTCGCGTTGTCCATGAGCTCCCGCCTCCCGCGGGTTCCGCTTAAAAGGTGACTCCAAAACGATCCCGCAGCGCCGCCGCGAGGCCGTCTCTCTCACGGTTCACTTCGTCCGAGGTCAAGGTGCGGTCCGGCGAACGGAAGGTCAGCCGGACCGTGGTCTTGGTCTGGTCGCCCGGCACGTTCTTCCCTTCGTAACGGTCCGCGACACGGACGGATTCGAGATCGGTCATCGCCCGCTCCCGCACGAAGGCGGCGATTTCGTCCCACGCCAGCGCGCGCCGATGGGCGAACGAGAGATCGACCTCGACCGAGGGGAACGTCGAGTAGGGCGCGAAGCGCGCCAGCCGCGGGCGGCTCGGAATTCTTTCGACGAGAAGCTCGCCGGCGAAGACGTTCTCGGGCAGCGATCGCCGGTCGCGCTCTGCCCGCGAGACGAGCCCGACCACCCCGAGCACGCCCACGGACGTCTCGACCCAGGCGGCCGCGCCGCGGGCGAAGGCCTCCATCTCCGCGGGCCGCCAGCAGAGGTCCTCCGCCGCGATCCAGGGCTCGACGACCCTTTCGACGGTGCCCTTGGCGTCGAAGAAGTCGAACGCCCGCGTCGGCCCCGGGGCGCTCCAGTGCGAGCGGCCGTTGCCCGCGAGCGCGAAGGCGAACCGCCGCGACTCGAGCGACGGGGGATTCTCGGGATCGCCGTCCGCCCGTCCGAACGCGCGGCCCACCTCGAACAGGGCGGCATCGGGCCGGCCGTGCCGGGCGTTGGCGGAAAGGGCGTCCAGAAGGCCGGGCAGAAGGGTCGTGCGAAGCTCGCGCCGTGTCTCGTCCAAAGGGTTGGCGACGCGTATCGACCGCCCCATCCCGGCCGCTTCGAGCCACGGCGCGAAGGGGCGCTCGCTCGCCTCGCGATCGACGAAGGGATATCCGACCGTCTCGTAGAGACCCGCCGCGGCGGCGCCGTCGGAGAGGCTGTCCTCGACGATCCGGCGCGGCTCGAGATGCCGGCCGGGCGCCAGAGAAGGAGGTACGCGCGACGGCAGGCGGTCGTAGCCGTGAACCCTCAGCACCTCTTCGACGAGATCGTCCTCGATCCGCACGTCGTGCCGCCGCAGCGGCACGCGGACGGAGATCCGGCGTCCCCGGACCTCCGGCTCGAACCCCAGCCGGGCGAGGATGTCCGCGGCGAGCTCCAAAGTCAGCGACGGGTCTCCCGCCACGAGGCGGAGACGGGACAGCCGCAACGCGGCGCGTCGGTTCTTGAAGGGAAGCCCGCGCGCGTCGAGGAGGCCCGGGCTGAGGGTCCCGCCGGCCGAGGCCAGAATGAGGTTGGCCGCGAGGTTCAGGGCATTCGGAATCGCCGTGATGTCCGCGCCGCGCTCGAACCGGTGGGAGGCGTCCGTGTGCATGCCGAGCCGCCTCGCGGTCCGGCGAATGGCGACGGGGTCCCACCACGCCGCTTCGAGCAGCACCTGCCGCGTGTCCTTCGTGACGGCGGTGTCGAGCCCCCCCATGATCCCGGCCAGAGACACCGCGCGTTCCGCGTCGGCGACCACGACGTCGGAAGCTTCGAGCCGCCGCTCGACTCCATCGAGGGTGACGAGGGTCTCGCCGCGGCGCGCCTTGCGGACGACCAGCACGCCGCCGCGCAGCTTCTCGAAATCGAAGGCGTGCAGCGGCTGCCCGACCGCCCAGAGGGCGTAGTTCGTCGCGTCGACCGGAGCGCTGATGGAATGGCTGCCGATGGCCGCCAGCCGCGCCCGCACGCGCTCAGGAGCGGGCGCGTCCTCCGCCACGCCTCGCAACAGGAGCGCACCGAAGCGGCGGCAGAGGCGCGGGACCGCGATGACGATCGACGTCAGCGATTCGACCGGGTCGCCGGAGGCGGCGGGTATTGCGAAGTCGGGTCCCGGGGGAGCGAGCGGGGCGGGCATCAACGCGGACAGCTCCCGCGCGAGGCCGAGATGGCTCATCGCGTCGGGGCGGTTCGGCGTGATCTCGACGTCGAGCACCGGGCCGCGTTCCGTCTCCTCGACCGAATCGACGGGGAGCCCGGCCTGATCGAGCAGCGCGCGGGCGCGCTGCGCCGTAGGCGCGGCTTCGAGGAACTCTGCGATCCATTCGAGTGAGAACCTCACGGGGGGTCCCCGAGCAGGCGCCCCGCGTACTGGCCGAGAAACCTCTCGTCCCCCTCGAAGAGCAGCCGGAGGTCGGGAAAGCCGTAGAGAAGGAGTGCGATGCGGTCAATGCCGCCTCCAAACGCGAACCCCGTGTAGGTCTCCGGATCGATCCCGGCCCGGACGAGGACGTTCGGATGGACGCAGCCCGCCCCCATGATCTCGATCCAGCCGGACGCCTTGCACTTCCGGCATCCCGCTCCGCGGCAGAAGATGCACGTCATGTGCACGTCGGCGCCGGGCTCGACGAACGGGAAGAACGTCGGAATGAACCGGGCCTTCGTCCCGGCGCCGAAGAGCTCCGAGAGGAACGTCTCGACGGTCCCCTTCAGGTCCGCGAGCGAGATCCCCTTATCGACGACGAGCGCTTCGACCTGATGGAAGACGGGCGAGTGCGTCGCGTCGACCTCGTCCTTCCGGTAGACCCGGCCGGGCATGATCATGCGCAACGGCGCCCCGCGCTGCCGCATCTCCCGGATCTGCACCGGGGACGTGTGCGTGCGGAGTAGGAGCGGGGATCGGGCGGGCGTTTCCAGAAAAAAGGTGTCCTGCGTGTCGCGAGCCGGATGCTCCGGCGGGAAATTCAACGCCTCGAAGTTGTGGAAGTCGTTCTCGATCTCGGGCCCGTCGGCGATCGAGTAGCCCATCCGCAGAAAGATCTCCTCGACGCGCCGCCGCACGATCGTCAGCGGATGCAGGGCGCCGGTGCGGGGCCGCCGGCCGGGCAGCGTGACGTCCACAGCGGCGGCCCTTTCTCGGGACTCCGCCTCGCGGCGGCCGACGTCGTCGGAGAGCCGGCCGACCGCCGCCTCGATCTCGCGCTTGGCGGCGTTCGCGCGCGCGCCGAATCCGCCGCGCTCCGCCGGCGGAAGGTCCTTCACGCCGGAGAACAGGGCGGGAACGAGCCCCTTCTCGCGCCCGAGAAAACGGCCCTTCAGCCGCTCGAAGTCGCCCCGCGACGAGACGCCGGCGGCGACCGCCTCGCGGAAGGTCTCGAGGACGCTCGCTATCGGATCGTCGGGCGCTCCGGTCCCCCTCTCGTCATCCATCCTGCATCGACCGGCGGACGCGCGCCGCGCTCGGGCTCACGCGGTGGTCAAAGCCGCCTTCGCGACCCCGACGAGCTGCGTAAACGCGCCCGGATCCGTGACGGCGAGGTCGGCCAGCATCTTCCGATTGATGTCGTTGCCGGCCTTCTTCAGGCCGTCCATCAAACGGCTGTACGAGATCTCGTTCTCCCGGGCGGCCGCGTTGATGCGGACGATCCAGAGGCCTCGGAAGTCGCGCTTCTTCGCCTTCCGGTCCCGGTAGGCATAGAGCAGCGATTTCTCGACCTGAAGCTTCTCCATCCGGTACGACTTGGATTTCGTTCCGTAATAGCCCTTCGCCAGCGCCAGGGTCTTCGCCCGGCGGTTCTTTCGCTTGTTCCCACGTTTGACGCGCGGCATGTCGTTACTCCTGGGGGCCGGGAATCGGGAAACGGGAAACGGGAATCGACAAGATGTCGGATCCGCGCTGTCTCGTGACCAGTTCCTGGCTTCGTTTACCGTTTTTCGTTTCCCGTTCAGGCGTTCGGCAGCATCTCCGAGACGCGTTTGTGGTCCGACTTGGAGACGAGGGTCGCCTGCGCGAGTCCCCGTTTGCGTCCAGCTGCCTTCTTGGTGAGGATGTGGCTCTTCATCGCTTTCGATCGCTTGAACGCTCCGGACGCCGTCTTGCGGAATCGCTTGGCCGCTCCACGATGCGTTTTCAATTTCGGCATTGGCTCACTCCGTTCGCGCGGGAACGGGAAACGGGAAACGAGCCAAGGGCCCCGTTCCCACCGCCTCTGTTCCCATCTGAATTTCCTCGTTTTCCGTTTTACGTTTTCCGTTTCCCGGCCTCGCTCCTCACGCCTTCGCGATCTGCGGGGCGGGTTTCTCCGGCTTCTCGTGCGCCTTCACCGGCGCGAGGATCTGGTAGAGGCGATTTCCGAGCATCTCCGACCGCGATTCCGCCGCCGCTCTCCCGGCGAGGTCCACGAGCAGGCGGTCGAGCACCTTCTGCCCGTTCTCGCGGCGCGCCATCTCGCGGCCGCGGAACTGCACGGTGGCCTTGACCTTGTCCCCGTGGGCCAGGAACTTCAGGATGTTCTTGATCTTGAAGTCGTAATCGTGGTCGTCGATGTTGGGTCGAAATTTCACTTCTTTGACTTGTGTCGTCTTCTGTTTCTTCTTCGAGTCCTGCTGCTTCTTCTTCTGCTGGTAGATGAATTTTCCGAAATTCATGATCCGGCAGACGGGAGGGACGGCCGTCGGAGCGATTTCGACCAGGTCGAGCGTCGCTTCACGCGCTTTCTGGAGAGCCTCCGCCATCGGAACGACTCCCAGCGCCTCCCCTGACTCGCCGATCAGGCGGACTTCCTTCCACCGGATCTGTTCGTTGACTCGGATGCTTTTCTTATCGATCTTTCACCTCCGCGAAAGCGCCCAGCTCTTTTTTCTTCTCCGCGATCGCCCGGCCCGCGGCCGATGCGAATTCTTCCAGGGTCATCGTCCCGGCGTCTCCGCCGTGGCGCAGGCGCACGGAAACCGTGCCCGCCGACGCCTCCTTCTCTCCCACCACCAGCATGCACGGAACCTTCTGCATCTCGGCTTTGCGAATCCGCGCTCCGAGCTTCTCGTTCCGGTCATCGAGCTCGACGCGAAGACCGAGGGCCTTCAGCTTCGCCGCCGCCGCCCGGGTCGCGTCGGAGAACTTGTCAGATACGGGAAGCACCACGGCGTGAACCGGCGCGATCCAGAACGGAAAATTGCCCGCCGTGTGCTCGATCAGAATCGCGAGAAATCTCTCGAGCGAGCCAAGGATGGCGCGGTGCAGGACGACCGGCCGGTGCCGGCCTCCGTCTTCACCGATGTACGACAGGTCGAATCGCTCCGCCTGCGAAAAATCGCACTGGATCGTGCCCAGCTGCCAGCCTCGGCCGATCGCGTCCTGCACCCGGAAGTCGATCTTCGGCCCGTAGAACGCGCCGTCGTTCGGCGTCACGACGAATTTCCGGCCCGCCTTGCGCAGAGCCGCGTCGAGAGCGGCTTCGCCACGGTCCCACATCTCGTCGGAGCCGATGCGCTTGTCCGGCCGCAGCCCGAGCGAGATCTCGACCTCGTCGAATCCGAAGTGGCCGTAGACCGTCTCGATGAAGTCGAGAAACCGGAAGATCTCGTCCTCGAGCTTGTCCAAGGGCGCAAAGATGTGCGCGTCGTCCTGGGAGAACGTGCGGACGCGCGTCAGGCCGGCGGTCACCCCGGACCGCTCGTAGCGGTGAAGGCGCCCGAAATCGGCCCACCGGACGGGAAGATCGCGGTAAGACCAGTGCTTCTCCCGGAACATGAGGTAGTGGCCCGGGCAGTTCATCGGCTTGACGCCGAATTCCCGATCGTCGATCGAAGCGAAGTACATGTTTTCTTTGTAGTTGTCGTAGTGCCCGGAGATCCTGAACAGCTCGGAATCGAAGATCTGCGGCGTGATCACCTCGTCGTAGCCTCGCGATCTGTATTCCGCTCGAAGGTAATCGAGCAGCTGCGTATAGACCGCCGCTCCCTTCGGGTGGAAGAAGGGCGAGGCGGGAGCGAGCGGGTCGAAGGAGAAGAGGTCGAGCTCCTTTCCGAGCTTGCGGTGATCCCGGGCGCGTCCCTCTTCGAGCTTCGCGAGATAGGCGTCGAGCTCCTTCTGGGTCAGGAACGACGCGCCGTAGATCCGCTGGAGCATCGGGTTGTGCTCGTCGCCCTTCCAGTAGGCGCCGGCCGTATGCGTCAGGCGGAACACGCCGAGCCGGCCCGTGGATGCGACGTGAGGGCCGCGGCACAGGTCGACGAACTCGCCCTGCCGGTAGCACGAAACGCGCTCGCCCTCCGGAATCCCGCGCGCGATCTCCACTTTCAGAGCGTCGCCCTGCTTCTCGAAGATCGAGATCGCCTCTTCGATCGGCATGTCGAGCCGTTCGATGGCGAGGTCTTCCGCGATGATCCTGCGCATCTCGGCCTCGATGGCCGCCAGATCTTCGGGAGTGAACGCGCGCTTCGGGTTGAAGTCGTAGTAGTAGCCGTTCTCGATCGGCGGACCGATTCCGATCTCGACGTCGGGGAAGAGGCGCTTGACCGCCTGGGCCGTCAGGTGGGCCGTCGAGTGGCGGTAGATCGGGACCGCGTCGGGAGACTTCGCCGTGATGATCTCGACGGAGGCGTCCGATTCGACCGGCGTCTTCAAGTCGACCACCTTGCCGTCGAGCTTGCCCGCCCAGGCGTCCTTCGCCAGGCGCGGGCCGATCCCGGCCGCGACGTCGCGCACGGTCGTCCCGCGCGGAATCGACTTCGTCGAACCGTCGGGCAATGTGATCGTGACCGCGTCCGCCCGGGCTTCCATGTTTTCCTCCGCCTCCTCTGTCACTAAAAAGCAAAAACGCGGGTCACCCCGCGTTGATTCGATTCCCGATTTCCGATTCCCGTTTGCCGGCTCCCGTCGGTCTTTGGTAGGCGCTAACGGGATCGAACCGTTGACCTCTACCGTGTGAAGGTAGCGCTCTCCCAGCTGAGCTAAGCGCCTTCGGGAGCGACGATTGGTAGGCTCGAGCGGATTTGAACCGCTGACCCCCACAGTGTCAATGTGGTGCTCTCCCCCTGAGCTACGAGCCTGTTCCGGGTCCCGGGGCGTCACCGCTCCGGGGGGCTACGGGCCGGAAGCCCGCGGG
>JBBRDK010000131.1:0-8436 GCA_038203955.1 Thermoanaerobaculia bacterium | reverse complement strand
TCGATCTTCGCTCCGTTGATCCGCTGGACGCAGTACGTGCACTTCTCCATCACGCCGCGCCACCGCACCGTCACGTCCGGGTTGGCGAGCATCCGCATGCTCGGAGCCCGGAACTGCGTCGAGTAATGGTAGAAGTTGAATCGCCGCACTTTGTAGGGGCAGTTGTTCGAGCAGTACCGCGTGCCCACGCATCGGTTATAGACCATGTCGTTCAACCCTTCGGCGCTGTGGACCGTGGCGCCGACCGGGCAGACGAGCTCGCACGGCGCGTTCTCGCAGTGCATGCAGGGCACCGGCTGGAAGAAGTGGCGCGGGTTCGCCGGCTCGCCTCCGTAGTAGTGATCGATGCGCAGCCAGTGCATCTCGCGGCCGCGGCGGACCTGGTCCTTGCCGACGACGGGGATGTTGTTCTCCGACTGGCAGGCGAGCACGCACGCGTTGCAGCCGACGCAGGCGGAGAGGTCGATCGCCATCCCCCACGCATAGGTGTCCGACGGGTACTCGGGGTAGAGCGAGAGCACGCGGTCCGGCTCCTTCTCCTTCTCGTGGACGAAACCGGGGTTCTTCTCGTACTCCTCCAGATTCGCGGCGCGCACGATCTCGCGGCCCTCCATGTTCTGGTGGAGCTGCGTGCAGGCGAGCGGATAGGTCTCGCCCGTTTTGCGAACGGAGAGCCCGGATGCCGACCAGAGGGCGTCGGACCGGCGCAGGGCGTAGGCGTTCGCGCCCATCCCGGAGCCGAGCCGCCCGGCGCGCTTGCGGCCGTGGCCGAGGTTCAGGACGACCGTCCCGTCGGGCAGGCCCGGCTCGACCCACGCGGCGGCCTTCACGGAACGTCCCCGAAATGAGAGCTCGACCACGTCCTCCTTGCGGATGTTGAGGCGCCGCGCGGTCTCGATCGAGAAGAGCGCGGCGTTGTCCCAGGTCAGCCGCGTGATCGGGTCCGGCAGCTCCTGGAGCCAGCCATTGTTCGCGAAGCGTCCGTCGTACAGCTTCGAGTCCGTTCGGAAGACGATCTCGAGGCCTTCGCCGGTCCCGCCCGGAGACCCCGGCGTCGCGGGAGGCATCTCGCGAACCGAAACGCGCTTCTCCGGCGAGGCCGTTTTCGCGATCACGCCGTCGTGAAGCGCGCGCCGCCATGCCGGCTCGAAGTCTGACCCCATCCGATTCTTCCAGTAAGTGCGGACGAGGTCGTAACCCGAACCCTCGGGAGAGCCCGTGAAGGCTCCCAGGACTTCGTGGGCGGACCGGCCGTCGTAGAGCGGCGCGATCAACGGCTGCACGATCGAGGCGGTGCCGTCGAACGCGCGGGCGTCGCTCCATGCCTCCAGAAAGTGGGCTTCGGGGATGTGCCACTGGCACACGGCCGACGTCTCGTCCTGGTACAGAGAAAGATGGATCCGCCGCTTCACATTGGCAAGTCGCTGCCCGAACTCGAGATCCGCGGGCGCCGAGTACACGGGGTTTCCGCCGAGCATCACGAGCGTCGAGACCCGGCCGGCCGCCATGTCGGCGACGAGCTCCGAGAGGGAGGCGAGCTCGTTCGACGGGCTCGCTTCGACCGGGGCGATCGCCCGGATCGTCCGGCCGAAGTTGCCGAGCGCCGCGTTGATCGCGTGGCCGAGCGCGTGAACAGCCGGCGGCTGTTCGGGGCCCACGACGACGACGCTGCGGCCGGCATGCGTTTTGAGGTCGGCCGCGAGCGCGGCGACGAACCGGTCGGACGATGCGGCGCCGCCCCCGCCGACCCCGACAGCCGAGGCGAGGTCCCGGACGACGGCCTCCATCCGGCTCGCGGGCACGGGAAGCCGGTGGTCCGCGTTGGCGCCCGTCACAGTCGAAGCGGTCTCGACCACGTAGAGGCGCGTCATCGGCGCTCGACCGGGCTCGGGCCGGCGGCGCGCGGCGAACTGGCGGGTCAGGGCGAGGCTGCCGGGCCCGCAGGACAGAAAGTCCGAGCCGAGCGAGAGGATCACGTCGGCGCCGGAGAGGTCAGCGATGACGTCGGTGTATTCGCCGAAGGCGAGCTGCGCGCCGGCGCGGGCACTGTCGCGCCCGGCGGGCTCCCATTGGATCCATCGCGCCGCCGGAAAATCCTTCAAGAGCGCCGTGAGCTGAGACGCGAGAGTCGGCGACGAGACCGTCTCAGTGAGGATCCGGAGCCCGGCCCCTCCGCTCGCGCGTTCCTCTTCGGCGGCGTTGCGCGCGGCCGCGAGAAACGCCGCCCAGGGGCGGATCTCGTCTAAGTACTGCAGCGTCTGCGAGCGGTCGGGATCGTAGAGGCCGTACAGGGAAGCCTGGGAGAAGAGATCCGTCGCGCCGAGGCTGGCCGGATGAAGCGGGTTGCCCTCCGCCTTCGTGGGCCGGCCCTGGTGGCTCTCGACCAGAAGGCCGGTCGCGAAGCCCGACACGGTCATCGCGGTCGCGAAGAAGAGCGGCTTGCCGCCCGGCACGATCTCCTCGGGCTGCCGGACGTAGGGGACGATCTTCTCCGCCGGCTGGCGCGTGCAGGCCGTTAGCCCCGCGAGCGCGAACGACACACCCATGAACTTGAAGAGGTCCCGCCGGTCGAAGCCCTCCTTGAGGTTCTCCGCGCTGTCGATCTCCTGCAGCGCCTGTTCGAACTCCGGCGTGCGCTGGAGCTCTTCGAGGCTCCGCCAATAGCCCGCGCCGCGCTCCCCCTGGAGCCGCTTCTGCAAGCCCGCGAAATCGAGGGTCTTCGGTTCGCTCAATTGCGCGGTCGCGGAGAACACCGGCAGTGTCCGTTTCCCGTTTCCCGTTTCCCGTTTCCCGCCTGTATTCATCGATGACACGTCGAGCAGCTCTCGAGCACCGCCCGGCTCCGCAGGTGGTAGCGGCGCACGAGCTCAGGCCCGAGCGTCGCCTGGTCGACGCGCGGAACGTATCCCATCGTGAAGACCTCCTCTTTCGGGCGGATCTGCCGCTCGGGATGGCGATGGCAGTCGAGGCACCAGGACATCTGGAGCCGCGCGGCCTGACGGACCAGCGGCATCTGGTCGATCCGCCCGTGGCAGCTCTCGCAGCCGATCCCCTTGTTCACGTGGATCGCGTGGTTGAAGTAGACGAAGTCCGGCAGGTCGTGCACGCGCGTCCACTGGATCGACTGGTCCGTCCGGAAGCTCTCCCGCACGGGCTCGAGGTATGGACTCTGCGCCCAGATCTGGGAGTGGCAGTTCATGCACGTCTTCGTCGGCGGAATGCCGGCGAACGCGGCCTTTTCGACGGTCGTGTGGCAGTACCGGCAGTCGATCCCGATCGCCCCCACGTGGTGCGCGTGCGAGAACTGGACGGGCTGCTCGCGCGCCACGTTCTGCTGAGTCGTGTAGGGAGAGGCCTCGAGGTCGTAGAAGAGCCAGAGGAGGATGCCAATGAAGAACACCGCCCCGAAGAGCGAGACGCGAGAAATCGTGTTCGTGCTGCGATGAAAAATCTGCATGAAACGAGCGCCGCTCCCCCTTCTTCCGCAACGGCGTCGATATCCTATGTCACGCCGCGCGCGCCGCGGGAAGTGTCTGGTTTCGCGAAAAAGCCTCTCCTATCCGTCTTTCCCGATCGCCCGATGCACGACCTCGGCCACGTGAAAAGCGGGGCGTTTCGCGAGCTGGCCGACCTGCTCCCGGCAGCTGAATCCGTCGGCGACGACCAGCGCGTCGCGCGCGGAGGCGAGCGCCGGCAGCAAAGCGTCGCGCGCGATCGCGACCGAGACGTCGTAGTGGCTCTCTTCGAAGCCGAACGCCCCGGCCATCCCGCAGCAGCCCGTGTCCAGGAGCCGGACGTCGAGCCCGAGCCGGGTCAAGAGAGCCGCCTCGGGAGCGAGAGAGGAGAGCGCCGCCTGGTGGCAGTGCCCCTGGACGAGGGCCGGTCCGGAAAGGCGCCCCGGGGTCCAGCCCGGCATCTCGCGCTCGAGGAACTCGGCGAACAGGACGGTCTGCGAGGAAAGCCGCCGCGCGTCGGGGTTGTCCGGAAAGAGGTTGGGGAGCTCGTCCTGAAAGACCGCGGCGCAGGACGGTTCGAGCACCACGACCGGAACGCCGCGGCGAATCTCGTCGCGCAGGACCTCGAGCACGTCGTCCAAGAGCTCGCGCGCCAATCCGAGCATCCCCTGGTCGTAGAGCGGCCGGCCGCAGCACACCCGCCGCGAGGGAAGCCGCACGTCGAAGCCGGCGGCCGAGAGCACCTCCGCCGCCGCCCGGGCGGTCTCCGGGTGGAAGAAGTCGTTGAAGGTGTCGGGCCAGAGCAGGACCGGGCCTCGGGACCCCGCCCGATCCGGAGAGGCCCGAAACTCGGAACGGAAAGACCTCCGCGCAAACCGCGGAATGCTCCGCTGCGGCGCGATCCCCGCGACGCGCTTGGACAGGGACGAGAGAAACGGCGTCTGGGTGAGCAAATTCGCGAGGCGGGGCACGGCGCCCCCGATCGGCGCCCACCGGTGAATCAGCCCGAGCGCGTACGCGGAACGGGGCCGCAGCCGGCCCTCGTAGTATCGGTGAAGGAACTCCGCCTTGTAGGTTGCCATGTCGACCTCGGCCGGGCACTCTCCCCGACACCCCTTGCACGAGAGGCAGAGGTCGAGCGCCTCCCGGACGTTCTCGTCCCGCCATCCTCCCCGGATCGTTTCGCCGCGGAGCATCTCGAAGAGCAGCCGCGCCCGGCCGCGGGTGGAATGTTTTTCTTCCCTCGTCGCGCGGTAGCTCGGGCACATCGTGCCGCCCGCCCGCCGGAGGCAGAGTCCGACCCCGACGCACCGCAGCATCGCGCGCGAGAAATCGCCGCCGTCTTCCTCGTACGAGAAAACCGTCGCGGGCCGGAGCGGCGCGTAGGCGGCTCCCAGGCGAAGGTCCGCGTCGAGGGGCCGCGGGTCCCCGAGCTTTCCCGGGTTCATCCGCCCTTCCGGGTCCCAGATCGCCTTGAATTCCTTAAACGCGCCGACGAGATCGTCGCCGTACATTTTCGGAAGCAGCTCCGCGCGCGCCTGCCCGTCGCCGTGCTCCCCGGAGATCGATCCGCCGTACGAGACGACGAGGTCCGCGGCCTCGGAGACGAACGCCCGGTATTTCCGGATCCCGTCGGCCGACTCGAGGTCGAAATCCGTGCGCGTGTGGACGCAGGCCTGCCCGAAGTGGCCGTAGAAGTGGCCTCCGTAGCCGTGCCGCGTCAGAAGCGCGCGGAGATCGCGGAGGTAGCGGCCGAGCTGTGCCGGGTGGACGGCGGAATCTTCCCAGCCCTCCCAGGTCAGCGGCTCGCCGGGGGCGTGCGACGTCGCTCCCAGGCCGGACTCGCGTACGCGCCACATCCTCCGCTGCTCCTCCGGGGCCTCGACGATGCGGGACCTGACGCGCAGCGCGGCGCCCAGCCGCCGGGCCAGCGCGCGCGCCTGTTCGAGCGCGCCCTTCGCGTCCTCGGCGCCGAACTCGACTAAGAGCCAGCCGCGCCCCGGCGGCAGCTGATCGAGCGCGTCGGGGAAGAGGTTCGCTTTCCGCTCGGCGGCGACGAGCCCGTCGTCGAACCCTTCGAAGCCGATGGGCCGGTGCTCGAGGATGGCCGGCACGTGATCCGCGGCCGCGTACACGTCCTCGAAGCCGAGCACCACGAGACAGCGCGCGGGCGGGCTCCAGATGAGTCGGACCGTCGCTTCGAGGAGAAACGCACACGTGCCCTCGGACCCGACGAGCGAGCGTCCGACGTCGAACCCGTTCTCCGGAAGCAGCGCCGGCAGGTTGTATCCGGAGACCCGCCGCGGAATGTCGGGGAAGCGCGCGCGAATGGCGGCCGCGTGGCGGTCGCGCAGCGCCGCCAGCCTCCGATAGATGTCCGCGCGCCGCCCTCCCTCCGCCGCGATCTCCCTCCGGTCGGCGTCGCTCGTCCGGCCCGCCGTCAGGATGAGCCCGTCCGACGTGACGACCTCGAGGCTCTCCACGTTCTCGTCCGTCTTTCCGGCCATGACCGAGTGGACGCCGCAGGAGTTGTTGCCGATCATCCCCCCGAGCGTGCAGGACCGGTGCGTCGCGGGGTCCGGCCCGAAGGTGAGCCCGTGCTTTTCGGCCTCGCGGCGCAGGTCGTCCAGCACCACGCCGGGCTCGACGCGCGCGAAGCGGCGCGCGGGATCGATCTCGAGGACGCGGTTGAAGTGCTTCGAGCAATCCAGGACGACCGCCACGTTGCAGCACTGCCCGGCGAGGCTCGTCCCGGCGCCGCGCGCGAGGATGGGCGCGCCGTGGCTCCGGCAGACGGCGAGCGCCGCCAGGACGTCCTCGCGGTCCCGGGGCGCCACGACCCCGATGGGAACCTGACGGTAGTTCGACGCGTCCGTCGCGTAGAGCGCGCGGGTGCCCGAGTCGAAGCGGACCTCGCCGCGAACGGCGCGCGAGAGGTCCTCCGCGAGCGCCGAGGCCGCGGAATCTCCCCCTCCCGCCGAGGTCCCGATTGGTTCAGACCCGCCAGGCACGTGCGTTTTCATGCAGCTTTAACGATCCTATGCCTCGACCAGGGGGACGGCGGGAGGCGGAGGCGGCCGAACGGCAGAGATCGCCTTCGTGACCCCGACGAGGTGTTGGAGTCGTTTCCCGTTTCCCGTTTTCCGGCCCTTGCGTTGCTAGTATTCGCATGGACGTTTCCCGGGAGGTCCGTTATGAAGTAGATCGTTCTCGCCGGCCTCGTTTCCCTGCTCTCGACCGGCGCGCTTTCCGCCCAGGGCGTCGTCGAGCTTTTCCAGAAGGCGAAGCAGCAGGTGAGAGCGGCTTCCTATACCGACGCGCTGACGACCCTGGACGCGCTCGACGCCGAGACGGCGAAAGAAGGTCGCGAGAGCGAACGGAAGATGGCGGAAGGGCCGCTCGCATTCTTGCGCGGTGTCTGCGATGCCGCGCTCGGGAAGAGCGATGAGGCGCGCGCTCAGTTTCAGACGTACTTGACCCTCGTTCCCAATGCGTCGATCGACGCCTCGATGTACCCGAAAAAGGCGGTCGTGGCCTTCGAGGACGCCCGCAAGAGCCTGGCCTCGGGCGGAAAACCCGCGCCCGCCGAAATGTCCTCTCTCGCGACCTCGTACGCGAAGTTCCGCGGAACGACGCCGGCCGCTCCCGAGAATCTGAACGAAGCATGGGGAAACGGCCCTGTCCGCTTCCTGATGACCGCCGAGGAGAAGACCGAGTGGTCTCGGCTTTCCGATCCCGTCTCGCGCTCGGAATTCGTCACTAAGTTCTGGACGTCGCGGGACCTGCGCCCCGAGACTCCGGACAACGAGTTCCGACAGGAGTTCGAACGGCGGGTCGCCTTCGCCGACGCCAACTTCTCGCAGGACGAGGTCCGCGGCAGCGTGACGGACCGCGGAATGGTGTTCGTGCTTGTCGGGCCGCCCACGTGGGTGGGGCGCAAGCCGATCCGGACGGGAGAGGACAGCGCGGACGCCGCCGGGATGTCGACCTCGACCCGCAACGACGTCACGAACCGCGGCCGCCGGTGCGGGGCGCAACCAGGCGGCAATCGTGGATCGCATGACGGGCCCGGGCACCCGAATCCTGGACTCGGCCGCGAACTGGCGGGAAGTCTGGCACTACCGGCGCGAGCTGCTGCCGGCGGCGATCCCGTACCACCAGGTGGATTTCGACTTCATCACGCGCAAGGGATACGGAAAGAACGTCCTGCAGCGAGACGCGATCACCCTCTCCACCCTCGAAGCCGCCAGACGCGCGAAGACGGGAGGCCGTTCTTCCTGATCCTAACGCTCAACGCTCCACGCTGAACGCTCAACCGTTTCTCGCTACGCCCCGATCTTCTCTTTCAGGCGATACCACAAGCTCCGACGGTATTGCCGCCCGTGCGTCCCCTGGTCGTTCAACCCCCAGTCGTACGCCTTGTACCCGATGCGGCACGACTCCTCGGTGACGAACGACCGATACGCATCCGGCGCGTAGATCGAGAGCACGCCTCGAAGGCCGCCCTTCTCCTTCTCGAAATCGGGCGCGTTCCACCGGAAGATCGGCGAGATTTCCGCGCGCCTCTCCGCCGGATCGAAGTGGTTCAGGTCGTCGCGAGCGAGCCAGCGCAGCATGGCGTAGGACGTCTGGGAGACGAACCGGTCGGCGCGGTAGGCCTCGCGGGCGAGCGGCGGGCAGCTCCGGGCCGCGCACACGAGAGCGGCGTGAACCAGGAACCCGACCTGCGGCCGTAGCGTCCCGTTTTCGATGCCGTCGAGCGACACCTCCCCCGCCCCGATTCGATGCCGCGCCGCCGTGAAGGACGCTCGCAGATCCTGGATGCTCTCGACCGGGTAGTGATCCAGGATCCAGGAGACCGTGAAGGCGTTGTAGGCGTTCACCAGCGCCGCGTTCTTGTCCGCCTTGCGCGCCGCCGGTGCCGGGGCCGCGGCGAACCGGGAAAGGTAGGTCTTGAGCGCGGCCCGATCGGACTCGGACG